>NZ_JBEYVP010000007.1:0-309699 GCF_040644035.1 Streptomyces sp. NPDC047042 | reverse complement strand
GCGCGGTGTGCTTCCGGCCCGGGCACCGTCCGCGGATGTTCTACAAGCTGCACGTCCACCGCGGCCGCAGGGGCGAGCCGAAGACCTTCACCTGGCGCGACTACCGGGACTTCATCCGCATGGTGCACCTGCAACTCGGCACCCCGGTGGTCTGGGTGTGAGACAACCTCAATGTGCACCTGCAGCAGGAGCTCTTCGACTTCTAATCGGAGCACAAGGACTGGCTGGCCATCTTCCACCTGCCGCCGTACGCGCCAGAACTCAATCCGCAGGAAGGCATCTGGAGCCTGCTCAAGAGGGCACTGGCCGACTTCGCCGCCGCCGACCTTACACACCTGACCCGGGTCATCAAGCGGAAGCTGAAGAAGATCCAGTACCGGCCGCACCTGATCGCCGGCTGCTTACCGACCACTGGTCTGAGCCTCGACGAGTTGATCGACGAACCGGACATCGCCAATTCAACCTGAGTAAAGAACGGCTCAACGGCTCCTAGCAACGTAACCAATGCCATGCACGCCAAGGCCAGACCAGCCCACGCGTTGAGATTCTGCAGGCCCAGGATGACGGTGGATGCAGCGGACAGTACAAGTGTCGCCACCTTGATGGCCGAGGCGCTTCGACCGAACCGCTTTTTCTTGCCGCGGGCATAGCCGTTGCCCTGACGAATCTTGTCCAGCAGGAGGGCGGCCACTTCCCTTGGGCTGAGACCGACACCTAGTCCGTCGTCCGGCTGCACCCCGCCCCCCAAGCTCTGTCGCCACCTTGCAGTTCGCCCCCGGCAGACGCTGCTTGACGTACCGCTCCCACCGTAGCCGCTCAACAGCGTCTACGACGGCGATGATCGTGTGGTCTAGGTGGCTCCGACGTAGTACTTCTGAGTGGGGGGTGGAATTGACCCACGACCTCTTCGTCCCGAAGCAACTCGGGTGGGCGGCTGGCCTTGGAGCGGCATGCCTCTCACCTGTTCGCGATGGTCGGCAGATGGGCGCCGTTGTCCGCCGCTGTCCTTCGACGTTGTCACACAGTTGGACACGGACGGCAAGCTGGCGGGAGCTTAGTCGCCCGCGAACCACAAGTAGCTGCCTGGGGTAGCCGCGCACTGTTCCAGCATCGCCGTGAGATCGTCCAGCGCCGCGAGGTGACGCTCGACAGTGCAACTCCGCCTCAAGTTGTGGATCTCATGGAGGGCGGCCGCGGCCTCCTGCTCGTTCATCAGCGTGTCCCCGTACGGATCGACGGCTGTGAGCCTCCCCGATACTCCGCGGAATTGGAGCGAGCCGAGTGCATCGGCCAGCGCGTCACCATGCCCGAAAGAGCTCCGCAGGAGTGTTGCGCGGGACTTGCGCCAGTTGTTGCGTGCCGGACGTGACGAGTGCAGCTCCAGATCAATCCCCATGCCTCATGATGACGCGCTGCGCCGCTGCACAGCCACAACCCCCGAGGACGACGGCCCGGGAGCGCTCGCGGGTGGCTGCTGGGGCCGCCTTTTAGCGTACAGGGGGACGAGATAATGCAGGGGCTGTAGCGCAGTTTTGTGCCCTTGCGTCAAGAGAGGATAAAGTTCAATAAAATAATTAGGCGGGTTGACGGGTTCCGCGCGCATTCACAGGCCAAGTGCATCTAGCAGGTAACTACGCTGGAAGCGTTAGTTCCGAAAGTCGCCGGGTAGCACCCTCGGCATGGCAGATGCAGCTCCTGACGAGGACCCCGCGGAACGTGCTGCGATCAATGAACGATTGTGGGCGCACAAAATCCACGAAGACAGCATGCTTTTCCAGCGGGGGAATCTGTTCCTCCTCGCACAATCACTCCTTGCTGTGGCCTACAGTGCGACGGCCAGTGCAAGTGGGCGAGAAAATGCCGCCAGAGTCATGTGCGCTTTTGGCATCGCGCTCACCCTCACTTGGCTTTACGTTGGCCACCGCCACCTGCTCTACGATCTCTCTTTGCAACGCCGAGTAGCTGCTCGGCTTCCAGACTTCGCTGAAACAGACCGCACGTGCCGACAGCGTGGTCTCAGCGCACTGCCCTGCATCGTCTACGGGTTGCCCTCTCTCTCCATCGTCATGTGGGTTGTGCTGGTATTCATCACCTGAACCCCGGCCCGCGCGACCGCGCCCACACCTGGACGGCAGTTGCCTTCTCCCCGCCGAAGCCCCAGAGTCGCCGGGCCTCGAATCAGCCGGCGACCTGAGGCGCCGCCCCCGGCGCAACCACCGACCGCCTGCGCCGCCGATCCCGTACCGGCCAGAACAGCACGTACGCCGTCGACACCGCCACGAAGCCCAGGCGGACCGAACCGCGCGCCGCGTCGTCCTGGACCGCGAAGACGCTGCCGTACAGGCTGATCAGGGCTATCCAGCTCCACCATGGCACCAGGCGGCGTTGGCCGACTACGTCCCACAGCAGGGTGCCCAGCAGGACCGACGCCGTGTAGTACGTGTAGACGCTGGGGTCCAGGGCTATGCGGACGTTGGCGCCGATCAGGACGACCGCCGGCCAGCGTCCGCGCCACACCGCCACGCAGCCCAGGGCCACTCCCGCGACGGCCTGCGCGGGGCGTACCCAGGGTGGGGTCACCGGGTCGCCCACCCCGAGGCGGCGCAGGGCGGACGCCGGCTGGTTGGGGATGACGAACTCGGCGGCTGCGAACGAGTGCGGGGCGCCCAGGAAGAAGGGAAGCCAGACGATCGCGACCAGGCCCACGCACCACAGGCCCGCCCTCAGCCACTGGTGTCTCGGCAGGGCGAGCAGGAGCGGGAGGAAGGCGACTGCCGTCGGCTTCGAGTCGACGGCGAGGGCGAGGAGGATGCCGGTCGTCGCCGCGTCGCCGCGGGTGAGGGAACGTACCGCCAGAGCCGTGAAGAAGAGGGCCAGGACATCGTCGAGGTGGCCGAAGCGGACCGCGACCTCGATCCACATCGGGATGAAGGCGAGGCCCGCGATCAGTACGCGTTGGCGCAGCCGCTGGTGGTTGGTGCCGGTGCCCAGGAAGTACTGGGCGGCGCTGCGGCCGGCCACCACCAGGATCACCAAGCCGAGGAGAGACATCGCGGCGGCTGCCAGGAACTGGCTGACGTGCTCGGGGAAAGGGTTCAGCAGGCCCGCCGCGAGGAAGCTGACGGGGCCCATCTGGAGTTCGGGGTGGTGGGCGTAGAGGTTCAGTCCGCCGTCGGGGCTGCCCGGGCGCTCGTAGATCAGCTCCCCGCCGGTGCGCAGATAGTGCCAGGAGAAGCCGCCGTGCGGCTCGACCAGGGCGAACCACAGGATCGTCCAGGCGGTGAGCAGTACGAGGTGCGTCCGCTGGCCCATGCCCGGCACGTTCTCTTCCGGTCCCTTCCGCTCGTTCCTCCTCCCCCTTCTTCTACAGAGGGTCGAACGGGGGTGCGGGTTCGCTGCGGAACCCGTGATTCAGCGCGATTCCCCGTGATTCGTTGTAATTCCCCGTGATTCTTGATCATTCCGGTGTGATTGGTCGTGAAATCGGATTTTCGGTACAACCCAAGCCCCCGGTCCGCTGTCTAACGGGTAATCAGAACCCACGGCACCACACCCGCGAAGGGGCTGTTCGGCATGCGTACACACCGAAAGATCGCCACCGCCACAACCACCGCTCTCGCCCTCACCTGCGCCCTCGGCGCGGCCGCGCTCACCGCTTCGACCGCCCAGGCGGCCACGCCGAGCGCGGGTACGCTCGTCGACGCGGCCAACGACCTCCGGTACGTGGGCAACCCCGGCCAGGTGAGCCGGCTGTCCGTCACGAGCGTGTTCGAGTCCCGCGACGGCGGGAACGACGCCTACTACATCCTCACCTTCCGCGACCGCGCCCCCATCACCATCGCCCCCAGCGCGGCGGAGGACTACGAGTGCGTGTATCCCTCGCCGGCGGATCGCACGGTCGCCCGCTGTGCCGTCCACATCCCGGTGGGAACCGACTTCACCGACATGTACTACATCGATCTGGGCGACGGCAATGACACCGTGACGATCCCCGCCGCCAACGACGTCTACGTCACGATCTTCGGGGGCAAGGGCAACGACACTCTGTACGGCAACAGTGCGTCGACGCTCTACGGGCAGGACGGGAACGACCGCACGGTCGGCGGAGACGGCCAATTTGGCAACGGAGCGCGCGGCGGCGCCGGGAACGACGTCATGACCGGCTGCGGGGGCGCGTGCTGGGGCGAGGCCGGGAACGACAAGATCATCGGCGTGGACAACAGGGTTCCCGGGGATTACGACCTTCTCGATGGTGGGGACGGCAACGACGTGGTGTACGGGAAGGGGGGTAACGACCTTCTCCGTGGCGGCAGGGGGAACGACCGGTTGTACGGGGAGAAGGGCAACGACACGATCTACGGCAACAGCGGCAACGACACGCTTTACGGTGGCCCGGGGCGAGACACCCTCTCGGGCGGGCCCGGAACCGACAGGGTTTACCAGAACTAGCTCCCCCTCTCCTCTCCGGCCCCATGATCCTTTAGTGCGGGCCGGAGGGGGTTGGTCGCGCAGTTCCCCGCGCCCCTTAGGGCTGCGCCCTCAGGGGTGCGCCCTCAGGGGCCCCCTCAGCCCAGATCCCCCAGCCCCCTCAACTCCGCGATGTCCTCGAACTCCCCCGGGCCGAGGAACATCAACTCCAGCGCGTCCTCCGCCACACCGTCACCACCCCTCCCGCCCTCCGGAGGAGCGTGCAGTGCCTGTTCCGTCCAGATGCACTTCCCCGTGGGGGTGTACCGCGTCCCCCAGCGTTGTGACAGCGCGGTGATCAGTTGCAGGCCCCTGCCGCCCTCGTCCGTCTCCGTCGCCCGGCGGATGCGCGGCATCGTCAGGCTGCCGTCGAAGACCTCGCAGATCAGTTCCGCGCCGTGCAGGAGGCGGAGTTGGACGGGGCCCTTGGCGTGTCGTACGACGTTGCCGACCAGTTCGCTGGCCAGGAGTTCCGTGGTCGGAGTGAGGTCGTCGAGGCCCCACGCCGAGAGTTGTTCGCGGACGTGGCGGCGGGCCTGGCCTGCCGCTCTCGGGTCCTCGGGGAGGGGCCAGGAGGCGACCCGGTCGCCGGTGAGCGCGTGCAGGCGGGCGACGAGGAGAGCCGCGTCGTCCGCGCTCGGCTGCTCGGCGGGGAGGAGGCCCGTGGTGAGCGTGTCGCAGAGGGCCTCGAGGTCGCCTTCCGTGCCGGCTTCGTACGCGCCCCGAAGGAGACGGGCCAGTTGCCCCATGCCCTCGTCGATCTCCCGTTTCGACGACTCGACCAGGCCGTCCGTGTAGAGGACCAGCAGGCTGCCTTCCGGGATCCGCAACTCGACTGTCTCGAAAGGGGGTTCGGCCGCGCCGAGTGGTGGGTCCGCGGTCAGGGCCGGGAAGTACACCGTGCCGTCGGGGTGGACGACCGCCGGCGGGGGATGGCCCGCCCGGGTGATGGAGCAGGTCTGGGTGATCGAGTCGTAGAGGGCGTACAGGCAGGTGGCGTACGACTCCTCGCCCATGTTGCCGACGATGTCGTTGAGGTGGCTCATGATCTCGTCGGGGGGCAGCTCGAGGTCGGCGAGCGTGTGGACGGCGGTGCGCAGCCGGCCCATGGTCGCCGCCTGGGGCAGGCCGTGGCCCATGACGTCGCCGACGACGAGGGCGACCTGGCCGCCGGAGAGCGGGATGATGTCGTACCAGTCGCCGCCGACGCCCATGCCCTGGGCGGCGGGGAGGTAGCGGGCGGCGGCCGTACAGGCCGGCAGGTCGGGCAACTCGCGTGGCAGCAAGCCCCGTTGGAGTTCGCGGGAGCGGCTGTACTCGGCGTCGTAGAGGCGGGCCCGGTCCAGGGCCTGGGCGACGAGGGCGCTGATCGTGGTGAGGAGGGTGCGCTCCTCCTCGGTGTGGCCGCGCGGGCGGTCCCAGCTGACCGAGCAGACTCCGAAGGTGCGGCCGGACACGGTCAGCGGCAGGAACGCCCACGCCTGTTTGCCGCTGAGCTCGGGCAGGTCGGCCAGGTCGGGATAGTGGGCGACGAACTCCTCCGGGGACGAGAAGAACACGGGGGTCTCGGTGCTGATCGCATCGAAGCTGGGCCAGCCGTGCGTCAGTTGGCTGTTGTCGATCCTGGCGAGGAACTCGTCCGTGTAGCCGATGGCTCCGACGGTGTAGAGGTGGTCGTCCTCGATGGTCTGGACGATCAGGCCGGCGGCGGCGACCGGCGGCATGACGCGCCGGCCGACCGCGTCGACGACGTCCCGCGAGGTCGTCGCCTTGGCGAGGGCGGCGGTCAACTCCGCTATGCGGGCGGCACGTTCGGACGCGGCGCGTTCGGCGGCCCGCCGCTCCTCCTCGTGCCGCCGCTTCTCGGTGACGTCCTGGAAGTAGAGGGTGCGGCCGTCGGGGCCCGGCACCAGCCGCAGGTGGTAGCGGCGTCCGGTGCCGGGCACGCGTATGTCGAATCCGGCCGGTCTGTCCTCGGCGGCGGCCTTCCGGCAGCGTCTTTCCAGACCGGGCAGCTGCCGTACGGTCGGCAGGTCCCACAGGACGCGTCCGAACAGTTCCTCCTCGGAGAGGCCGAGGGTGCGTTCGGCCTCGAGGTTGGCGTAGGTGATCCGCCAGTTGTCGTCGACCGCGAGGAAGCCGTCGCTCATGTGCCGCAGGGCGCGGCCGAGCGCGTCCCGGGCGGTGCGCTTCTCGTTGCTGTCCCAGCCCATGCCGATCAGGCGCAGGGGCTCGCCGTTCTCGTCGTACGTCGCCCGGCCGCGCGCCTGGTGCCAGCCGTACGTGCCGTCCAGGCCCCGTACGCGGTACTCGGCCTCGAACACCGAGTGGCCGCGGATCGCCCGGTCGACGAGCGCGAGGGTGGGGCCCAGGTCGTCGGGGTGGACGCAGCGCATCCAGTTCTCGACGCGGGCGGTGTACTCCTCGGGGCGGGTGCCGTACAGCTCCATCGCGGCTTCGTCCCAGATCAGTTCACCGGTGGCGATGTGCCAGTCCCAGGAGCCGACCCGGACCTCCTTCAGTGCCTGGCGCAGCCGGTCGCCGCTCATCTCCGAGTGCACGGGACCGGCGGGCAGGGGCGCCTGTTCCATGCGTTCCTCGGTCCAGGCGACGACCTCCCGCAGGAACTCCCAGTGGGCGGAGGTCGGTTCACCGTGGTCGCCGGTGATGACGGTGAGGGCGCCGATGCTGCGTTCGTCGCGGATGACGGGCACGGCGGCGAGTCCGCTGCCGGGGATGGGAGCGCTGGAGGGGCAGATGGGCACGGTGGGGTCGACGCTGTCGTCCGCCACCCCGGGTATCCACACGCCCCGGCCTGCGTGGTTGCCCTCGTACAGGGCGCGGGCGGGGGCCAGCGGGCCCTCCTGGTCGATGATCTCCCACGGTCCGGTCAGCGCGGTGGGTAATCCGGTGGCCGACACCAGGCGCAGGGCCGACATCGGGCCCCGGAGATGAATCGTTCCCCCGAGCGCGCCCAACTCGGCCACCGAGTGCTGGAGAGCCAGGCGGAAGACCTCGCTCTCGGCGACTCCGTGATCAACCGAGCCGAGCAGTGCCAGCCGTGCGTTCATACTTGAAGTTTTACCGTTCGAATGGCACTTCAAGCGACACTTTGCAGGAAACTCACGATCACCTCTGGCCACCTTCACCCGCCTGCGGGGGCGGTCGACAGGCGGTCAACCTGCGGGTGTTCGGGGCGGGTTGTGTGTCATACGGCCGTCATGGCCGCCATGTACCGTGCGTTGAAGGACAGTTGAGCTTTGAACGTAACTGACTGTCGAGGACTTCATATCTGAGGTTCCGTCCAGAGGATCTCTCCGAGGAGTGGCATGGACATCGGCGTTTTCATCCCCATCGGCAACAACGGCTGGCTGATCTCGAAGAGTTCGCCCCAGTACATGCCGAGCTTCGAGCTCAACAAGGCGATCGTGCAGAAGGCGGAGGCCCATGACCTGGACTTCGCGCTCTCCATGATCAAGCTGAAGGGATTCGGCGGCGAGACGGAGTTCTGGGACCACAACCTGGAGTCCTTCACCCTGATGGCGGGCCTGGCGGCGGTCACGGACCGCATCAAGCTCTACGCGTCCACCCCCATCCTGGCCCTGCCCCCGGCGATCGTCGCCCGGATGGCGGTCACCGTCGACTCGATCGCCCCCGGCCGCTTCGGCATCAACATCGTGACCGGCTGGGCCCCCGGCGAGTACGCCCAGATGGGCCTGTGGCCCGGCGACGACCACTTCGGCAACCGCTACGCGCGCGCCGTCGAGTACGTCACCGTGATGAAGGACCTGTGGCGCGACGGCGTCAGCAACTTCAAGGGCGAGTTCTACGAGATGGACGACTGCGTCCTCTCCCCGCGCCCGGCGAACGGGCACATCGACATCGTCGCCGCCGGCCAGAGCGGCACCGGCATGAAGTTCGCCGCAGAGCACGCCGAGTACAACTTCATCCTGGGCAGCGGGGTCAACACCCCGACCGCGCTGTCCGGCAGCACGGCGACGCTGGCGGAGGAGGCGCAGCGGACCGGAAGAGACGTGGGAGCCCTCTCCCTATTCATGATCATCTCGGCCGAGACCGACGAAAAGGCCCAGGCCAAGTGGCAGGACTACCACGACAACGCCGACCGCGCGGCGCTCGCCTACATGGCCGGCGAGACGGAGGCGGACACGACGTCCACGGGCACCTCGACGGCCCGCACGATCGCGCTGCCGGAGGGCGCGGTCAACTTCAACATGGGCACGCTGGTCGGCTCGTACGAGAGCGTGGCGCGGATGCTCGACGAGGTCGCCGGGGTGGCCGGCACCAAGGGCATCATGCTGGTCTTCGACGACTTCCTGGAGGGCCTGGAGGACTTCGGGACCCGCATCCAGCCGCTGATGAAGTCCCGGGCGGGGAGGGGGAGTTCGGAGTGAGCCCAGCGGGCGGTGGTGCCGGGGAGGATCGGGCCGAGGACGCTCGTGGCGAGCAGGACCGGGCCGAGGAGGACTACGAACGCGCCGGTCTCGGCGGGCAGTTGAGCCCCGGCACCGCCCCCGCCCTGCTCCTCGTGGACCCGGCCCGGGCGTACGTCGATCCCGCCTGTCCCCTCTACGCGGGGGCGGGCGCGGAGGGCGCCGCCGAGGCGATGCGAGGGCTGCTCTCCCTCGCCCGCCGGGCCGGGATCCCGGTCATCGTGACGCGCGTGGTGCTGCGCCCCGACGGCCGCGACGGAGGCGTCTTCTACCGCAAGGTGCCGAGCCTGCGGGTGTTCGCCGAGGGCAGCCCGTACGCGGAGTTCATCGAGGGCCTGGCCCCGGCCGCCGACGAACTGACGGTGACGAAGCAGTACCCGAGCGCCTTCTTCGGCACCGCCCTGTCCACGTATCTCACCTCCCACGGCATCGACACCCTCCTCATCGCGGGCCTGACGACCAGCGGCTGCGTACGGGCCACGGCGCTGGACGCCATGCAGCACGGGTTCGTCCCGGTGGTCGTCGAGGAGGCGGTCGGCGACCGGGACGCGGGCGTCCACGCGGCAAACCTGTTCGACATCCGGCACAAGATCGGTGAGGTTTGGGGGGTGGGCCGGGTGACGGAGTACCTGTCCCCGGGCGCGATCTAGCAGGGGTTGGCAGAGGTTGGCAGGGGAGGGAGACGCGGTGAACGGGGACGGGCGGGCGCCGGTGTTCCTGACCTCGGGGCAGCGGACGAGTACGACGGTGCTGCTCGCGGAGGCGGCGGCCGGCCGGGGGATGACGGTCCGGTCGCTCGCCGAGGCAGGCGCCCCGAGTCGTTCGGCCGCCGAGGCGGTGCACTGGTACGGGGGACCGCTCGCGTACGACCAGCGGGTCGCCGGTGTGCTCGACCTCGCCCTGCTGGAGCCCTCCGACGACTGGCTCGCGGTGCTGCCGGAGGAGTTCACGGGCCGGCGCGTACGACTGACGACACTCGCGGAGGCGTGGCGGATCGGGCACCCGGTGTTCGCCAAGCCGCCCAGCGCCAAGTCGTTCCCGGCGGCGGTGTACGCCGACGGTTCGCGGCTTCCCCGTACGGGCGACGGCGTGGGCCCGGACACGCCCGTGCTGGTGTCGGACATCGTCACGTTCGCCGTCGAGTACCGCCTGTTCGTACTCGACGGACGGGTGACGGCGGGCAGCCGGTACGCGGTGTACGGGCGGCTCGATCCCGCGCCCCTCGACGGGGACGTGCACGAGCCGGACGTACTCCGCTTCGCGGACCGCCTCCTCACCGGGCAGGGGCACACCCTGCCGAGCGCGATCACCGTCGACATCGGCCTCGTCCAGGATCCCGACCGGGGAGGGCACGAGCAGTGGGCCGTGGTGGAGGCCAACATGCCCTGGTTCTCGCACAGTTACGCGGCCCGGGTCGAGGGAGTCCTCGACGTCGTACTGCGGGCGGCGGGGCCCCGGGGGTGGGTCGGCCGGGAGGACGAACGGTTCGTGCGGGGCGCGGCGGCGGTTCAGGCGACGTTGAAGTCCGCCGCCTTCGTCAGCAGCTTCGAGTCGCCGTCCTTCGAGGTGGCCAGGACCGCGACGTGCCACGCGCCACGCGGGGACGACTCCGCGTCGGCCCCGGTGACGGGAACCGTGTAGACGCAGCGCACGGTGTCGCCGCCGGACGGCTTGCACTTGGCCGACTCCACGGAGGCCATGTCCTTGGCCGTGATCCCCTTCTTGGCGAAGGGCGAGTTCGCCGGCCAGGCCAGGACCTTGACGTCCTTGACGCCGGAGGACGCCGTGACGTCGGTGGTGAAGGTCAGCGAGCCGTCGCGGTCACCGGCGGGGGCCGTGTAACGGGCGGCGCTGTGCGCCACGGAGGGAGGCTGCTCACCGGCGTAGGCGAGGGCGAAGGCCCCGGCACCACCGAGAACGACGACACCGGAAGCAACGGCCAGAACGATACGACGCGACATGAGATTTCCCCCTGAGATTCGGCTGGTCGGCCTGGCGCTGTTGGCTGCGCCGTTGCGCCAATCCTGGCCGCGCGGCGGGCCGTGGGGTATGAGCGCACGTACTCAACTCCGTGCTGAGTAGAGGCTGTCAGGCACCCAGGAACGCACTCAGTCAGGCACTCGGGTAGGCCTTCACGCGGCGGAGCCCAGGACCCTCGCGGTGAGGTTCGCCAGCTGTGCGCGCATCCTCTCCCTTGGCACGCCCTCCCGTCCGGCCAGGTGCTCGACGAGATCGGCGCGGACCGCCGCGAGCAGGGTGTGGGCGGTGAAGTCGTTGTCGGTCAGACCTGGGATCTCGTCCAGTACGCCCCGGAGCAGGCCGTGCCAGCGGCCATAGTGCTCCGCCTCGTACGGGCTGCCGCTGCCGCTCTCCTCCAGGGCCAGCGCGAGCCGGCGGTTGTCGAGCTTGAAGCACAGGAGGGCGTCGAGCAGGGCGGGCACGCGCAGCCGTGGCGGAGTGGTGGGCCCCAGGGGTGGCGGTCCGCTTTCGACGGCCTCCCTGATCGGTTCGAGCCGCGCTTCGTACAGGGCGCGGAGCAGCCCGGCGCGGTCGCCGAAGGCGCGAAAGAGGGTTCCCTTGCCGACCCCGGCGGCGGCCGCGACCTCGGCCATCGTGACGTCCTCGGCCCCTTCCGAACGCGCGAAGAGGACATCGGCGGCCGCCAGAACGGCCTCCCGGTTACGGACGGCGTCCTCACGGGGCTTGCGCTCGGGCATACGTGTCCTCCGGTTGCCCAGGTTGATAAACGGACCCCGGGTCCGTATCGTCGCCGAAGCGGACCCCGGGTCCGCATTCTATGAGACGTACCGGGATCGAGACGTACGCGACCGAGACGTACGAGATGGAGGTTCCCCATGTCCGCAGCGGCTTCACCCGCTTCACCCGCTTCACCCGCTTCACCGGCGGATCTCTACCGCCACAGCCTGCGACTGCTGCTCGACAAGGACATCCCCGCCTGGGTCGCCCTGTGGGACGAGGACGGGGTCATGGAGTTCCCCTTCGCGCCCGACGGCTGGCCCAAGCGCCTGGACGGCAGGGAGGCCGTCGCCGACTACATGCGCTCGTACCCCGACCACATCGAACTGCACGACTTTCCCGACCTGACGATCCACGAGACCCTCGATCCGCAGGTCATCGTGGTCGAGATGCGGGGCGTGGGCCGGCTGGTGGGGACCGGCGGGCCGTTCGACATGACGTACATCGCCGTCGTGACCTTCCGGGACGGGCTCATCACCTCCTACCGCGACTACTGGAACCCGCTCGCGGTCCTCGACCCCGCCACCGGCTTCACCGGGACCGCCTAATGACCGCCACCGGCACCACTCTCGTCATCGGCGCCACGGGCACCACCGGCAGTCGCACCGCCGCGCAACTGACGGCCGGCGGTCACCGTGTCAGGGCCGCGAGCAGAGCGGCGGGCGTACGCGGTTCGGCGCGGGTCTCGTTCGACTGGTACGACCCCGCCACGCACACCGCCGCCCTCGACGGAGTCGACCGCGTCTACCTCGTCCCGCCCGTGGGCGACCCCGATCCGGCGGCGGTCATGCTGCCGTTCCTCCGGCGGGCCCGCGCCGCCGGGGTGCGGCGCGCGGTGCTGCTGAGTTCCTCGGCCATCCCCGAGGGCGGCCCGGCGGTGGGAAAGGTGCACCAGGCGCTGCCCGGGCTGTTCGACCAGTGGGCGGTCCTGCGGCCCTCGTGGTTCATGCAGAACTTCACCGGCTCGCACGCGCACGCCGCCGGCATCCGTGAACACGGCACCCTCTGGAGCGCGACCGGCGACGGCCGGGTCGGTTTCGTCGACGCCGACGACATCGCGGCCGTCGCCGTGCGCGCCCTGACCGACGAACACGCCCCCGACACCGACCTCGTCATCACCGGCCCGGAGACTCTCGGCTACGACGACATCGCCGCGATCACCACGGAGGTCACCGGCCGGCCCGTGACGCACCGCCGACTGTCGTACGAGGAGATGCGCGACCACCTCACCCGCACGGCCCGGATACCGCCGGAGTTCGCCTCCATGCTGGCCGGCATGGACCGAGCCATCGCGGAGGGGTCGGAGGACCGGGTCACCGACACCGTCCAGCGCCTCACCGGCCGGCCGCCGCGCACATTCCGCGCCCTCCTCCTCAGCCGGTCACCGACAGGACCAGCAATGTGACGAGCAGGGCGACGACGACCGCCGCCGCGGCGATCCCCACCAGCCGGAGGACCCGCTGCTTCGCCGGACGCCGGACGACCTTGAGGGTGGCGCTCCCCGACCGTTCGGGGAACGCGAAGTACACCCAGTCCGGATCCGCGTCGACCGTGACGCGGGCGACGGGCAGATAGCGCAGGGTCGCCAGGCGCGTCACCTCCCGCTCCGCGAGCGCCAGTTGGCGTTCGACCTGGCCGCGAAGCGTTTCCGGCAGGTCGGCCGGAAGCTTGTCGGTGACCCTGCGCAGGCGCTCCTCGCGCCAGCCCGCACGCCACTGGGTGAGCAATCGGAGATGGGCAGGCGCCGCGACCCGTTCCTGTTCCGACTCCACGGGGTGGGTGATCCGTGCCTCGATGAACGTGGTGAAGAAGCCGGTGCCCTCGCACGGCTTGTGCCGCACGCGTTTCGCGCCGTTGCACGCCTCGCACTTGCGGCGTCGTTTCCCGTCGCAGACCGGGCAGGTCATCGTCTGGAAGCCGACGCACTTGGGGCAGGCCGACTTCGGGGCGGCGCAGCGCCTGCACCAGTCGGTTCGCGGCGACGCGTTCGGGGGCGGCTTGCGGCTGCCCCGCCTGCGGCTTCCGCCGCCGCCGCACGACCAGCACGAGTCGCTGCCACCGCCGCAGCCGTCGCACGCCACGACGTCCGGGCAGTCCTGCGTGCCGCTTCCGCCGCAGGTGTCGCAGTCCCTTTTCCCCGCCGCGCAGTCCGGGCACGGCCCCTCGGCGACCGAGCCCGCGAGCACGAGTCGCACCGGGGGTGTGGGTTGGAAGCCGGCGGGCACCGGGACGTGATGGGTGGCGAGGTCGGTGTAGGAAGGCCGCCTGGCGATCTGCTTCAGCTTCTTCCCGGGCACCCGTTCCGGCACGCCCGGATGCCGCTCCTCGAACCGCCGGTCGATACGGAACTCGAGCAACGGCTGCCGGGACAGCTCAGCGGTACCGGGAGCCACCAGCCGTACGGGGTTGCCCCGCCCGGAAAGGTAGCGCTCGACGGCCTGGAGCACCTCTTCGTCGGACGGGACCTCCGGCGACCTGGACGACTCCGACGACTTGGCGGGCTCGGACGGCTCGGAAGATGGCGTGGCCAACCCTGCTCCCCTGGTCGACGATCCAGGGGAGCAGAGTACGAGTCACCTGATACCTCATCAAGAGGGCGTACGAGGACGCCTGTTGACGTTACCGACGCCCGACTGTCAGAGACGCGGCTCCCGTACGACCGCCACCCCGCCCGGCGGAACCCGTACCGCGCCCCCGTTCACCCGTTCCCCGGTGAGGAGTTCGGTCGCCCCCTCCGCCACTGTGACCTCGGCGCCGCCGCCCGCGTGGTCGATCAGGAACAGGAAGTCCGCGTCGGCGCCCCGGCGCAGCACCGCTTCCACGCCCTCCGGAGTCGCACGCACTCCCTCGACACCCGCCTCCGCGCACATCCGCCCGAGCAGCGCACCCAGCGTCGACGGGTCCGGCCGGGTCGCCACATACCAACCGGTGCCCGCACCCACCGAGTTGCGCGTCACCGCTGGAACCCCGGCCAAGGGACCGTCGGTGTACGACAGCACCGCCTCGGTCCCCTGGCCCTCCAGCCGAAGCCGCTCCGACCAGAGGGTCCCCGTACCCGTACCGGCATTCGTACCCGTGCCGTCGCCTTCACCCAGCCCGACCGTCTCTCCCGGCAGCAGGGGGAACAGCTCGTCCGCCCGCACCCCGAGGGCCTCCCGGAACGCACCCGGGTAACCCCCCAGCCGTACATGGCAGTTGGTGTCGACGGCCCCGCTGTGGAAGCCGACGGCCAGCGTGCCGCCGCTCTCCGCGAAGCCCACGAGGTTGGACACGCCCTCGTCGTCGGCCAGGTACAGGCTGGGCACGAGTACCAGCCGGTATCCCTCCAGCTCCGCCCCGGGCCGTACGAAGTCCACGGCGACGCCCGCCCGCCACAGCGGCTCGTACCAGTCCCGTACGAGATCCTGGAAGCGGAGTTCGCTGTTCGGCTGGGAGGGGAGTTCCAGGGCCCAACGGGCGTCCCAGTCCCAGACGATGGCCACGGAAGCGGTGCCCGTGCTGCCGCGCACCTCCGCCAACGCCCGCAGATCCGCGCCCAGTTGGACGACGTCCTGCCAGATCTGGCTGTCGGTGCCGGCGTGCGGAAGCATCGCCGAGTGCCACTGCTCGGCGCCCGCCTTCGCGGCCCGCCACTGGAAGTAGGCGATGCCGTCCGCGCCGTGGGCGACATGGGCGAGGGCGTTGCGGCGCAACTCCCCCGCCGTCTTGGCCCTGTTGACCGGCTGCCAGTTCACCGCGCCCGTGGAGTGCTCCATCAGGAACCAGGGGCCGCCCGCGAGCGAGCGCATCAGGTCGCCGCTGAGCGCGATGTCGATGTGCGACTCGGGGTCGGTCGAGCGGAGGTAGTGGTCGTTGGCGACGACGTCCAGCTCCGGGGCCCAGCGCCAGTAGTCGAGGGCGTCGAAGTTGTACATCACCATGAAGTTGGTGGTGGCCGGGGTGCCCGGGGCCGCCGCCCTCAGCACGTCCCGCTCCGCCTTGTACAGCGACAGCAGCTCGTCGGAGCAGAAGCGGCGCCAGTCCAGCTGGTGGGTGGGGTTGGGGACGGCGCCGGTCGCCCGGGGCGGGATGATCTCGGCCCAGTCGTAGTACCACTGGCTCCAGAAGGTGGTGCCCCAGGCGTGGTTCAGGGCGGCCAGGTCGTCGGCGTAGCGTGCCCGCAGCCAGCGGCGGAACGATTCGGCGCTCTCGTCGCAGTAGCAGGCGGGGTTGTGGCAGCCGTACTCGTTGTGGACGTGCCACATCGCGACAGCGGGGTGGTCGGCGTACCGCTCGGCCAGGGCACCGGCGATCCGCAGGGCGGCCTCGCGGTAGGCGGGGCTGGAGGGGCAGAACGTCTGGCGGCTGCCGTAGGAGAGGGTGCGGCCGTCCTTGTCCACGGGGAGGGCCTCGGGGTGCGCGCGGAAGAACCAGGCGGGCGGGGCGGCCGTCGGGGTCGCGAGGTCGGCGGCGATGCCGTTCTCGTGCAGGAGGTCGAGGAGGCGGTCCATGCGGGCGAAGTCGTAGACGCCCTCGGCCGGTTCGAGCAGCGCCCAGGAGAAGATGCCGACACTGACCAGGTTGACCCCGGCCTCACGCATCAGGCGCATGTCCTCGGCCCACACCTCCTCGGGCCACTGCTCGGGGTTGTAGTCGCCCCCGTACGCGATACCGGGAACGGCGAGTTCGCGCTCCATCGACACAACTCCACTTCGGATTCACTTGGTTGGACGCGGGCGTCAGCCCTTGTTGGCGCGTCAGCCCTTGTTGACGCGTCAGCCCTTGTTGACGCGTCAGCCCTTGTTGGCGCCCAGGGTCAGACCGCTGACGAACTGCCGCTGCAGCGCGAAGTACACGATCAGGGTGGGGATGGCGGTCAGCAGCGCACCCGCGGCGACCAGGTTGGGGTCGGTGAAGTACTGGCCGGAGAGGTTGTTGAGGGCCGAGGTGATCGGCATGTTCTCGCCGGTGGAGATCAGCACGATCGCCCAGAAGAAGTCGTTGTAGATCCAGATGGACAGCAGGGTGGCCAGGGCCGCCATCGCGGGCCGGCACAGCGGCAGCACGATCTGCCAGTACATCCGCCACACCGACGCCCCGTCGACGAGCGCGGCCTCGGTCAGCTCGTGCGGAAGCATCCGCATGTAGTTGGCGAGCACGAAGGCGCAGAAGCCCGACTGGAACGCGATGTGGATGAGGACCAGGCCGAGCGCCGAGTCGTACAGCTTGCCCGAGGCGGTGATCCCCGGCAGGTCCACCAGCAGGTACATGCGGTACAGCGGGGTGATGATGACCTGCTGCGGGAGCAGGTTGCCGGCCGTGAACACCAGCAGCAGGGCCAGGTTGACCCGGAAGTCGAAGCGGCTGACGTAGAAGGCGACCATCGACGACAGGAACAACGTCAGCAGCACCGCCGGGACCGCGATGATCAGCGTGTTCCCGAAGTAGTGCAGCATGTCCGACTGCGTGAAGGCGTTCGTGAAGTTGGCGAAGCTCAGCTTGTCGGGCCAGGAGACATAGCCCTTGTCGCTGGTCTCGGCGTACGGGCGCAGGGCCGCGAACATCGCCCACAGCAGGGGCGCGAGCCAGGCCAGCGACATGACGACGAGGAAGACGTGCAGCAGCACGCGGGCCGGGCGGACGGGGGCGCGCCCCTTCAGGGACGCGTGCGCGGGCCCGTTCGAGGATCGCCGTGTGGCCAGGGTGGGAGCGCTCATGCCCGCCGCTCCTTCCGGAAGGTGCTGATCAGATACGGGATGATCACGACGAGCGAGATCACCAGCAGGACGACGGCGATGGCGGACCCGTAACCGATACGGCTGGACTCGCCGATGATGTTGTTGGTCACGAGGATCGACAGCAGTTCGGTGCCCTGGGCGCCGCCGTTGAAGACGTACACGAGGTCGAAGGCGCGCAGGGCCTCGATGATCGTGACGACCAGCACGATGGTGTTGGTGGGCCGCAGGGTCGGGAAGATGACGTTCTTGAACGTCTGCCACTCGTTGGCGCCGTCGAGCGAGGAAGCCTCGCGCAGCGACGGGTCGACGCCCTTCAGACCGGCCAGGTAGAGGATCATCATGTAGCCGGTGTGCCGCCAGCACGCGGCGACGAGGACGGCCCACAGGTTGAGGTCCGGGTCACCGATCCAGTCGATGTAGTGCCCGGGCTTGTTGGCCCCGATCAAACTGTTGATCAGACCCGTGTCCGGGTTGTAGACCAACTGCCACACGAACCCGGTCACCGCCAGCGACACCACGACCGGCAGGAAGAACGCCGTCTGGTAGACCCGGGTGAACCGGATGTTCTTGTCCAGTTGCACGGCCAGGAACAGGCCCAGCGGGGTCGGGATCGCGATGAGTACGACGAACCAGATGACGTTGTGCTGGACGGCCGGCCAGAACTGCGGGTTGTTGCTGAACAGCTCGCGGAAGTTGTCCAGCCCGACCCACTTGATGGAGTCGAAGCCGATGCCGTCCCAGGTGGTGAAGGCCAGCGCGATGGAGGCGAAGGCCGTCACCCACACGAGCAGGACGTGCAGGAAGGTCGGCAGACCGGCCATGAAGCCCAGGGCGACCCTGTCGCGGCGGGTCAGCAGCCGGCGGTGGCCCTGCGGTGGCTTGCGGCTCTGCGGGGACGACGGGGTGCGGGTACCGCCCGGAGGCGGCACGTCGGCCGCCCCCGGGATCACGGGAATCGATTCGGAGTTGCTCATGAGGAGGCGAAGATCGTCTTCTTCTGGCGCTCGATGGACGAGAGCAGGCTGTCGATGCCCTTGGGGTCACGGATGAACTTCTGCAGCGCGGGCTGCATCACCGTCGAGGTGAAGTCCGGGCGGCTGTCACGGTCCATGAACTGGGTGAGGTTCTTCGCGCCGGTGATCATCGCGTACGCCTTCTTCTGCAGCGGGCTGTACGAGGAGGTGTCGGCGGTGGTGGAGGCGGCGACGACGTTCGGGTCGGACTTGAGGTAGATCTGCTCGGCCTCCGGAGTGCCCAGGTACTCGAGCAGCTGGATGGAACCGGCCTTGTTCTTCGGGGACTTCGAGAGCATGAAGCCGTCGGTGGGCGCCTCGACCGTGTCCTGCCCGAAGGAGGGGTCGATCTCCGGGAAGGCGAAGAAGTCGAGGTCGTCACGATCGGTCGCGTTCGTGAACTGCTGGCCCACGAAGGTGCCCAGCAGATACATGCCGGCCTTCTTCGAGACGAGCGTCTGAGCCGCGTCCTGCCAGGTGCGACCGGTCGATCCCTCCTGGCTGTAGGGGAGGATTTCAGCCCAGTTGTCGAAGGTGGCGCGAACCTTGGCGTCGGTCCAGGATGCCTTTCCGGCCATCAGCTCGACATGGAAGTCGTAGCCGTTGGTACGGAAGTTGATCTGGTCGAAGGTGCCGAGCGCGGGCCAGGCGTCCTTGTCGCCGAAGGCGATCGGGACCAGGCCGTCCTTCTGCATCTGCTTGCACAGCGCGATGAACTGCGCCCAGGTGGTGGGCACCTCGTAGCCGTGCTCCTTGAAGACACTCTTCCGGTAGAACATCGCCCACGGGTACGTGTACAGCGGCACGAAGTAGTACTTGCCGTCCGCACCTTTGCTGAGCTGCTTCATCGGCTCGGGGAAGTTGCTCCCGATCTTCTGCCACACGTCGTCGATCGGGCTGGCCAGGCCCTTGCCCGCGAAGAACTGCATGCGGTAGCCGGCGAACCAGGTGAACACGTCGTCCGGCGTGCCCTGCAGGTAGGAGTTGATCTGCTCCTGGAACGTGTTGTGGTCCTTCGTGTTCACGTCGACCTTGATGCCGGTCTTCTTCGTGAACGCCGCGTAGATGTCGGCGAACGCCTTCTTCGGGACCGCGTCCGACGCGTTCGAGCCAAGGGTGACCGTCTTCGCGTCGGAACCCGAGTCGCTGTCGCCGCAGGCGCTCAGCAGCGGCGCGGCCGCGCCGAGCGCCGCCGCGCCGCCGATCCCGCGCAGGAGGGTGCGGCGGCTCGGCCCGGGGACGGCGAGACCGGAGGGGGTGTAGTGCATGGTGGCTCCTGTGGGACAGACCCCCCTAAACGGGGAGCAAGGTCACGACTACGCTGGGTCCATGCTGATCTAAAACGACCAGAAATCAACTTGACCGAACATCGTGGCGGCAATAAGAGCTGCTTGTCCGGTCCTGCGTCAAGGGCTGGCGTGCGCCGTGCCTGAAACGTGATGGATACCGGAATGTGAAGGTTTGCTAACAGACAGAGGGCAAACATCACCTGCGGCGAGCGCACGGGCAGGCGGCAGCGGCCCCGGGCCGCACGGCGGGGGCTGGTGAGCTTCGAGAGGGCCGTACGGGTGACAGGGCCCGGCTTTTCCTCGCCCCCGCCGCCCCTACCCGCCGGAGGGGCTGATGATCAGCCCGTCCGGCGTTTGAGGACGAGGCCCCTTCAGGGCCGAAAGGGGGGTCTGGGGGCGCAGCCCCCAGGGATGGGACGGGTAGGGGCGGCGGGGGCGAGAATCGTGGGCCCGCACCCACGCACGACCCCCAACGAGAGGCACCCCCCGTGCACGACGACGAACTCATCGCCCGGGCCAAGGCGTGGCTCGCCGAGGACCCCGACCCCGAAACCCGCGAGGAACTCGCCGAACTCATCGCCACCCACGACCTCCCCGAACTAACCCCCCGCTTTTCCGGCACCCTTCAGTTCGGCACCGCAGGCCTACGCGGCGAACTCGGCGCCGGCCCCATGCGCATGAACCGCTCCGTCGTCATCCGCGCGGCCGCCGGCCTGGCCGCGTACCTCAAGGCGAAGGGCCGGACGGACGGCCTCGTCGTCATCGGCTACGACGCCCGCCACAAGTCCGCCGACTTCGCCCGGGACACCGCCGCCGTGATGACCGGCGCCGGACTCCGGGCAGCGGTTCTCCCCCGCCCCCTCCCCACCCCCGTACTGGCGTTCGCCATAAGGCACCTCGGCGCCGTCGCGGGCGTGGAGGTCACCGCCAGCCACAACCCGCCCCGCGACAACGGCTACAAGGTGTACCTGGGCGACGGCTCCCAGATCGTCCCGCCCGCCGACGCCGAGATCGCCGCCGAGATCGACGCCGTCGAGGCCCTCGCCGACGTGCCCCGCCCCACCAGCGGCTGGGAGACCCTCGACGACACCGTGCTCGACGCCTACCTGGCCCGTACGGACGCGGTGCTCGCCCCCGACTCCCCGCGTACCGCCCGCACGGTCTACACCCCGATGCACGGCGTCGGCCGGGACACCCTGCTCGCCGCCTTCGCCCGGGCCGGTTTCCCCGCCCCCGAGCTGGTCGCCGAACAGGCCGACCCCGACCCGGATTTCCCGACCGTCGCCTTCCCCAACCCGGAAGAGCCCGGCGCGATGGACCTCGCCTTCGCGAAGGCCCGTGAAACGAACCCGGACCTGATCATCGCGAACGACCCGGACGCGGACCGCTGCGCGGTGGCCGTACCCCTGACCGACAAGGGAACGCCCACCGGCGACTGGCGCATGCTGCGCGGCGACGAGGTGGGCGCCCTGCTCGCCACCCATCTGGTCCGGCGCGGAGCACACGGCACGTTCGCCGAGTCGATCGTCTCCTCGTCCCTCCTCGGCCGGATCGCCGAGAAGGCGAACCTCCCCTACGAGGAGACCCTGACCGGCTTCAAGTGGATCGCCCGGGTCGAGGGCCTGCGCTACGGCTACGAGGAGGCCCTCGGCTACTGCGTCGACCCGGAGGGCGTACGCGACAAGGACGGCATCACGGCCGCGCTCCTCGTCACGGAACTCGCCTCCGAGCTGAAGGCGGAGGGCCGTACGCTCCTCGACCTGCTCGACGACATCGCGGTCGAACACGGGCTGCACGCCACGGACCAGCTCTCGGTGCGGGTCGAGGACCTGTCGGTCATCGCGAACGCCATGAGCCGTCTGCGCGAGCAGCCCCCGACCCACCTCGCGGGCCTGGCGATCACGAAGGCCGAGGACCTCACCAAGGGCACGGAGACGCTCCCGCCCACGGACGGCCTGCGCTACACGCTCGACGGGGCCCGGGTCATCGTCCGCCCCAGCGGTACGGAGCCGAAGCTGAAGTGCTACCTGGAGGTCGTCCTCCCGGTGCCCGCGCACACGGAGCTCGCGGCGGCCCGGGCGAAGGCGTCGGACCTGCTGGAGACGATCAAGCGGGACCTGTCCGCGGCGGCGGGCATCTGACCCGTACGTGACGTAACACGGAACGCCGATGGGGTGCCGCCGACCGGGGGCACCCCATCGGGTGATTTGCGCCCGCCGGCCGACGCACGCTCCGCCACTCCCGCCGCCCTCCGGGAAACGGTGACCGGGTACCGCACCCGTCGCCCAGTACTGGAGCCGCCTCATGTCCTCGACGGTTACCCGGCCGGCGCCCACCCCCGTGGCGACCGCGTCCACCTCGGCGACCACCGCCCCGCTCGTCCGCGACGCTCTCGCGGCCCTGCGGCGCGCGGCCCCCGCCCTCCTCGCGTACACGGCGGTCCGCGCGACGGGCCTGGTCGTCCTCACCCTCTGGGCGCACCGGGGGCACCACGGTGTCTGGCCGATCCTGGCCACCCGGTGGGACGCCGACTGGTACCTGGGCATCGCCGACCACGGTTACCCGCGCACCCTGGGCTCGGTCCAGGACTCGGGCAGCCTGGCCTTCTTCCCGCTCTACCCGGCCCTCGTCAAGGCGCTGGCCGTCCTCACGCCGGGCACCCGGGCCAGTACGGGGCTGGCTCTCGCCGTCGTCGCGTCGCTCGTCGCCGCCTGGGGTGTCTTCGCGGTCGGGGAACGCCTGTACGACCGCCGGACGGGTGTCGTCCTGGCCGCGCTGTGGGCCGCGTTCCCGGTGGGCGCGGTCCAGTGGATGGGCTACACGGAGTCCCTGTTCACCGCGCTGGCGGCCTGGTCGCTGTACGCCGTGCTCACGGGCCGATGGCTGTGGGCGGCCTCGCTCGCCGTCCTCGCCGGACTGACCCGCCCCACCGGTGTCGCCGTGGCCGCCGCGGTGTCGCTCACCGCGCTCCTCGCCCTCCGCCGCCACCGCTCGGCCCGCGTCCTGGCGGCTGCCCTCCTGGCCCCGCTCGGGTGGCTCGGATACGTCGGCTGGGTGGGCCTGCGCCTGGGCCGCTGGGACGGCTACTTCGCCGTACAGCGCCTCTGGCGCCAGGACATGGACGGGGGCGCGCTGACCCTGCGCAGGATGCGGGAACTGCTGATGTACGACTCGACGCCCGAACTGTTCCTGGTGATGGTGACCGGGGTTCTGCTGGGCGCGGCCGGCCTCTTCGTCCTGTCGGTCTGGGACCGCCAGCCTCTCCCGCTGCTGGTCTTCACGGGCGTCCTGCTGGCGATCGTCCTGGGCAGCGGCGGGGTCTACTACCCCCGCGCCCGCTTCCTCGTCCCGGCGTTCCCCCTGCTGCTGCCCGTGGCGGTCCATCTGGCCCGCGCGTCCCGCCGCTTCCGCGCGATCGCGCTCGCGACGGCGGTGGCAGTGTCGGCGTACGGCGGCGCGTACATGCTGCTGGTCTGGCCGAGCGCGCCCTGAGTCTGTCGTCAGGCCTACGTTCACCGGCTCGGCTCAGCGTGCCGCCACCAGCGCCACCACCCACACCACGGCCAGCACCGCCGCCGACGGCCACATCGGCCGCCCGCGTTCCGCCGGGCCGCTCTCGGCGGTCGGGCGCAGGTCGGCGTCGAGGCGCATGGCGGTCAGTTCGGCGGCCAGGGCGTCGTACGGATGGACGAGCCCCCGGCGGCGCTGGAGCCAGGCCCAGCGGGGTGCGGAGACCGTCCAGTCGCCGCCCTGCCAGTCGATCTTCAGCTCGAGGGACCGGCGCCGTACGAAACGGAGGTCGTCCCAGGGCACGTGCCGGGGGCCGCGCAGCCCGGTGACCCAGAGGCCGGAGCGGTCGGCGGTGACGCGCCAGGCGAGCTTCATGGGGACGCGGACCGCCCCGTACAGCCCGAGCAGGGGGATGAACGCCAGCGTCCACGACGAGAAGCCGGGCTCGTCGAACCAGCCCCAGACCAGCCACAGGCCCCACTGCACGAGAAAAGCGGTGGCCAGCCAGTCCAGCCACCCCGCCCGCCATTGCCGCACCTGGCCGCCGGCCGTCTGCAGCTCGGCCAGCTCCCGCCCCTGCAACTCCAGTTGGAGACTGTCCGCGGCCTGCTCGCGCTGCTTGGCGACCCGTCGGCGCCCCGCGCCCGGCGACAACGGCCGGACCGGCCCCGCCGACCACTCCGTCAGCGGCGGCTGCTCGGGATCCTCGTCGGCGCTGACGAGGAGAACCTCGGCACCGTCGAAGGGAGCCCCGTAGAGAACGGCTTCCCGGACCGGCCCGAGGGTGTCGTCGTCGAGCCCGAGCGCCATCCGCCGAAGCTCGTCGTCACCGTCACCGTCACCGTCATAGCCACCGTCGCTGTCCTCCTCGCCCTCCTCCTCGTCCTCCTCCTCATCGTCCTCGTCGAAGGAGGTGAGTTCGACGGTGAACAGGGGGCGCTCGGCGGCGGGATCGTCGGCGGCGTACACCTCCGTACTGCCCTGGGCGTCGTCCCGTACGAGCACGCGCAGTACGGGCACGGGAGCCGTGCGCAGGGCGCCCGCCCGCTGTCGGCCGAGCCGGGCCGAGGCCAGCGCGGTCACGCCGAGGCCGGCCAGGAAGACGGTGACGACCCAGGCGCCCTCCTGGTCCTGGACCGCGCCCCAGAAACCGGCGGTGCTCCCGGTCAGCAGGCCGAGCCCGAGCACGGCGAACCCCAGGACGAACAGCCAGTGCCCACGTCGTACGGGAGCCTCGGCGCCCGGCACCGGTACGGCGACGCCCCCGGCGGCCTCCAGGGCCCGTTCGAGCTGCTCACCGCGCGCCCGCAGGCGTACGGCCACGACGGCCCAGGAGCCGAGCACGACCACGACTCCAAAGCCGGTCAGCGCCCATGACTTCGAGGAGGCCTCGGCGGCGAGGGCGAGCAGCAGGAGGGGTGCGCCGACCCATACGAGTTCGGGCCGGGCGAGCACCCACAGCACGTACACGGCGAAGCCGGCCGCGACGAACGGCCACAGTCCGCCCGCCATCGCGACGAGGGCGCCGACGCACAGCACCAGGGTGGCGAGACCGGCGGCGAAGGAACGGCGTACCCGCAGAAAGGTCCAGCGCGGCGGGAGCGCGGCCGACCAGTCGGCGGCGCGGGACGTGGTCCAGTCCTGACAGCCGTCGGGTATGGAGGCGGAGGGCAGCCGCAACGGCCCGTCGGGGAAGGTCACCCGGGTCAGCCGACCGTGAGCAGAATCGCCAGCAGAACCGCACCCGCGGCGGCGGGCGCCATGATCTCGTACGACCATTTGACGGTGACCTCGCCCTGTGAGGTGGCCGCCTTCTCGCGGGCCTCCCACAGCTGGCCCAGGTCGTCCATGATCTGGTCGTTCTGGGCGCGGGTCGGACCGGGCGGGATCAGGGGCATCCGTCCCCCGCCGCCGGCGGCCTCGCGGGCCTCGCGCATCTTGGCCCGGTTGGCGCGCTTGCGGGCACGCAGCGAGACGGGGACGGCCCAGAGCTGGTACTTGGCTCCGGACGCGACGACGACCTCGTTCGAGAAGCCCGACCGGAACCCTTCGACGGCTCCCCAGGGCGCCACGACGACCCGGAAGGGGTTGCGTACGCGCAACCGGTGGTCGTTGGCGAACACGGCGGGCCGGAGGGTGAAGGCGATGACCAGGGGTACGGCGAGGAGGAGCGTGGCGAGTGCAAGCCAGGGCGTCCGCCCGTGACCGGCGATCAGCGCGTCACCCCCGAGCCAGCCCGCGAGCCCGAGCAGCAGCACGCCGGCCACCAGGGACGAGGGTGACCGGAATACCCGGTCGGGAGACTGCGAGGGCGACGGATGGTCCGGGGTCGTCATGCCCCCGATTCTGCACCGATGCCCCCGGCGGCTCGAGGGCGGGGCCGATGCGGTCCAGGTCGTGTTTTCCCGCCCACCCACCCGTTTACTGCATGCGACCAGCACAGCAACAGCCCGTCCGGCGTTTGAGGACGAGGCCGCTCAGGCCGAAGGGGGGTCCAGGGGGCGCAGCCCCTTGGCGGGGTCGAAGGGGCGGAGCCCCTGGGGATGGGACGGGTAGGGGCGGCGGGGGCGAGTCAAACCCGCTCCCAGGGATTTCCCAGGGCTGTACAGCCGCTACGCGCGTAGATATGCTCGGCTTGTGACCATGCCCACCACTGCAGCCCCCGCATCCCCGCTCAAGGACGTGACCACGTCCGACAGCACACTGCGCCGCTTCCTCCACGGGCTCCCCGGCGTCGACGCAGTCGGCCTCGAGGCCCGCGCCGCCTCCCTCGGCACACGTTCCATCAAGACCACCGCGAAGGCGTACGCCATCGACCTCGCCATCTCCATGGTCGACCTGACGACGCTGGAAGGCGCGGACACCCCCGGCAAGGTCCGGTCGCTCGGCGCCAAGGCGGTCCGGCCCGACCCGACCGACCGCACCGCGCCCGCCACGGCCGCGGTCTGCGTCTACCCCGACATGGTGGCCGTCGCGAAGGAGGCCGTCGCCGGCACCACCGTGAAGGTCGCCTCCGTCGCCACCGCCTTCCCGGCCGGCCGCGCCGCCCTCGGCGTGAAGCTGGCGGACGTACGTGACGCGGTCGCCGCCGGCGCGGACGAGATCGACATGGTCATCGACCGCGGCGCGTTCCTCGCGGGCGACTATCTGAAGGTGTACGAGGAGATCGCCGCCGTGAAGGAGGCCTGCGGGGCGTCCGCCCGGCTCAAGGTCATCTTCGAGACGGGCGAGCTGTCGACCTACGACAACATCCGCCGCGCGAGCTGGCTCGGCATGATCGCCGGGGCCGACTTCATCAAGACGTCGACCGGCAAGGTCGCCGTCAACGCGACGCCCGCGAACACCCTCCTGATGCTGGAGGCCGTACGCGACTTCCGCGCGCAGACCGGCGTCCAGGTGGGCGTGAAGCCGGCCGGCGGGATCCGCACCACCAAGGACGCCGTGAAGTTCCTGGTCCTGGTCAACGAGACCGCGGGCGAGGACTGGCTCGACAACCACTGGTTCCGCTTCGGCGCCTCCTCGCTCCTGAACGACCTGCTGATGCAGCGTCAGAAGCTGGCCACCGGCCGCTACTCCGGCCCCGACTACGTGACGGTGGACTGATCACCATGGCACCCCTTTTCGAGTACGCCCCGGCCCCCGAGTCCCGCTCGGTCGTCGACATCGCCCCCTCCTACGGCCTGTTCATCGACGGCGAGTTCACCGAGGCCGCCGACGGCAGGGTCTTCAAGACCGTGTCCCCCTCCACCGAGGAGGTCCTCGCCGAGATCGCCCAGGCGGGCGAGGCGGACGTCGACCGTGCGGTGAAGGCGGCCCGCACGGCCTTCGAGAAGTGGTCGGCGCTCCCGGGCTCCGAGCGCGCCAAGTACCTCTTCCGCATCGCCCGGATCATCCAGGAGCGCAGCCGCGAGCTGGCGGTCCTGGAGACCCTGGACAACGGCAAGCCGATCAAGGAGACGCGCGACACGGACGTCCCCCTGGTCGCCGCGCACTTCTTCTACTACGCGGGCTGGGCCGACAAGCTCGACCACGCCGGCTTCGGCGCGAACCCCCGCCCCCTCGGTGTCGCCGGCCAGGTCATCCCCTGGAACTTCCCCCTCCTGATGCTGGCGTGGAAGATCGCCCCGGCCCTCGCGACCGGCAACACGGTCGTACTGAAGCCCGCCGAGACGACCCCCCTCTCCGCTCTGTTCTTCGCGGACATCTGCCGCCAGGCGGGCCTGCCCAGGGGCGTCGTCAACATCCTTCCCGGCTACGGCGACACGGGCGCGGCGCTGGTCGCGCACCCGGACGTCAACAAGGTCGCGTTCACCGGGTCGACGGCCGTCGGCAAGCAGATCGCGCGCACGGTCGCCGGGACCCGCAAGAAGGTCACCCTGGAACTGGGCGGCAAGGGCGCCAACATCGTCTTCGACGACGCGCCGATCGACCAGGCCGTCGAGGGCATCGTCAGCGGCATCTTCTTCAACCAGGGCCAGGTCTGCTGCGCGGGCTCCCGGCTCCTCGTCCAGGAGTCGATCCAGGACGAGCTGCTCGACTCGCTCAAGCGCCGGCTGTCCACGCTGCGCCTCGGCGACCCGCTGGACAAGAACACGGACATCGGCGCGATCAACTCCGCCGAGCAGCTCTCCCGGATCACCACGCTGGTCGAGGCGGGCGAGGCGGAGGGTGCCGAGCGCTGGTCGCCGGCCTGCGAACTCCCGTCCGCCGGTTACTGGTTCGCCCCGACGCTGTTCACGAACGTCACCCAGGCGCACACCATCGCCCGGGACGAGATCTTCGGCCCGGTGCTCTCGGTCCTCACCTTCCGCACCCCGGACGAGGCCGTCGCCAAGGCCAACAACACCCAGTACGGACTGTCGGCGGGCATCTGGACGGAGAAGGGCTCGCGGATCCTCGCCGTGGCCAACAAGCTCCGGGCCGGTGTCGTCTGGTCCAACACGTTCAACAAGTTCGACCCCACCTCGCCGTTCGGCGGCTACAAGGAGTCGGGCTTCGGCCGCGAGGGCGGTCGCCACGGCCTGGAGGCGTACCTCGATGTCTGACCGCCTGTCTGTTTTCAAGACCTACAAGCTGTACGTCGGCGGGAAGTTCCCGCGTTCCGAGAGCGGCCGGGTGTACGAGGTGACCGACGCAAAGGGCAAGTGGCTGGCGAACGCGCCGCTCTCCTCCCGCAAGGACGCCCGTGACGCGGTCGTCGCCGCCCGTAAGGCGTTCGGCGGCTGGTCCGGCGCGACGGCGTACAACCGGGGCCAGATCCTCTACCGCGTCGCCGAGATGCTGGAGGGCCGCAAGGGCCAGTTCGTCCACGAGGTCGGCGACGCCGAGGGTCTGTCGAAGTCGAAGGCCGCCGCCCTGGTGGAGGCGACCATCGACCGCTGGGTCTGGTACGCCGGCTGGACCGACAAGATCGCCCAGGTGGTCGGCGGCGGAAACCCGGTGGCAGGCCCGTACTTCAACCTCTCCTCCCCCGAACCGACGGGCGTGGTGACGGTCCTGGCCCCGCAGGAGTCGAGCTTCCTGGGCCTGGTCTCGGTACTGGCCCCGGTGATCGCGACCGGCAACACGGCGATTGTGATCGCGAGCGAGAGGTCCCCCCTCCCGGCGCTGTCACTCGGCGAGGTGCTGGCCACCTCCGACGTCCCCGGCGGTGTCGTCAACGTCCTCTCCGGCCGTACGGCGGAGATCGCGGCACCCCTGGCGGCCCACCAGGACGTCAACGCGATCGACCTGGCCGGCGCGGACGACGTGCTGGCGAAGGAGCTGGAGATCGCCGCGGCGGACAACCTCAAGCGCGTCCTGCGTCCACAGCCTGTGGACGACTGGACGACCACTCCGGGCCTGGACCGCATGACGGCGTTCCTGGAGACGAAGACGGTCTGGCACCCGACCGGCTCCCTGGGCGCGTCGGGGTCCGCGTACTGACCGACACCGAATAAACCGAACAAATCACATAAAAAGCCGAGGGCCGCGTCTCCCACCGTCCGGGGAGACGCGGCCCTCCAGGTTTGTCGTAACACCGACCGCCCGCTTCAGACCCCTTCGAGGATCATCGCGTTGGCGAGGCCGCCCGCCTCGCACATCGTCTGCAGCGCGTAGCGCGCACCCCGCTCCCGCATCGCGTGCACCAGGGTCGTCGTCAGGCGGGTTCCGCTCGCGCCGAGCGGGTGGCCGAGGGCTATCGCGCCGCCGTGGACGTTGACCTTGGCGAGGTCGGCACCCGTCTCCTGCTGCCAGGACAGGACGACGCTGGAGAAGGCCTCGTTGACCTCGAAGAGGTCGATGTCGCCGAGGGACAGGCCCGACTTGCGGAGCACCTTCTCGGTGGCCGGGATGACGCCGGTGAGCATCAGCAGCGGGTCGGATCCGGTGACGGCGAAACTGTGCAGCCGGGCGATCGGGCGCAGCCCGAGGCGGGCGGCGGTCTCGCTGGAGGTGATCAGCACGGCCGAGGCACCGTCGTTGACCGGGCTGGAGTTGCCGGCGGTGACGCTCCAGTCGATCTGGGGGAAGCGCTCGGCGAAGTTCGGGTCGTAGAAGGCGGGCTTGAGGCCGGCGAGGGTCTCGGTCGTGCTGCCGGGCCGTACGGACTCGTCGCGCAAGACCCCGTCCAGGGGCGCGACCTCCGCGTCGAAGAGGCCCTTCTCCCAGGCCTCGGCCGCCTTGCGGTGCGAGGAGGCCGCGAAGGCGTCCATCTGCTCGCGGGTGATCGACCACTTGGCGGCGATGAGTTCGGCGCTGACGCCCTGCGGGACGAGACCCTCGGGGTAGCGCTCGGCGATGCCGGGGCCGAAGGGGTCCTTGCCGGCCGGCACGTTCGACCACATCGGCACGCGGCTCATCGACTCGACCCCGCAGGCCACGACGATGTCGTACGCGCCGGAGATGACGCCCTGCGCGGCGAAGTGCACGGCCTGCTGGGAGGAACCGCACTGCCGGTCGACGGTGGTCGCGGGGACCGACTCCGGGAAGCCCGCCGACAGGGCGGCGTAGCGCGTGATGTTCATGGCCTGTTCGCCGACCTGGTCGACTGTGCCGCCGATGACGTCGTCGATCAGCGCCGGGTCGACACCGGAGCGCTCGACGAGGGTGCGCAGGGTGTGGGCGAGGAGTTCGACGGGGTGGACGTGCGCGAGGGCGCCGTTCGGCTTGCCCTTGCCTATCGGGGTGCGTACGGCTTCGACGATGACGGCGTCACGCATGCTGCGGCCCTCCACGGGTGCACGGCTGTACGGATTTACAGATGCACGGCTACTAGTGAGTAGGAAATCCAAACTCATCATAGGCTGGTGAGTTGGAAAATCCAACTCACCCCTAGACTGGACGGCATGGCCGCCTCCCCCTCCCCCAAAGACCCGCGCCCCTGCTCCATCGCCGACACCCTGGCGCTCGTCGGCGAGAAGTACTCCCTGCTCGTCGTGCGGGAGGTGTGCCTCGGCAACGGCCGCTTCGACCAGCTGGTGCGCAACATCGGCGCCCCGCGCGACGTCCTGACCACCCGCCTGCGCCGCCTGGTGGACGCCGGGATCCTGGTCAAGCGCGTCTACAGCGAGCGACCGCAGCGCTTCGAGTACCGCCCCACGCAGGCGGGGCTCGACCTGGAGCCGATCCTGATGACGCTCATGGCGTGGGGCGACCGCCATCTCCGGAAGGAGGACGATCGCCCCATGGTGGTCGAGCACAACTGCGGCCACGAGATGGTCGCGGTGGTCACCTGCGCGGCCTGCGGCGACAAGGTTCGCCACGAGGACCTGACGGCCCATCCGCAGTCCGCGGGGTGGACGGTGGCGGGACCGACGGCGGCCTGAGAGGCTCCCGCATCAGGCCGGGACCACCCCGCTCACGGTCCGCCCACGACCCGCCAACGGGCCGCGCGGCACAGCGCGTTCAGCCGCCCAGCAGCCCCGTCGCCTCCCCCAGCAACGGGATGCTGCCGATGGACTGCGCCTGGGCCACCGGGCCGGTCAGGGCCTGGGAGGTCAGGGGCTGGAAGTCGGCGAGCTGCGTACCCACGCCGTTGTCGAGCGGGTCGACTCCCGTACCCGCCAGCGGATTCGGCTTGATTCCCTGGACCGCTCCCGTGACGTAGCCGACCGAGCCGGTGAGTGCCGCCAGGCCGCTCTGCGGGTCGATCTGCCCCAGCGAGGCACTGGGGTTCATGCGGATGGCGTCCACCGCGGGTCCGACCTCGGCGGCGGAGGCCGTCGCGGCGCCCGCCCCCAGGGCCGCGCCGGTGGCCGCGAGGGCGATCAGGGCGCGCTGCGCGGTCTGGTGCTGGGGGGACGTTCGTCGTGCCATGACTGGTGACCGCCTTCTGCTGCACTGGGTAATCGGAACGGCACAAAGAGTAGTTGAGGTGTGACGCACCTTCCAAAGCCGACCCTCGGGGTCGGCAGAGGGCCGCCCGATGCCTCACACTGGTGACTCGTGACCTCCCACCCGCCCATACCCGCCCGTGTCGTGCTGCTCTGCGGCCCTTCCGGCTCCGGCAAGTCCCTCCTCGCCGCCCGTTCCGGTCTCCCGGTCCTGCGGCTCGACGACTTCTACAAGGAGGGCGGCGACCCGACGCTGCCGCAGGTCCTGGGAAGCACCGACATCGACTGGGACCACCCACGGTCCTGGGACGCGGACGCGGCAGTCACCGCGATCACGGAGCTGTGCCGCACGGGTCGTACGAACGTTCCGGTGTACGACATCTCGCTGAGCGCCCGCACGGGCGTGGAGGGCGTCGAGATCGGCCGGACCCCGCTGTTCATCGCGGAGGGCATCTTCGCCGCCGAGATCGTCGCGCGCTGCCAGGAGGAGGGCGTCCTCGCGGACGCGCTCTGCCTGAGCCGGGGCCCGGTCAAGACGTTCCGCCGGCGGTTCCTGCGGGATCTGCGCGAGGGCCGCAAGTCGGTGCCGTTCCTGCTGCGGCGCGGCTGGCGGCTGATGCGCGCCGAGCGTTCCATCGTGGCCCGCCAGACGGCCCTGGGCGCGTACGCGTGCGACCGGGACGAGGCGATGGGCAGACTTGCGGACGCGGCGGCGGGCACGAACACACACGTACGCGGCACGTACGTCCGCAACACGTAGGCGACACACAAAAGCGGGACTGGACGGACCCCCCGGCCCTCCAGTCCCGCTTCTTTGTGCTTCCCCCGTGCGGTGCTTCCCCCGTGCGGTGATCCACCGCGGCCCCCCAGCCGCGGTGGTTCCCCCTTGGTGGTGCTCCCCCGTGCTCCCCCGTTCACCGCTCCCCCGAGCGGTGCTCCCCCCGGACCCTCAGGCGACAAGCTCCCCGAAGGACTCCTCCTCGTCACGACCGAAGCTGAGGACCTCGTCCTCGCGCATCCGGCGCAGCGACCGCCAGATGCTCGACTTCACCGTGCCGACACTGATGTCGAGGATCTCCGCGATCTCCGGGTCGGTGCGGCCCTCGTAGTAACGAAGGACCAGCATCGTCCGCTGGAGTTCGGGCAGCCGCGCGAGCGCCTGCCACAGGACCGCGCGCAGCTCCGTGCCGCGCATCGCGTCCGTGTCGCCGGCCGTCTCCGGCAGCTCCTCGGTCGGGTACTCGTTCAGCTTGCGGCGACGCCACGCGCTGATGTGCAGGTTGGTCATCGTGCGGCGGAGGTAGCCCCCGACCGCCGCCTTGTCGCTGATCCGCTCCCAGGCGCGGTACGTCGAGAACAGCGCGCTCTGGAGCAGGTCCTCCGCCTCGAAGCGGTCACCGGTGAGGTGGTAGGCGGTCGCGTACAGGGAGGCCCGACGCTCCTGGACGTAGGCGGTGAACTCCGCCTCCGACAGCGAACGACGCTCTCCCGTTGTCTCCCTGTACGCCGCCCCCGTGCGCCCCGTTTCCCCCGTGGCGCCGCTTCCGTTACCCCCCGTGCGTGCGTCAACCACCGACATGTACGTGGTGTGCTGACGCCCGGTGCCGCGAACGCACCCCCGCCCGTTTACGGCACCGGACTTCTCGGTGGTCCGGGTGACGTCGTGCAGGCGCGTGATCACTGCGTTCGCGCTCGTGCTGTGCAGCGTGCTCATCTCGCGCCCCCCGTCGTGGACTTCCCGGTCTTCGGCTTGGTTCGTGGTGCTCCCTTGCCTGTGCCGAGAACTCTGCCCAAGCCACTTCATGACGGTGTCCGCCGACTGTCACAGGCGTGCAACAGGGCTCCGTCCCAGGAACATCACAGCGATGTCACAGCAACGCGCGGTACGCGCCCGTGCGACCCCCAAAACACCCGTCAAGCCCCCGCCGGCCACCCGGCAACCATCCGACAACCCCCTGGCAGTCGCAGCACGGCCCGGCCATGGGCCAGAATGCATCCGTGCCTTCCCTGTTGCTGATCGAGGACGACGACGCCATCCGTACGGCCCTGGAGCTGTCTTTGACGCGCCAGGGCCACCGGGTTGCCACCGCTGCCACCGGTGAGGACGGTCTGAAGCTGCTGCGCGAGCAGCGGCCGGATCTGATCGTCCTGGACGTGATGCTGCCCGGCATCGACGGATTCGAGGTGTGCCGGCGCATCCGGCGCACCGACCAGCTGCCGATCATTCTGCTCACCGCGCGCAGCGACGACATCGACGTGGTCGTCGGGCTGGAGTCCGGCGCCGACGACTATGTCGTCAAACCCGTGCAGGGGCGTGTGCTCGACGCCCGGATCCGGGCCGTGCTGCGCCGTGGCGAGCGGGAGTCGAACGACTCGGCGACCTTCGGTTCGCTGGTCATCGACCGCTCGGCGATGACGGTGACGAAGAACGGCGAGGACCTGCAGCTGACACCCACCGAGCTGCGGCTGCTCCTGGAGCTGAGCCGGCGGCCCGGTCAGGCGCTGTCGCGCCAGCAGTTGCTGCGGCTGGTCTGGGAGCACGACTACCTGGGCGACTCGCGGCTGGTGGACGCGTGTGTGCAGCGGCTGCGCGCCAAGGTCGAGGACGTCCCGTCGTCGCCGACGCTGATCCGTACCGTCCGTGGGGTCGGCTACCGGCTGGACTCGCCTCAGTGACGAAACCGCAGGACAAGCTCCGTGGCTGGGCCGCGGCGCGCAAGGCGATACTTTCCGGGCTGCGCTTCACCAGCCTGCGGCTGCGTCTGGTCGTGGTGTTCGGTCTCGTGGCGCTGACGGCGGCCGTGTCGGCGTCCGGGATCGCGTACTGGCTCAACCGCGAGGCGGTGCTCACGCGTACGCAGGACGCGGTGCTGCGCGACTTCCAGCAGGAGATGCAGAACCGCGCGGGTGTGCTGCCGACCCACCCCTCGCAGGACGAACTCCAGCACACGGCGGGCCAGATGGCCGCCAGCAGCCAGCGGTTCAGTGTGCTGCTGGTCGCCCAGGACGAGAACGGGCGGACGGTCGTCGGCAACTCCGGGGCGCTGGACACCTTTTCGCTGGCCGACGTGCCCAAGTCGCTCCGTACGGCGGTCGGCAAGCGGCAGTCGGTCACCTCGAACAACAAGGATCCGTACCACCTGTACTGGCAGCGGATCATCGACGGCGACAAGCCGTACCTGGTCGCGGGCACGATGGTGATCGGCGGGGGTCCGGCCGGGTACATGCTGAAGTCGCTGGAGCCCGAGGAGAAGGATCTCAACTCACTCGCCTGGTCGCTGGGTATCGCGACCGGCCTCGCGCTGATCGGCTCCGCGCTGCTCGCACAGGCCGCCGCCACGACCGTACTGAAGCCGGTGCACCGGCTCGGTATCGCGGCCCGGCGGCTCGGCGAGGGCAAGCTCGACACCCGGCTGCGGGTCTCCGGTACGGACGAACTGGCCGATCTCTCCCGGACGTTCAACCACACGGCGGAGGCACTCGAGAAGCGGGTCGCCGATATGAGCGCCCGTGACGAGGCCTCCCGGCGGTTCGTGGCGGACATGTCCCACGAGCTGCGTACGCCACTCACCGCGATCACCGCCGTGACCGAGATCCTCGAGGAGGAGCTGGACGCGGAGACCGGCAGCGTCGACCCGATGATCGAACCGGCGGTACGGCTGGTGGTGAGCGAGACGCGGCGGCTCAACTCCCTGGTGGAGAACCTGATGGAGGTCACCCGCTTCGACGCGGGCACCGCCCGGCTGGTCCTGGACAACGTCGACATCGCCGACCAGATCACGGCCTGCATCGACGCCCGCGCCTGGCTGGACGCGGTCGACCTGGACGCCGAGCGCGGCATCATGTCCCTGCTCGACCCGCGCCGCCTGGACGTCATCCTCGCCAACCTCATCGGCAACGCCCTCAAGCACGGGGGTTCGCCGGTACGGGTGTCGGTGCGCGCGTCCGACACCGATCCCGACCTGCTGATCGAGGTGCAGGACCACGGCCCCGGCATCCCCGAGGACGTCCTGCCGCACGTGTTCGACCGCTTCTACAAGGCGAGCGCGTCCCGGCCGCGCTCCGAGGGCAGCGGGCTCGGCCTGTCCATCGCCCTGGAGAACGCCCACATCCACGGCGGCGAGATCACCGCCGCCAACTCCCCCAAGGGCGGCGCAGTGTTCACCCTGCGGCTCCCCAGGGACCCTTCAGCACTGACAGAGACACCGCCCGACCCGAACGACGCGAACGACAGCAGCGACGGCAGCGGCAACGGGGAGGGCTCGTGATGAACGTACGTGGCGGGCGGCGGTCCTGGCTGGCCGTCCCGGTGCTCGCGGCACTGCTCGCCGGCTGCGGGATCCGGGCCACCGAGGTCCCGACGGACTTCGGTCCGGCGCCCTCCCGCGTTCCGTGCTCGCTCTCCGACGTCACCGCCCCCACCTCACCGGACTCCGCCGCCGCGCGGACCCCGGCGGGCGTACCGGTCCAGGTGTTCCTGCTGTGCGCCTCCCAGCTGGTGACCGTCGACCGGGCGGTGCGCGTCCCGGACGGTACGGCGGAGGCGCGGCGGCGCGTCCTGGTGGCCCAGGGGCTGCTGGACGAGCTGGCGCGGACCCCGACGGCGAGCGAGACCGAGGCCGGCTACACGACGGACGTACGCGGCGGGATGAGCGTGAGCGGCCCGGGCCCGAAGGACCCCGAGGACGCCCTGCGGCTGAGTACGCCCCCGGCCGACCTGGCCTCGTACGCCCTGGCCCAGATCGTCTGCACGTTCTCCGACTCGGCCGCCGCCGAGGGAGACGGCCACGTGGTCCTGGGCGGCCCCGACGCCACCCCCCTACGCCGCTACGCCTGCACCCCAGAGGTCCGCTCCCGCCCAGGCTCCCAGGTCCCCCCGTCATCAACGGTGGACGGCGCGTAAGCGCCAGTCCAGGGGCGCGGGGCTGTATCCGATCTGCGGCTCCGCCGCGGGGCGCGACAAGCCCCCACCGCCCCGCGGCCAAAGAACGACCCCCCGTGTGGCACACCCCTCACTCCCCAGTAAGCCCCCACCCCGGAACCGATCGCGCCGCCCCCCGCGTCTTGGGGGGCGTGCAGCGTACTGGTTCCAGCGGCAAGAGTGCCGCACTCCGCATCCGTACGACGGGAGGTGCCCTCCTCGTCGCCCACCTCGCACTCGTCGCCTGGATCACGCTGCGTCCGCTCGACGTCCCGTGGCAACTGCCCACCAACCTGCGCCCGTTCGCGGGCCTGAGGGCCGACCTGGCCCTCGGCTGGCCGGAGGCGGCCCGCCGCATCGCCGAGGGCCTCTCCCTGCTGGCCCCGCTCGGCGTACTGCTGCCGATGGCGGGCGGCCGCCTCGACGTCTCCCCGCTCGCCTCGCTCGTCCGTACGGTCATGGCGGGCGCCCTGATCTCGCTCGGCATCGAGCTGCTGCAGACCGGCGTACCCGGTCAGGTCGTGGACGTCGACTCGCTGCTCCTGAACACGGTGGGCGTGGGCCTCGCCCATGTCGCCGTGGTGCCCGCCGTACGGTCCTGGCTGCGCCGCAGGAGTGAGACCAGGCGCCGCGCGGCCATCCGCAGGGAGGAAGCGACTCAGGGTATGACCCCGACGATTCCCAGGGTCGGGATCGCCCCGTAGAGCGACGCTTCGTCCGCTGTGCGTCCGTAACGTTGAGTACAGATGAGGCGACCGGACAGGCCGGTCCCCGTCACCGTAGTCATCGAGGAGACGCCATGACCGCCCTTGCCCGCCCCACGAACGGCCGCATGATCGGCGGAGTGTGTGCCGCGCTGGCACGGCGCTTCGGGATCTCCGCGACGACGATGCGCGTGATCTTCGTGCTCTCCTGTCTGCTGCCCGGCCCGCAGTTCGTGCTCTACATAGCGCTGTGGTTCCTGCTGCCCTCCGAGAAGTACGCGGACAAGGCGCACACCGCCTGGTAGCCGGCACCGGCCCCGGAGCTTCGCTGTACGCCGATGGGGCGCACCCCTGACGCAGGGGTGCGCCCCATCGGCGCGTTCACGGGGTGGGTCAGCCGAGCGGAATGCCGTTCACCGGGAGGCCGTGCGTGGGCAGGCCCTGCAGCGGGAGGCCGCCGAGCAGACCGGCGACCGGCGCGGTCGGGCCCTCGGCGAGGAGCTTCGTGACGGCGGGCTTCGCGGTGGCCACGCCCGCGCCGAGCGCGCCCTGACCCTGGGCCACGGCCTCGACGGCACCCGGCAGCGCCTGCGACACGTTCTCCACGGGCAGCGTCTGGGTCACGGAGCCCAGCGCGGCGGAGTCCGGGAGGGCGGGGAGGGCCGGGGCGGCGTTGGCGGCACCCGCACCCGCCGCGGCGAAGGCGGCACCGAGAGCGGCGACACCGAGGGTCTTGGCAGCAGACTGCTTCATAGTGAATGCGTCCTTGAATGCGAGACGGGGATGTGAGCGGTCCACGACCGTAAACACGGGAAGGCGCCCGCCGCAAACATCGAAAAGCGGTCGAGTCGCACCGACCCGACCGCTTCCCGGACTCCCGGATCAGCCCTGGTCTTCGACAGAACCGCTGGTGGAAGCGGTCTGCCGGAACAACCATTCGGATTTCAGCTCGGCATATCCGGGCTTGATGACGTCATTGATCATCGCCAGTCGTTCATCGAAAGGAATGAATGCTGACTTCATAGCATTGACAGAGAACCATTGAAGGTCGTCGAGCGTGTAGCCGAATGCCTCGACAAGGTGCTCGAATTCCCGGCTCATTCCGGTGCCCGACATCAATCTGTTGTCGGTGTTGACCGTCGCACGAAAATGAAGCCTGCGCAGCAGCCCGATGGGGTGCTCGGCGTAGGAGGCGGCGGCGCCGGTCTGGAGGTTGGAGCTGGGGCACAGCTCCAGGGGGATGCGCTTGTCCCGTACGTAGGAGGCCAGGCGGCCGAGTTTCACCGAGCCGTCGTCCAGGACCTGGATGTCGTCGATGATGCGGACGCCGTGGCCGAGCCGGTCGGCGCCGCACCACTGGAGGGCCTGCCAGATGGAGGGCAGCCCGAAGGCCTCACCGGCGTGGATGGTGAAGTGGTTGTTCTCGCGCTTGAGGTACTCGAACGCGTCGAGGTGCCGGGTGGGCGGGAAGCCGGCCTCGGCTCCGGCGATGTCGAAGCCGACGACGCCCAGATCGCGGTAGCTGTTGGCCAGTTCGGCGATCTCCAGCGAGCGGGCGGCGTGCCGCATCGCGGTGAGCAGGGCGCCGACCCTGATCCGGTGGCCGTTCTCCCGGGCCCGCCGCTCGCCCTCCCGGAAGCCCTCGTTGACCGCCTCGACGACCTCCTCCAGGGTGAGCCCGCCTTCGAGGTGCTGCTCGGGCGCGTACCGCACCTCGGCGTAGACGACGCCGTCCTCGGCGAGGTCCTCGGCGCACTCGGCGGCGACCCGGACGAGGGCGTCGCGGGTCTGCATGACGGCACAGGTGTGCGCGAAGGTCTCCAGGTACCGCTCCAGGGAACCGGAGTCGGCGGCGTCCCGGAACCAGGCGCCGAGCTTGTCGGGGTCGGTCTGCGGGAGTTGGGCGTACCCCGTGTCGCGGGCCAGGTCGACGATGGTGCCGGGGCGCAGGCCGCCGTCGAGATGGTCGTGCAGGAGGACCTTGGGGGCGCGGCGGATCTGGTCCGGGGTGGGACTGGGGCCCGGGGTGCTCACGGTGGCCGCGCTCTGTGCTGTCGTCCGACCCGGTGTCCGGTCACTCTGGCTCGTCATTTCCGCACTCTAACTCCTACGCGCGTAGATTCACCCCTTGTCGCTCCCTTCTCTTCTTCTCCCTCCTTCTCTCTCCTCCTCTCTCCTTCTTCCCCCTTCTTCCCTCTTCTTCCTTTCCTCGCCTGTACGTTTTCGCCGATACGTAACGGTGACCGCGAGGACAGGTGGCGTACACCGTCGCTTCTGACACTGTTCTGTCATGGCACACCAAGGGACGCCGGTACGACAGGCCCGGCTGGGCAAGGCACTTGGCCCGGAGCCGACATCGGTCAGTGGAGTGGTCCTGCTGCTTCCCGGCGGTGACGAGGTGTCGACGCGCAGGCCGTCGCCCGTCCTGGCGGCCGCCTCCGTAAGGACGTTGGGCCTCCGGCTCGCCCGCGCGGGCCGTACGGACGGACTGGCCGTGCACGTCGTCCACTACCGCTACCGGGGCTGGAACGGCAGCGAGGCGCAGCTCGCGCACGACGCGCGCTGGGCGGTCGACGAGATCGTACGGCGGTACGGCGATGTCACCGTGTGCCTCGTCGGCGTCGGCATGGGCGGGCGGGCGGCGCTGCGCGCGGCGGATCACGAGGCCGTCAACTCCGTACTGGCGATGGCTCCTTGGCTGCCCGAGGACGATGTGGCGGCGACGCCGGAGCCGGTACGGCAGCTGAGCGGGCGGCAGGTGCTGATCGTGCACGGCACGAACGACGAGCGGACCGATCCCGAACTGTCGTTCCGGTTCGCGGCTCGGGCGAAGAAGGCGAACCGGGACATCTGTCGGTTCGAAGTGCACGCGGATGGGCACGGGTTGCGGCAGTACCGGCGTGAAGTGCACGCGTTGGCTGAGGACTTCGTGATGGGGGTGTTGTTCGGGAGGGGGTTTTCGCGGCCTGTGCGCGATGCGTTGATGGCTCCGCCGCCGTTGGGGTTGCGGATGCCGTTGGCTGCGGGGTTCGGGGCGTCTTTGCGGCGGTAGGTCTCGGGGCTTCCTGTCGGTTGCGGGGTGCGGGTCGTGTGTGGCTTGTCGCGCAGTTCCCCGCGCCCCTGAAGACTTACGGCAGCAAGTTGCCCTTTCTGGCCAGGAGGAACTTTTTGAAGGCTGCCACCGGTGGGGTGTCGGGGTGGCCGTCGAGCCAGGCGACGCCGATTTCCCTGGCCGCTCTTGGGGAGGTGACCGTCAGTTCGGCGACTCCTGGGCGGGGGACGGCCGGAGGGGGGAGCAGGGCGACGCCCAGGCCGGCTGCCACCAGGCCTCGCAGGGTTTCCGCTTCCTCTCCCTCGAAGGCGATCCGGGGGCGGAAGCCGGCCTCCTTGCAGAGGTCGTCGGTGATGCGGCGGAGGCCGTAGCCGGGTTCGAGGGTGACGAAGGTTTCCTCGGCCGCTTCGGCCAGGCGGATCCGTCTGCGGGCGGCGAGGCGATGGTCGGCGGGGACCACCAAACGGAGTTTCTGCTCGTCCAGGCGGCGGGCGACCAGGTCGGGGGCGTCGGGGACGGGCGAGGTGAGGCAGAGGTCCAGTTCGCCCGAGCGCAGGCGTTCGAGCATGGCCTCGCCGTAGTTCTGTACGAGGGTGAAGCGGACGCGGGGATGGTCGGCGCGGAAGGCGTGCAGCAGGCCGGGGACGGTCTCGGCGCCCATGGTGTGCAGGAAGCCGAAGGCGACCTTGCCGGTGGCGGGGTCGGCGTCGGCGCGTACCTCGTCGGCGGCCCGCCCGATCTCGGCGAGGGCACGCTCGACGGAGACGAGGAAGGTGCGGCCGGCGGGGGTGAGGGAGACGGTACGGCCCCGGCGGGCGAACAGGTCGACGCCGAGGTCCTGTTCGAGGCGAACCATCGCACGCGAAAGCGTCGACTGCGGGACCTGCATCTCCTGGGCGGCGCGGGTGACGTGCTCCGTGCGGGCCACTCCGGCGAAGTAGGAGAGGCGTGGGGCGAGGGCTGTGACGATGTCTTCTGTGTCACTGGACGGTGACAGGTGGGCGGCTGACCTCTGCTGATGCACCATGGGAACGATTATGGGGTTTCTGTGCATTGGACGGATGAGCGGGGGCGTACGTAGTTTCGAGGCATGCCTGCTGCCAGTACCGAGGCGTCCACCACAGTGGCCGCCGTCTCCCCCGCACTCCCCGTCGTCGACTCCCGGATGACCCCGGGTGGGCCCGGCTACCGGCGGATGAGCTTCGCGCTCTTCCTCGCGGGCGTCGCGACCTTCGCCCTCCTCTACTCCACGCAGGCACTGCTGCCGTTGATCTCCGGCGAGTTCGGCGTACCGGCGAGCGACGCGAGCTGGACGGTGTCGGCGGCGACCGGTGCGCTGGCCCTGTTCGTCCTCCCGATGAGCGCCCTGTCGGAACGGTTCGGGCGGCGTACGTTGATGACGGCGTCGCTGGTGGTCGCGGTGACGGTCGGGCTGCTGGTGCCCTTCGCCCCGTCGCTGGGCGCGCTGGTCGCGCTGCGGGCGGTGCAGGGCGCGGCGCTCGCGGGGCTCCCGGCGTCGGCGACCGCCTATCTGGCCGAGGAGGTCCGCCCCAAGGCCCTGATCACGGCGATCGGCCTGTTCGTGGCCGGCAACAGCGTCGGCGGGATGAGCGGCCGGGTCATCACAGGCTGGGTCGCGCAGGAGTGGGGCTGGCGGGTCGCGGTCGGTGTGATCGGCGTGATCGCGGTGGGCTGCGCGGTGGCGTTCCGCCTGCTGCTCCCGGCGCCGAAGCACTTCCGTACGGGCTCGCTGCGGCCCCGCGTACTGGCGCGCACGGTCCGTACGCATCTGGCGAACCCGCTGCTGCGACGGCTGTACGCGATCGGCGCGCTGTTCATGACGGTGTTCGGCGGGGTCTACACGGTGATCGGGTACCGCCTGACGGAGGCCCCCTTCGGCCTGCCCCAGGGCATCGTCGGCTCGGTCTTCCTGGTGTACCTGGTGGGTACGTTGTCGGCGTCGACGGCGGGGAAGCTGGTGGCCCGCCTGGGGCGCCGGGGCGCGCTGTACCTGGCCGGGGGCACGACGACGTCGGGCCTGCTGCTGTCGCTGTCGGACACCCTGGCGCTGGTCCTGCTGGGCCTGGTGCTGATCACGGCGGGCTTCTTCGCGGGGCACGCGGTGGCGTCCTCGGCGGTGAGCCACACGGCGAAGACGGGCCGGGCCCAGGCGTCGGCGCTGTACCAGTCGGCGTACTACATCGGCTCGAGCGCCGGCAGTACGTTGGGCGCGGTGGCGTTCCACGCGGGCGGCTGGCCGGGAACGGTGGGGATGGGCCTGCTGGCGGTGGCCGGCGTTGTGACGGTCACGGTGCTGGGCTCACGGGCGGCATCGAGGATGCGCGTGCCTGCGGCGGCTTGACGGGGGTTGTTTCCCACCCGCCCACCCGTTCACCCCTCGTGTCCAGCGCGGGCCGACCACTTCAGCCCGTCCGGCGTTTGAGGACAAGGCCCCTTCAGGGGCGAAACCCCTCCCACCTGCACCTTTTCCCACTCCAGGGGCCGTTGTCAGTGGCCTGCGCTAGCTTTCATCGTGTTGGGTCGCGATGGGGCGACAAGGGCAGCCATGGGGCGGGTTCGGCAATGGGCGACAGTACGGCTACTGCTACTGCGACAGACCTCGACGTGAAGCTCGAACAGCATCGCGTCGAACTGACCGGGTACTGCTACCGCATGCTCGGCTCCTCCTTCGAGGCCGAGGACGCCGTACAGGACACCATGGTCCGCGCCTGGCGGAGCTACGAGAAGTTCGAGGGCCGGTCGAGCCTCCGTTCGTGGCTGTACCGCATCGCCACCAACGTCTGCCTGGACATGCTGACCGCCGGCAACAAGCGCGCCCGCCCCATGGACCTCACCGACTCCACCCCCCTCGCCCGCGCGGCCCTCTCCCCCCGCCCCGACAACACCTGGCTGGAACCCATGCCGGACGCCCGCGTGCTGCCCACCGTCGAGGACCCGGCGGAGGCGGCCGTGGCCAAGGAGTCCGTCCGGCTCGCGTTCATGGCGGCCCTGCAGCAACTGCCCGCGAAACAACGGGCGGTGCTGATCCTCCGCGAGGTGCTGGCCTGGAAGGCGAGCGAGGTCGCGGAGCTTCTCGAAACGTCGGTCGCGTCCGTCAACAGCGCCCTCCAGCGGGCCAGGGCGACACTCGCCGAGCGGGACCGGGACGGAAAGGGCGCCATCGCCGGTGCCGTCTCCGACCCGCTCAGCGAGGAGCAGCAGAAACTGCTCGAACGCTACGTCGCCGCGTTCGAGGGGTACGACATGACGGCCCTCACCGCGCTGCTGCACGAGGACGCCGTCATGACGATGCCGCCGTTCGACCTCTGGCTGACCGGGCCGCAGGACATCACGGGCTTCATGACGACCCTCGGCGCCGCCTGCGCGGGCTCGCACCTCGTGCCGGTCGCGGTCAATGGGCTGCCGGGGTTCGCGCAGTACAAGCCGGACGAGGAGACGGGCGGTTTCTCTCCCTGGGCGGTCCAGGTGCTGGAGATCTCAGAGGGCCGGATCACCGGATTCCACTGCTTCCTCGACACGAAGCGCTGGTTCCCGCTGTTCGGCCTCCCCCTCTCGCTCCCCCTCGACGTCGAAGGCGAGACCGACCAGGTCGAGAAAGGCGAGTAGGGCGGGCGCCGGTTCCCGGAGGCGTATACGGCCTCCGGCCCGGCGGGCGGTCAACTGGAGCCGGGCCAGCAGTTCCACGGAGCCCAGCCCCGGTGGCCCGAGCCCCGCCACATCACAGACGACAACCGGCTCACGCCCCCCATTACCTCCCCCACCACCTCCCCCACCACCTCCTCCTCCGGCTTCCAACAGCGCACGCAGGGCCTCACACAGCCCGGGCACCTGTTCACGGGTGACGGGGCCGGCCAGCACGAGTACAGCGGGTGTCATGGCGTCCACGAAGGGTAGACCGGGCGGCTGCCCCCAACTCATCGCCCACCCGTTGAGATCGCTTTGACGCGCGCCCCTCCTCCCCCCGAGGGTTACGTGTATGCCCCACGAACCACCCCCATCCGCGCCTCCTTTCCCGCCCATGACGGAGGCCGCATGCAAGGCGTGCTGACCGGGTTCGCGGTGATCGCGATGGTCATCGGCGTCGGTTACGCGATAGGGCTGCGCGGCTACCTCGGGGACAACGGGCGCGAGGTCCTGACCAAGCTCGCCTTCCATGTCGCCACCCCGGCCCTGCTGTTCACCACGCTCGCCCGGGCCGACCTGTCGGTGATCTTCTCCAGCCGGCTCCTGATCACCGCGCTGAGCACGATCGCGGCGGCGAGTGTCTTCGTCACGGTGGGCGTCGTACGCCGCTGGGGTGCCGGACGTACGACGATCGGGGCGCTCTGCTCCAGCTACGTCAACTCCGGGAACCTCGGGATCCCGATCGCGGTGTACGTGCTGGGCGATGCCTCGCTCGTGGCGCCGGTGCTGCTGTTCCAGACGATCGTGGTCACGCCGATCGCGCTGACCGTCCTGGACCTGACGGGACCCGGTAAGAAGGGGCCGCTGTGGCGGCAGTTGATCACGCCGTTGCGCAATCCCGTCGCGGTCGGTTCGCTGTCCGGGGTGCTGGTGTCGGCGGCGGGCATCGGTGTTCCCGCGCCGATCCTCGACCCGCTGAACCTCATCGGCGGCATGTCCGTGCCCGCGGTGCTACTGGCGTTCGGCATCTCGCTGAGCGCGAGCACGCTGCCGCTGCGCGGCCGGGAGCGCACGCCCGTCCTGCTGTCGGTCGCCCTGAAGTCGGTGGGCCAGCCGATGGCCGCCTGGGCCCTGGGCGCGGGCCTCTTCGGCCTGCACGGCGCACCCCTGCTCGACGTGGTGGTGACATCGGCGCTACCCGCCGCCCAGAACCTCTTCACCTACGCGAGCCGCTACCGGGTGGCGGAAACCCTGGCCCGCGAATCGATCCTCCTGTCGACGGTACTGGCGGTACCGGTACTGGTGGTGATCGCGGCCCTGCTGGGCTGAGCGAACGAGGCGTGCCCGGGGGGACTCACTCCCCCCGGGCTCGCGCGTCCTCTTCCCGCTGCCGGCTCAGGCGATCCGTTCCAGCACCACCGGTGCCGCGGCGAACTCGGTCCCCGCCGCGCCGATGTCGTACGAACCCTCGATCGACTGGAGGGCGTACTCGAAGCGTTCCGGGGTGTCTGTGTGGAGGGTCAGCAGGGGCTGGCCGGCGGTGACGGTGTCGCCCGGCTTGGCGTGGAGTTCGATGCCCGCGCCTGCCTGTACCGGGTCCTCCTTGCGCGCGCGTCCCGCGCCGAGGCGCCAGGCGGCCACGCCGATGTCGTACGCGTCCAGGCGGGTCAGGACGCCCGAGGTCGGGGCCTTGATGACGTGCTGTTCCCGTGACGTGGGCAGCGGGGCGTCCGGGTCGCCGCCCTGGGCCGCGATCATCCGGCGCCACACATCCATCGCGGAGCCGTCGGCCAGCGCCTTCGCCGGGTCGGCGTCGCGGATGCCGGCCGCGTCGAGCATCTCCCGGGCCAGGGCGAGCGTCAGTTCGACCACATCGGCCGGGCCGCCGCCCGCCAGGACCTCGACCGACTCCCGTACCTCCAGCGCGTTGCCCGCCGTCAGGCCGAGCGGGGTCGACATGTCCGTGAGCAGGGCCACCGTGCGGACCCCGTGGTCGGTACCCAGGCCCACCATCGTGGACGCCAGCTCCCGGGCGTCGTCCAGGGTCTTCATGAAGGCGCCGGTTCCCACCTTCACGTCCAGGACCAGCGAGCCCGTGCCCTCCGCGATCTTCTTCGACATGATCGACGAGGCGATCAGGGGGATCGCCTCGACCGTGCCGGTGACGTCCCGCAGGGCGTACAGCTTCTTGTCGGCGGGGGCCAGACCGTCGCCCGCCGCGCAGATCACCGCGCCGGTCGTGTCGAGGACGTTCAGCATCTCGTCGTTCGACAGCAGTGCGCGCCAGCCCGGGATCGACTCCAGCTTGTCGAGGGTGCCGCCGGTGTGGCCGAGGCCGCGGCCCGAGAGCTGCGGGACGGCGGCGCCGCAGGCCGCCACCAAGGGGGCGAGGGGCAGCGTGATCTTGTCGCCCACGCCTCCCGTGGAGTGCTTGTCGGCCGTCGGGCGGGACAGGGAGGTGAAGTCCATGCGCTCGCCGGAGGCGATCATCGCGGCGGTCCAGCGGGCGATCTCACGGCGGTTCATGCCGTTGAGCAGGATCGCCATGGCGAGCGCGGACATCTGCTCGTCGGCGACCTCGCCGCGCGTGTACGCGTCGATGACCCAGTCGATCTGATCGTCACTGAGTTCACCGCGGTCCCGCTTGGTGCGGATGACGGAGATGACATCCATCGACAGGAGCGTCATGGCTTGGCTTCCTTCCGGTGGTTCTGTGAACCGGTCGTTCTGGGGAACCGCGCGGCCCCCCTGAGGAGGCAGGCAACCAACTCAGGGGGGCCGTACGGGAGTTACTTGGTGAGATGGTCCGGGCCGAAGGCCTGGGGAAGCATCTCGGACAGGGGCAGGATGCCCGCCGGGGTCTCCAGGAGCAGACTCGCGCCCCCGAACTCGTACAAGAGCTGCCGGCAGCGCCCGCACGGGACGAGGATGTCGCCGTTGCCGTCCACGCACGTGAAGTGCGTCAGCCGGCCGCCGCCGGTGCGCTGGAGCTCGGAGACCAGGCCGCACTCGGCGCACAGTCCGATCCCGTACGACGCGTTCTCGACGTTGCAGCCCGAGACCGTACGGCCGTCGTCGACGAGGGCCGCGACACCGACCGGGTAACCGGAGTAGGGGGCGTACGCGTGGGACATCGCGTCCCGGGCCACCTCCCGCAGCGCGTCCCAGTCGACGTCCGTCATTTGCCCTGGCCCTTCCGGTAGCGCATGCCGTCCGCCTTGGGCATCCGCAGCCGCTGCGCGGACAGCGACAGCACCAGCAGCGTGACGACGTACGGGGTGGCGCCCACGAAGTCGCTCGGGACCTCGTCGGTGGTCAGGTACCAGACCAGGACGCCCGCGGCCACCATGAGGCTGATGCCGCCCTGCCAGTGCGCCTTCTTGTACAGCTTCCAGCCGGCCATCGCCAGCAGCAGCACGAACAGCAGGAGCAGCAGCGCGTGGACGGTCTCGCCGCCGTTGCGCAGCTGGAGCGCGTCGGAGTAGCCGAACAGGCCGGCGCCCATGGCGAGTCCGCCGGGACGCCAGTTGCCGAAGATCATGGCGGCGAGACCGATGTAGCCGCGTCCGCCGGTCTGGCCCTCCAGGTAGGTGTGCGAGGTGACCAGCGCGAGGAAGGCACCGCCGAGGCCGGCGAGGCCGCCGGATACGGCCACGGCCGCGTACTTGTACTTGTACACGTTGACGCCGAGCGACTCGGCGGCGATCGGGTTCTCGCCGCAGGAGCGCAGCCGCAGGCCGAACGCGGTGCGCCACAGCAGCCACCAAGTGCCGACGAACAGCGCGACCGCCAGGACCGTCACGATGGACAGGTCGGTGAACAGACCGCCGAGAATGCCCGCGATGTCGGAGATCAGGAACCAGTGGTGGTTCTCGATGGAGTGCAGCCCGCTGGACACGCCCGGGACGTCGAAGCTGGGCAGCGAGTCGACCGGCGGGGACTGCTTGGGGTTGCCGCCCGCCTCGGCCGCCTCGCCGTCCACGAAGAAGAGCTTGGCGAGGTACTGGGTGGCGCCGAGGGCGAGCAGGTTGATCGCGACACCGGAGACGATGTGGTCGACACCGAAGGTGACCGTCGCGACCGCGTGCAGCAGACCGCCCAGGACACCGAAGCCGATACCGCACAGCAGGCCGAGCCAGGGGCTGGACTGCCAGCCGATCCAGCCGGCGCCGAAGGTGCCGAGGATCATCATGCCTTCGAGGCCGATGTTGACCACACCGGCCCGCTCGGACCACAGACCGGCGAGTCCGGCCAGGCCGATCGGTACGGCGAGGCTGAGCGCGGCGGAGACCTGGCCCTCGGAGGTCAGCTGGTCGGAGCCCGAGATGACGCGGACCGCGGCGACGAGCAGCAGCGCGCCGGCGACGATCAGCAGGATCTGGCCGAGCGAGCGGCCCGACCGGGTGGCGGTGCCCGCCTTGGGTGCCGCGGGGGGCGGCGTGTCGGTCATCGTGGCAGTCATCACGCCACCTCCTGCTTCTGGGTGGGGGCTGCGGCCTGGGCGGCGAGCTCGGCGCCGACCCGCTGCTGCTGGCGCTTGAGTCCGTAGCGTCGTACGACTTCGTAGGCGATGACGACGCACAGGACGATGACGCCCTGGATGACGCCGAGGATCTCCTTGTCGTAGCCCTCGAACTCCAGGTGGTTGGTGGTGCGTTCCAGGAAGCCCCAGAGCAGGGCGCCCAGGGCGATGCCGACCGGGTTGTTGCGGCCGAGCAGGGCGATCGCGATGCCGGTGAAACCGATGCCCACGGGGAAGTCGTTGCTGAACTGGTGGCTGTCGTTGAGCAGGGTCGGCATGCCGATCAGACCGGCCACCGCGCCCGAGATGACCATGCTGGTCGCGATCATCTTCTTCACGGACACACCGCTCGCGGCGGCGGCGGACTCGGACTGGCCGACGGTGCGCAGGTCGAAGCCGAACCGGGTGCGGCCGAGCACGAACCAGTAGGCGACACCGACGAGCACGGCGATGACGATGAAGCCCCACAGCTCGCCCGCGGCGCCGGTGTCGATCTGGAAGAAGTACGACGACTTCGGCAGCGGCGTGGTGGAGACGACCGTGCCGCCGGCCTGGAGTTCGGCGAGCTTTCCGGGCTGGAGCAGGTAGGCGATGATCGCGGTGGCGATCGAGTTGAGCATGATCGTCGAGATGACCTCGCTGACCCCGCGGGTCACCTTCAGGACGCCCGCGATGGCCGCCCACAGGGCGCCGGTCGCCATCGCGCACAGGATGATCAGCGGAATGGAGATCCAGCCCGGCGTGGTCAGCGCGCCACCGAGGACGGCGGCGACGAACGCGGCGATCCGGTACTGGCCGTCGACACCGATGTTGAACAGGTTCATCCGGAAGCCGATGGCCACCGAGACGCCCGCCAGGTAGTACGTCGTCGCCTTGTTCAGGATGTAGACCTGGCTGTCGGCGGCGGAGCCGTAGGTCACCATGTCGCTGAAGGCGGCGCCCGGGTTCTTGCCGGTGGCGAGGATCACCAGGGTGGTGACGACGAGCGCGGCGACGACCGCCAGCAGCGGCGCCGCGAGGCCGAGGAGCAGCCGCTCCCTGTCGATGCGTTGCGTCAGCTTCTTCATCGGGCGTCGTCCTCCGCGCTCTCCGGGCCGGAGGCCTCTGTGTGCTCCAGGTGGCCGGTGGCCGCACCCGTCATGGCGGAGCCCAGCTCCTCGGGGGTGATCGTGGCGGGGTCCGCGTCGGCGACCAGACGGCCGCGGTACATGACCCGCAGGGTGTCGGAGAGCCCGATGAGCTCGTCCAGGTCGGCGGAGATCAGCAGCACGGCCAGGCCCTCGCGGCGGGCCTCGCGGATGTGGTCCCAGATCGCGGCCTGCGCGCCGACGTCCACCCCGCGGGTGGGGTGGGCGGCGATGAGCAGCTTGGGCGCGTGGCTCATCTCGCGGCCGACAATCAGCTTCTGCTGGTTGCCGCCGGAGAGGGAGGCCGCGGTGACGTCGATCCCGGGGGTGCGGACGTCGTACGCCTCGACGATGCGCTCGGTGTCGGCGCGGGCCGCCTTGATGTCGAGCAGCTGGCCGCGGGAGTTGGGCCTCTCGGTGACATGGCCGAGGATGCGGTTCTCCCACACCGGGGCCTCGAGGAGCAGGCCGTGGCGGTGGCGATCCTCGGGGATGTAGCCGACGCCGGCCTCGCGGCGGCGGCGGGTGGGCACGCGGGAGATGTCGGTGTCGTCGAGCGTGATGACACCGGCGTCGGGGGTGCGGATGCCCATGATCGCCTCGACCAGCTCGGACTGGCCGTTGCCCTCCACGCCGGCGATGCCGAGGACCTCGCCCTTGTGGATGGTGAAGGAGATGTCGTCGAGGATGACGCGCTCGACGCCGTCGAGGTCGGTCTGGGCCAGGCGCAGGCCGTCCAGCTTCAGCAGCGGGACGTCGGTGACCGTGGACTCCTGGGTCTCCGGGGTGGGCAGTTCGCTGCCGACCATCAGCTCGGCGAGCTGCTTGGGAGTCGTACCGGCGGGCTCGACCGTGCCGACGGTGGTGCCGCGGCGGATGACGGTGATCTCGTCGGCGACGGACAGGACCTCACCGAGCTTGTGGGAGATGAAGATGACCGTGAGGCCTTCCGCCTTCAGCTCCCGCAGGTTGGCGAAGAGGGCGTCGACCTCCTGCGGCACGAGGACGGCCGTGGGTTCGTCGAGGATGAGGGTCTTGGCGCCGCGGTAGAGGACCTTGAGGATCTCCACGCGCTGGCGGTCGGCGACGCCGAGTTCCTCCAGGAGAACGTCGGGCCGGACGTTCAGGCTGTACGCGTCGGAGATCTCCCTGATCTTCGCGCGGGCCTTGGCGCCGATGCCGTACAGCTTCTCCGCGCCCAGGACGACGTTCTCCAGCACGGTGAGGTTGTCGGCGAGCATGAAGTGCTGGTGGACCATGCCGATGCCGCGGGCGATGGCGTCGGCGGGGTTGTGGAAGGTGACCGTCTCGCCGTTCACCGTGATGGTGCCCTCGTCCGGCTGCTGCATGCCGTAGAGGATCTTCATCAGGGTGGACTTGCCGGCACCGTTCTCACCGCACAGGGCGTGCACGGTGCCGGTGCGGACGGTGATGTCGATGTCCTTGTTGGCCACGACACCGGGGAAACGCTTGGTGATGCCGCGCAGTTCGACGGCAGCGGGAGGGCTGGACGCGTTGATGGCGCACTCTCCTCGGGGAAAGGGGCTGCGTAGGGGAGGGCAGGCGTCGGTGACGCTAGCGCGGCAACTCCATGCTACACGCGTAGAGTTGACACATTGTTATGGCCCGGCGAGGGGGGCGGAGCCGCCCCCTCCCGCCGAGCCTGGTTCCCTCGGGAACCGTCAGATCACGGGGTGGTCTTGACCTTGATGGTGCCGTCGACGATCTTCTTCTTCGCGGCGTCCAGCTGGGTCTGGATGTCGTCGATGAAGCCACCGCTGGTGGCCAGGCCGACACCGCCCTTGGCGAGGGAGTACACCTGGTTGCCGGTCAGCGGCGAGCCGTCCTTGACGGACTTGATGAAGTCGTAGACGCCGACGTCGACGTTCTTGACCATCGAGGTGAGGATCGACTCCTTGTACTTGCTCAGACCCTGGATGTTGTACTGGTCCGAGTCCACGCCGATGGCCCAGGCGCCCTTGACGCCGGAGATGGCCTCGATCGAGCCGTTGCCGGAGGAGCCGGCCGCCGAGTAGATCACGTCGGCGCCCTTGTCGAGCTGGCCGGACGCGGCCTCCTTGCCCTTGTCGGGGCTGGCGAAACCGGAGTAGTCCGAGCCGTGGGTCAGGTACTGGACGTCGACCTTGACCTTGGGGTTGGTGTCCTTGACGCCCTGGACGTAGCCCGCCTCGAACTTCTTGATCAGCGGGGTGTCCACACCGCCGATGAAGCCGACGTAGTTCTTCTTGGTCTTCAGCGCCGCGGCGACACCGGCCAGGTAGGAACCCTGCTCCTCGGTGAAGGTGATGCTGTCGACGTTCTTGGCGGTCGCGACCGCGTCGATGAGGCCGAAGCTGACCTTCGGGTACTTGGCGGCGACCTTGTCGACCGAGGTGGCGTAGGAGAAGCCGACGGCGACGATCGGGTTGTAACCGGCGTCGGCCAGGTCGGTCAGGCGCTGCTCGCGGTCGGCCTCGGTGTCGGAGGCCTTGGCGGTCAGTTCCTTGATGGAACCGCCGAACTCCTTCTCCGCCTTGTCGGCACCGCGGGCGGCGGAGTCGTTGAAGGAGCGGTCACCACGGCCGCCGATGTCGTAGGCGAGGCCGATCTTGAGGTCGCCCTTGGCGCCGTCCGACGAGGACGAGGACGAGGACGAGCTGTCCTTCTCGGAGGAGGTGCTGCCACAGGCAGTGGCAGTCATTGCGAGAGCTGCGGTCGCGATACACGCAGCGGAAAGCTTGGCTACCCGGCGCACGGGGGGCTCCTTCACCTGACCTGAGCGCCATGTCGGCGCTTCATGTGAGCACCATGCCAGTGCTCGGGCCCGGACGCCCCAGTGGCGTCGGCTTCGCGGCATCGTAACGCGCGTAGATGTCAGAAAATAACCCGTGGGTAAGCCGTTATCGATTCGAGGCAAACACCCTCTGAACTCGTGTCCTTACGGCTCCCGGGCGGATGATTTCCGATGGCGCACGATTGGCTTACAACCAGGTTGCGCCGATCGGCGGAGCGCGTCCCGCAGGCCCAGCCCAACCTGCGCAGACATGCCGGCACAGACTCCCGCTGACCGAAGATTGACCGAAGCCGGGCAAAGGTTGACTGAGTACAGACAAAGGCAAAACCCGGCCCGTCCTACCTTCTCACCCATGCCCCCACAGCCACCCTCTCCCCCCTGGTCCGCCGCTGCCCGCCCCGCGCTCCCGGTGCTGCCCTACCGCAAGCCCACCAAGGGCCGCGACTACTGGGTCCTCGACGACGTCCTGCCCGGCGTGGACGCCGTACGCGAGCGGTGTCTCGCCAAGGACGACTGGATCGAGGGCCACCCCTACACCTCGGAGACCTGGCCCGGGCTGCGGGCCATGCCGGGTCTCGAGCCGGCCGAGCTGGGGCGGATCGAGCGGCTGGTGAAGCAGGCGACCGGCGCCAGGGAACTCTGGGTGCAGCGGGCGCCCGGCGGCGGCACCCTCAACCACAACTGCGTGCAGGTGGTCGGCGAGGGCGAGAGCACGCCCCGGCCGCACACGGACTCACGGGCACTGTGCCGGTACGCGGCCGTGCTCTACCTCAACCCCGGTGTCCCCAAGGACTGCGGGACCAGCTTCTACCGCCAGTCCCTGCCCGGCGGGCGCCTCGGCGGCAACACGGTGCAGGCCCCGCACAACAACCTCGTCGAGGCGCTGGGCACGCGGTTCGTGGCACCGGACGCCTTCGAGGAGGACGTACGCGTCCCGCACAGGTACAACCGTCTTCTCCTCTACAACGCCAACCTCGTGCACAGCGCGACCGGGTACTTCGGGACGACGCTGGAGGAGAAGCGGATGACGGCGGTGTTCTTCTGGATGGCCTGAGTCCCTTCTCACCCGCCGGGTGACCTCGAACGGGACCCTCCCGGGCCGTCCTACGCCTTCCGCTCCTGTGCGTCGATCAACGCGGCGGCCGTGAACATCTCCACGCCGACCGTGATCGCGTACTCGTCGGCGTCGAAGTCGCCCTGGTGCAGATCCCGCACCCCGCGATCCCCGGGCCTGCGTACGCCGAGCCGGGCCATCGCGCCGGGGACGTGCTCCAGGTACCAGGAGAAGTCCTCGCCGCCGAGGCTCTGCGGGGTGTCCTCGACGGAGTGGGCGCCGCGCCGGGCGGTCATCGCGTCGCGCAGCAGTTCGGTGACGTCGGCGTCGTTGACGACGGGCGGCACCCCGCGCACATAGGTGATCTCGGACTTGGCCCCGTACAGGGTGGCGATCTCGTCGACGGCCGCGTGGACGAGGTCGGGGGCCTTGTGCCAGGTCTCGAGGTCGAGGCACCGTACGGTCCCGGAGAGCTCGGCGTGCTGCGGGATCACATTGCAGGCGTGACCGGACTCGATCCGGCCCCAGGTCACCGAGAGCCCGCTGCGGGCGTCGACACGCCGGGCGACGAGCCCGGGCAGGTCGGTGGCGACCCGGGCGGCGGCGGTGACCAGGTCGGTGGTGAGGTGGGGGCGCGCGGTGTGACCGCCGGCACCGTCGAGGGAGATGTCCAGCCGGTCGCAGGCGGAGGTGATGGGGCCGTGGCGCAGCCCGATCCTCCCGGCGTCGACTTTCGGGTCGCAGTGCACGGCGATGATCCGGCCGACCCCGTCGAGCGCGCCGCACTCGATCGCGTCGGCGGCGCCGCCGGGCAGGACCTCCTCGGCGGGCTGGAACAGCAGCCGCACCGGGCGCGGCAGCAGGCCCTGGCGGTGCAGGTCGGCGAGGACGAGCCCGGCGCCGAGGACGACGGTCGTGTGCACGTCGTGGCCGCAGGCGTGGGCGTGGCCGGGCACGGTCGAGCGGTACGCGCACTCACTCTTCGTGTCCGGGATGGGGAGGGCGTCGATGTCGGCGCGCAGGGCGAGGACGGGCACGGGGGTGCCGTCTTCCTGGCCCTCGGGGGCGGCGTCGATGTCGCCGATGTCACAGATGAGCCCGGTTCCGGTGGTGAGCACGCGCGGCGCGAGGCCGGCCTTCTCGAGCCGCGCCTTGATCGCGGCGGTGGTGCGGAACTCCTGGTTGCCGAGCTCCGGGTGCATGTGCAGGTCACGCCGGAACGCGACGAGTTCGGCGCGCAGTGCCTCCGGCAGCGTGCCGGGGAGCAGTGCTTCCGCGGGGAGGTCGGCCTCGGACTCTCGGGACATCAATTGGTTCACCCTCTGAAGGGTAGGACGCCCAGGCGGTCAGCTGACCAGGATCAACAAAATTTCAACCTGTTAGAGGAAGAAAATCTGATCGCCGGAGGCATACTCGCGAACTTGGATGGGTAGACTCCGGGGCCTTTCCCGGCAGCCACTCCTGTCTCTCTTCGTCCACGATGCCACGCCGTCCACCGCCTCGACCGAACTGTCCACCCACCGAAACGGTCGCGGTCAGGGGCGTGAACACTCGACGTCGTCGACGAGAACGGCCCCCGTCCCCGCCCGGCGCCCGGGTAACGTGCACCCACGTGACCGCCCCGAACCAGGACTCCCCACAGGCCTTGCTCCCCCCGGACGCACCGAGCGCACCGGGCTTTCTCCAGGCCACCCGCGCGTCCTACGACGCGATGGCCGTCGACTACACAGAGCGATACGCGGACCATCTGGCGGACCTTCCGCTGGACCGTGCGCTCGTCGCCGCGTTCGCCGAGCTGGTGCGGGCGCGGGGCTCCGAGCCCGTCGCCGACATCGGTTCCGGCCCCGGTCATGTGACCGCGCGGCTGCATGCCCTGGGCGTACCGGTGTTCGGGGTCGACCTGTCCCCGCGCATGGTGGCGCTGGCCCGGCGGGCCCATCCGGGGCTCCGCTTCCATGTGGGTTCGATGACAGCGCTGGATCTCCCGGACGAGACCCTGGGCGGGATCCTGGCGCTGTACTCGATCATCCACATCCCGGACAGCGAGCTGCCGACGGTGTTCGCGGAGTTCCACCGGGTCCTGGCGCCCGGCGGCCATGTCCTGCTCGGCTTCCAGACGGACCTTGAAGACGAACACCAGCACATGCACCTGACGGAACGCTTCGGGCACGAGATGTCCCTGGACTACTGGTTCCACACCCCGGAGAGGGTCACGGAACTCCTGACCAAGGCGGGGCTGACTGCGCACGCGCAAACGATCCGCGAGCCGTACGAGGAGGAGAAGCGGCGGCGCGCGTATGTCCTGGCCCGCAAGCCGGTGTAGCGCTGCGTTTTTCTCGCCCCCGCCGCCCCTACCCGTCCCATCCCGTTCCTGGGGGCTGCGCCCCCAGACCCCCCTACGGCCCTGAACGGGCCTTGTCCTCAAACGCCGGACGGGCTGGGGGTGCCGGCCGGGGTCTCGAAGGGCGGACGGCTGGAAGGGCACAGGAAAGATGCAGGGCGGGCGTCAGCCCGTTGCCTTTGCTTCCTTTGTGGGGCGGGGGGAGTCCGTCGAGACTCGTTCCACGTCGCGGGCCGAGCCCGTTACGCCCGACAAAAAGCCCTGGGCTCTTGGTGACGCGTTCGCGGTCAGCCAGGCCGGGTCGATGTCGCAGACCGCGACCTTGACGTCCGTGCCGGCCAGGGCCAGGGGAAGAGTGTGCACGACCGTCGACGGGAAGCTGAGGATCGTACGGCCAATGGGGCCGCGGCGGGCGATCAGTTCCAGGGGGAGGTCCGGGCGGACCACCTCCAGGCCCGTGCAGGACGCCAGGTCGTGGAGTTTCTCGGGGCTTTCGCGGCGGTGGGCGAAGTAGCGCGTCACGCCGTGGGCCTTGGCCAGGGTGCGGACGGCCTCGCGGTAGCGGTCGGCGTCGACCACGCCCGTCTCGACCAGGGACGTACCGACCATGTCCGCGCCCTCCGCGATGTGCGGGGGGCCGAAGCGGGAGCGGGTCCAGGCGAAGTCGTTGTAGGTGACCTCGACGCCCTTGGGGGTGTCCTCGATCGGCATCGAGGAGAAGATCTCGACCCGGCGCCTGCCGCCCGGGGTCAGCCGGCGGCGGGCCTTCGAGGAGACCGGGATGAAGAGAAGGTCCCTCGCCCCGGGGCGGCGGGACTTGCGGTGCCAGCGCACCAGGCGTTCCCCGCGCGCCAGTTGGGAGACGAACTCCATGGTCGCGGTGCCGTCGTCGACGACGACGAGATCGCGGGCCTTGGTGATGTTGAGAAGTACCTGTACGTAACGGGAGAACGGGTCCCCCATCACGATCCGCCGCGTCCTGCGCAGCAGGGGGGCGAGGCCACCGATCGTGCGGAAGGGCGCCGACGTACCGTCCCGCGCGTCCTCCCAGCGGACCTCGTGGCCCTCCTCGCGGGCGAGGTCGGCCATCCGGCGCAGCTGGCCCCGGGTCATCGGGTCGACCGGGGAGAGGACCACCAGGGTCAGCCCTCCGTCGCCGACGGGCTCCCGGTGGATCTCCGGCCGGTTCTGGCCCCTGCGCCAGCGGCGCGTGGCCTGTCCGGGGACCCGGACCCTGCCGGAGGCTTTGCCTTTTTTACGGGTGGAAACAGCCGGCGCCGGACCGCCGGCCCCCTCCGGGCTGGGCGCGTGCGCATGCACGTGCGCCCATTCCAGCACGTTGAGCAGCTGGACCGGGCTCTCGACGAAGGCGAGAGTTTGGGGGCCGGTGGTACCGGCGCGTGGGCTCATCGACGTACGACCGTCGCTTCCGTGAGTACGGATTGGGGGATCCGCGTGGACGGAGTGGTCACCGGCTGGCGCCGGTGAAGCCGCTGAGTGGTGTGGATCAGGCGGTGACGGGCTCGCCCGCCGCAGCCGCGACCTCCGCATCGGCGATGACGCCGGAGACCCGACGGAGCTTCTTCATGGGGCCGATCTCGGACTCGTAGACCTTCTTGACGCCGTCGCCGAGGGACTCGGAGATGGTGCGGATGTCACGGACGAGGCGGGTCAGGCCCTGCGGCTCGACGGAGGCGGCCTGGTCGGAGCCCCACATCGCGCGGTCGAGGGTGATGTGACGCTCGACGAAGGTGGCGCCGAGGGCGACCGCCGCGAGGGTGGTCTGCAGGCCCGTCTCGTGGCCGGAGTAGCCGATCGGGACGTTCGGGTACTCCTTCTCCAGCGTGTTGATCACGCGGAGGTTGAGCTCCTCGGCCTTCGCCGGGTAGGTCGACGTCGCGTGGCACAGCAGGATGTTGTCCGAGCCCAGGACCTCGACCGCGTGGCGGATCTGCTTCGGGGTGGACATACCCGTCGACAGGATGACCGTACGGCCGGTCTTGCGCAGGGCGACGAGCAGCTCGTCGTCCGTGAGGGACGCGGAGGCGACCTTGTGGGCCGGGACGTCGAACTTCTCGAGGAACGCGACGGCCTCGGTGTCCCACGGGGAGGCGAACCAGTCGATGCCGCGCTTCTTGCAGTGCTCGTCGATGGCGCGGTAGTCGTCCTCACCGAACTCCACACGGTGGCGGTAGTCGATGTAGGTCATGCGGCCCCAGGGGGTGTCGCGCTCGATGTCCCACTGGTCGCGCGGGGTGCAGATCTCCGGGGTGCGCTTCTGGAACTTGACCGCGTCACAGCCGGCTTCGGCGGCCACGTCGATCAGCTTGAAGGCGTTCTCAAGCTCACCGTTGTGGTTGATGCCGATCTCGCCGCAGATGTACACGGGCTGGCCGGGGCCGGCGGTCTTCGAGCCGAACGAGCGCAAGCGGGTGGAGGTCATTCCGGGGGTTCCTTACTTCTTGTTGAGGGGGTCGAGAGAGGGGCCGAGGATCCAGCTGGCGATCTCTCGGATCGCGCCGTCGCCGCCGGGAACGGTGGTGACCGCGCGTGCGGCGCCGCGCACAACGTCGTGGGCGCTCGCGACCGCCACGGGCCAGCCCACGAGGGCGAAGCACGGGAGGTCGTTGACGTCGTTGCCGACGTAGAGCACGCGCTCCGGCGCGATGCCCTGCTCCTCGCACCACTGCTTCAGCGCGAGGTCTTTCCGGTCGATGCCGTGCAGCACGGGCAGCTGTAGCTTCCGTGCGCGGGCGGCGACGACCGGGTTCTGTTCCGAGGACAGGATCAGCAGCTTGAGCGCGCTCTTGCGCAGGGCTGCGATACCGAGGCCGTCACCGCGGTGCACGGAGACGAACTCCCGTCCCTCGGAGTCGATCAGCACCCTGTCGTCGGTCTGGGTGCCGTCGAAGTCGAGTACGACCGCGTCGATGTCGTCGGCGGTCGGGAGGGCGCCGGGGCGGTTCGCGTCGAAGAGCGTCGCGAGGGCCCGGGCGCGGGCGAGGTCGTGCGGGTCGTCGATCTCCAGCACGCGGGCCGGGTCGGTGCGCACGGGTTCGGTGTGACCGAAGAAACGGTGCTTCGACTTGCGGAAGCCCGCCGCGTTCATGGCGTAGACGGCGCCGGTCTCCAGGAGGTCCTGGGGGCGGTCCTGGCGGCGGGGCCGGAAGGACTTGTCGTGATTCACGCCATAGCCGCCGCCGACGGTCACCGTCTCGGTGGCCACGCTGCCGGTGCCGCCCTCGACCTCGGTGCGCTCGCCGGGCGCCGTCTGCGGGTCGTCGGCGGCGTCGCGCCAGATGAAGCCGTGGAAGGGGGCGACGGTCAGCGCGCTGTCCGCGCCGTTGTGCACGACCGCGTTGACGACGCCGTCGACGTCCTCGCGGACGATGAACGGGCTGGTGCACTGTACGAGCAGGACGACGTCGACCTTGACGCCGTGCAGCGCCTCGTGGGCGTCCAGGGCGTGCAGGACCGCGGCCTCGGAGGTCGCCGTGTCACCGGCGATGGCGGCGGGCCGCAGGACGACCTCGGCGCCGGCCTGGCGGGCGGCGGCGCCGATCGCCTGGTCGTCGGTGGAGACGACGACGTCCGTGACCAGCTTGGCGGCGAGGCACTCGCGCACCGCGCGGGCGACCAGCGGGACCCCGCCGACGGGCAGCAGGTTCTTCGCGGGGACGCCCTTGGAGCCGCCTCTCGCGGGGATGACCGCGAGCACGCGGGGCCGCGCGGTCGCTCGGCCCGCTTCCGGGTTGGACATTGCCTGCACTCCTTGACGCTCTTCGCGTGTTTGACGGGGGATCCGGTGGGTCACAGCTCCCCCATCCGCCGGATCACGGGCGCGACGCGCTGCACGCCGTGCCGGTAGGCGCCGCGGGCCGCGCGACGCACGATCTGCCGCACCGCTCCCGGCTCCTTGTCGGCGGCCGGCGCCCCGGGCAGCGGAACGCCGTCGGGGCCGAGGTGGTGCCGAGCGAGAATACCCGGCAAATATCCGGGAGCCGTCATCGGCGTGTAGTACGGGGCCAGGGGCGGAAGCTTCGAGGATCCCAGAAGACGGTCGATCCTGTCGCGTGCCGCGTCGAAGGCGGTCTCGTACGAGCCATCAGCGGCAACGCCCTGACGGGCCACCCACTCCGGGTCGGGAACGGGCTGGTGTCCCTCGTCCAACTGCGCCCAGGAGGCGAGGCAGCCGGAGCCGACGAAGTGGTGGTTGCCGAGCGACTCGCGCACGCCGAGGTCGCTCAGCACGACGGTCGGGATGCTGCGGTGCAGGGACTCCAGGGCCGCCGTGGAACTGATGGTGACCAGCAGGTCCGTACGGTCCAGGACCTCGCCCATGTGCCCGTAGACGAGCTTGAAGTTCGGCGGAAGGTCGGCGCGCTGGGCCAGTTTCTGGTACGGGAGTTCCTCGATGTGCGTGGTGTGCTCGCCGGGCTTGGAGCGCAGCTTGAGCAGCACCTCGCGCTCGGGGTGCAGCCTCGCGTGCTGCACGAGGCGGTCCAGCAGATACGTACGGTCCTTGCGGCTCTCCGGGACGGAGGGCTGGGCGGCGAACACCACCGTGTAGGGGTGACCATGCTCACCTGTGTACGTCGTACCGCCCAGGAAGGGGAGTGCGACTTCGGTCACAGAGGACGAATCGGCACCGACGCCGTCGTATACGGCCTTGAAGCGGTCGGCGTCCTGGCGGGAGTTGGCGAGGACCAGGTCGGCGCCGTGGCGCAGCAGCAGTCCGTCGGTGAGCTTCTCGTAGACGACGCCGACGTAGCCGGTGACGACGACGGGGCGCAGGGCCGTGTCGTCCCACACCTGCGCCAGACCGTGCAGCATCGCCTGCACTCCGCCGCCGACCAGGGCGAGTACGAGGATGTCGTACGGCTCCTCCTGCTCCATGGCCCGCAGGAACTCCAGGGCGGTGACCTCGCGCAGCGAGTCCGCGGTGACGCCGACCTCCTGGAGCTGGCGGGCTGTCGGGGTGGCTCTGCCCCGGAGGAGGTAGCCGTCGAGGAGAATGTCTGAATTATCAGGAGAAATACGACTGGCGGTGAGTGCACCCCATTTCCACCGAGTGTCGGAATCGGCGAGAACGGCGACCCTCATGGGGCTCGAGGTACTGGCTGGCACGCCCAAGACCTTAAGCCGACATGGGGTGCTTCCGCCCAATCCCGAGGCAACAAAGGGTTAACAAAAGATCGACGCCGCTTGATTCGGGGCGCCATACATGCAGAAACCCCCTTGATTCACCGGGCCGTCACACGCAGTTCGCCCCACCTCCAACCCCGGGTAAAGTGCGAGCTCCGGAGAGGCTCTAACCTGGACGCGTGGTCAAGCTCTCCGTCATCGTGCCGTTCTACAACGTGCAGCAATACGCGCCCGACACTCTGAAGAGCCTCAGCGCCAACGCGCGCGAGGACTTCGAGTTCATTCTCGTCGACGACTGCTCGCGCGACGAGACTCCGGACATCCTCGCGCGCGCAGAGCGCGAGCTGCCGGGCGCCGTGCTGGTCAGCCACGAGAAGAACGGAGGACTGGCCACCGCCCGCAACACCGGGATCGACAAAGCGCGTGGCGAATACCTCACGTTCCTCGACGGCGACGACTGGCTCGCGCCCGGTTATTTCTCCCAACTCCTCGCTTCTATTGAGGACTTGGGCTGCGATTTCGTCCGCACGGATCATGTGCAGTGCACCGGCAAGGCGCGCACGATCCACCGGGTTCCGCATGGCCGGCGCGGGGTGGTGATGTCTCCGCGGGACGCGATTCTGCCGACCGACCGCACCACGTCCGTCGACTACGCCTATGCCTGGGCGGGCATCTATCACCGCCGGCTCGTCGACCGCGGCGTCCTGCACTTCAGGGACGGGCTGCGGACGGCGGAGGACCGGCCGTGGATCTGGAAGCTGCACCGGGAGGCGGAGTCGTTCGCCGTGGTGGGGCTGCTCGGCGTCTTCTACCGGCGCGGGGTCACGTCGTCCCTCACTCAGATCGGTGACACCCGGCAACTGGACTTCATCCGCGCCTTCGACCAGGTGATCGAGGAGACGGCGCGGGATGCCGAGGCCGATAGGCTGCTGCCCAAGGCAGTGCGCACGTACTGCGCGATCATGGCCCATCATCTCGGATCGATCGAGAGGTTCGAACCCGCCGTGGCTCGAGAATTGCGCTCACTGAGCTCAGCCGCCCTGAAGCGGATGCCGCAGGACGTCCTCACGGAGGCGATCAACTCCATGGACGCCACGCGCGCCGGTCGGCTGCGCCGGGTGCGGCGCAGGCCCGTAGCCGCGGAGAAGGTGGCCGGCTGATGGCGCGCACCACTCAGATCTTCGTCGCGTCCACGCTGTACGGCGCCGCCACGGTGGCCGCCGCGCTGGACGCCGGGCTGTTCGAACCGGCCGACCGGAGAGTGTTGTTGGTCACCAACAACACCGCCGCCCCCGAGATCACCCCCGGCCTCGATGAGATGTCCGGTTTCGACCGGGTCCGCGAGCGTTTCGACGACGTGCTCTCGTGGAACGAGGCCATCTCCCCGTTCCACCCCAGCGGCTGGAGCCCGCGCGCCGACGACATCCCCATATGGGAGCGTCATCTGCGGCTGCTGTGGAACCTCGGTGACGACCATGTCGAGCTCGCCGTCGAGTCCGTCCAGGTCAATCCCTCGCTGGCGCTGTGCCGTCTGTTCAACGGCGCGCCCGTCGACGTCTACGCGGACGGCCTGATGAGCTACGGCCCCACGCGCGACAAGATCGACCCGCTGGTCGGCACCGGCATCAGACGGCTGCTGCACCTCGATCTCGTACCGGGGCTCAAGCCGCTGCTGCTCACCGAGTTCGGGGTGGAGCCCGAGCTGGTGCCGTCGGAGGCGTTCCTGAAGGTCCTCGGCGAGCTCGCGGAGTCCGCGGCCGCCGAGGAGGGGGCCGAGGCCGGGACGACCGCGGCGGCCGGCTCCGGCGAGGGTCCCGCGCTGCTGCTCGGCCAGTACCTGTCGGCGCTGAGCATCCTCACTCCCGAAGAGGAGGAGGAGCTGCACGTGCGCATGATGCGGGGCGCCGTGGCGCGCGGTCACCGCAAGATCGTCTTCAAGCCGCACCCGGTCGCGCCCGCGCACTGGTCGCAGACCCTGGAGAACGAGGCGAAGAAGCTCGGCGCCGAGCTCACCGTGCTGGACCGGCCGGTGCTCGCCGAGGTGGTCTTCCAGCAGACCCGGCCCTCGCTCGTCGTCGGCTGCTTCTCCACCGGGCTGCTCACCGCGGCCGGTCTGTACGGCATCCCGGTCGCCCGGGTCGGCACGGACACCCTGCTGGAGCGGCTCGCGCCCTACCAGAACAGCAACCGGGTGCCGCTGACCATCGTCGACGCGCTGCTGCCCGACCTGGAGGACGCCGCCGCGGTGGCCAAGTGGTCGATGCCCTCACGCAAGGCCGTGGACGACGACCTGGCCGGGCTGGTCAAGGCCGTCGGGTTCGCCATGCAGCCGAAGATCTACCCCAGGCTGCGGCCGGAGGCGGAGAAGTACCTCTCCACGCGGCTCGACGCGCACACCTGGCGCTACTTCAAGCGCCGCCGGCTGACCGCGCTGGCCCTGCCGGGTTCCGTGCCCGTGCAGCTGGCGTTCATCCCGCGCAACGCGACCGTGCGGCGCATCGCCCGCCGGGCGCGGGCCCTGGGCAAGACGGTGAAGAAGTAGAAGCGGGCTGAACCGTAGGGCAGTTGCCCCCCGTTTCCTTGCGAAACGGGGGGCAACCCATGTGCGGCCTCGGGGGTCAATACACTGTCCTATCCTTCACCCGTACAACTTCTGTGCGGGTGCCGTGCGCTGCCTCCGACCCCTCCGGTCCCTGCTGCCCACAGTCCTTGTCCCGAAAGGCTTCACGATGACCGCGGCCGACCAGACCATGGCACCCCCGCATCCGGCATCGCCACCGGCTGCGCGTGCGGACGCCGAACCGGCCGGCCCGGCCGTGCCCCCCGCGCCCGCTCCCGCGCGGGCAGGCAGCCGTCTGCGCGCGCTGGACGGGCTTCGGCTCGTCGCCGCGCTGATGGTCGCCTTCTACCACTACGCGGGCCGGGGCGGCACGATCTCCGAGTCCTGGAACCAGTCGCCGGGCCTGATGTTCCCGACCCTGTCCCAGGCGGCGGTCTACGGCTGCCTCGGTGTGCAGTTCTTCTTCGTCATCAGTGGCTTCGTGATCTGCATGAGCAGCTGGGGCCGTACGGTCGGCGACTTCTTCCGCTCACGTGTCGCCCGTATCTACCCGGCGTACTGGGTCGCGATCGTCATCATCACCGTCGCCGCGTATCTGCTGCCCGTGGTCGTCCACCCGCTGCGGACCGACGAGGTCCTGGTCAACTTCACCCTGCTGCAGCAGCCCATGGGCGTGAAGCGGGTGCTCGGTGTGTGCTGGACGCTCTGGGTCGAGGTGCGCTTCTACGCCCTGTTCGCGCTGCTCGTGGTGTGGAAGGGCGCCAACTACCGCAGCGTGGTGATCTTCTGCCTGCTGTGGACGCTCGCCAGCGGGATCGCGGGGGTCACCAATGACCCGCTCGTGGACCAGATCGTGATGCCCGAGTACGCGCCCTACTTCATCGGCGGCCTGGCGCTCTTCCTCATCCACAAGTTCGGCAGCGACCTGCTGACCTGGGGCATAGTCGGCGCCTCGTTCCTGCTCGGGCAGCGCTACGCGACGATCGAGCTGTGGCACCCCGGCGCGACCGGCGACTTCCACCGCAACCCGCATGTCATCCAGTTCCTCGTGCTGCTCTCCTTCGCGGCCGTCGCCGTGGTGGCGCTGGGCTGGCTGAGCTGGATGAACTGGAGCTGGCTGACGCTCGCGGGGGCGCTGACGTACCCCTTCTACCTGATCCACGAGCACCTGGGCTGGTTCTTCGTCCGGGTGCTGCACCGGGGCCTGGGCCTCGACCCGTACCTGACGCTGGCCGCGACCATCACCAGCATGCTCGTCCTGGCCTATGCGATCCACCGTCTGGTCGAGAAGCCGTTCGGGCCCCGGCTCAAGCGCGCGATGACCGTGCAGGCGGCCCGTTTCCACAAGGCCTGACCCGGCGGGCGACCGCCGGGGAGGCGGAGACCGGTGAGGCGGCGGCGCTCGAAATAGTGGGCGTCCGCCGCCGACCGGGTGCTCAGCCAGGCGGCGACCTCGTCGCGCAGGCCGGGGTGCTTGCGGGGCTGCATGCAGTACCCCACCGCGCGCACCAGCGGCGTCAGCCGCTCGGCCACCCCGGGGTCGGTCGGCGAGCGCATGAAGTCCGACGGCCCGTCCTCGGCGTCGGGGAGGGCCGCGTCGACGATGGTGAGCGGGATCCGGTTGCTGTTCTCGTACGGGGTGATCCGGTCGAGCAGCGTGCGGGTGCCGACGCGGGCGACGGGGATGCCGTAGAAGGCCGCGGCGGTCATCAGGGCGGTGGAGAAGCAGCCGATGACGAGTTCGGGCTTCAGCTGGGCGAAGACCGTCTCGGCGAGCACCGGTTCGCGCAGCACGGTCAGCTCCACGGACAGCTCTCGCGCGGCGGTCTCCAGGGTGCCGTCGTAGGCGGCCGGGGCGCTGGGGTGGGGCTTGAACAGGACGCCGGTGTGGCCGGCCTTCGCCGCCGCGCACAGCATCCGAACGTGCAGTTCCTCCTCTTCCTCCCGCGAGACGAGGCCGAGGGCGGAGAGGTACTGCCCGAGCAGCACGGCGGTGGGCCGGTTCAGGTCCGGCACGCACTCGGCGAGGAGGGCCGCGCCCTGCTCGCCCATCTCGTTCAGTACGGCGACGATCGGCTCGTTCGGGATCGCGACGGACCGCACGCCGTACTCGGTGAGCAGCAGCGGCTCGAGCCCCGGTATGAGGTCGAGGTGCAGGACGCGGTCGATGCGGGTGCTCATGCCGTGCGGGATGCGGTTGCGGGTGGGGCCGTAGCTCATCAGGCCGTCCGCGTACACATGGACGGGGCTGTCGGCGAAGATGTCGGCGACCGCGCGGGAGGGGTTGGCCTGGATGGACTCGCAGGCGATCTCGACGGGCTCGTCACCGAGATCCCAGGCCAGGCGTACGGCCTTCTCCCACATCGGGGCGTCCTGGGCGGTCGGGGACCAGGCCCCGGGGTGGTGCGGGAAGACGAACTCGTTCCAGGAACGCACCTCGTCGAACTCGGACCGCAGCCTCTCGAAGCCCGCCATCCGGTCCAGCGGGGTACCGACCTCGGGGACCGCTGCGGTGTCACTGACCACAAGCACACGCCGGTGATCCTCACGCGGCCCGAAGAGCCCGGCACGAATCGCGGCGACGACGGTCGCGGCGGCGTACTGCGTCGCCGAGAAGAAGAGCTGGATCATGCCGCGATCCCCCGTCGGTCTTTCAGCCGTCGAGGAGAGAGTCGACCAGGATCTCGACGTGAACCCCGACGGATTCCGGAACGGTTACGCTCTGGCCCCGCTTGAAGCGCTGGGGGCCCGGATACTTGCCGTCGACCGGGTCGGCGTAGAGGAGCACCTCCCCGTGCTTGCGGTCCGCGACGAGGTAGGCGGGGATGCCGGCCTGGGCGTAGCACTCGACCTTGACGTAGAGATCGTCGGACCAGTTCGACGAGGTCACCTCGACGACCAGGCGGAAGACGTTCGGAGCGTAGTAGTTCTTCGTGACGTGGGCGTCGCGGAAGTCCTCGTCGACGACCGAGAAGTCAGGGATCGCGAAGTCCTCGGGCAACGACGGCAGCCACAGGCCCACACCTTGGACGTATTCGTAACCTGCCTCGACGATGCCCCCTTGATCGAATGCCCTGCCCAGCTTCGTCAACGACAGCGCATGCGAGCCGTCGGGCGGTGGTGTCACAGTGAGCCTCCCCTGGAGAATCTCCACGCGGTGCCCAGGCAGTGCACGGGAAAGCTGGTCGGCGGCTTCGCCCAACGTCAGCTCGTGTTGCAGTACGGCCACGGCATCCTCCTTTTCAGGGCTCACACTTCACGAGAGTAACCGGGGGTGTGCGCTTTCCGTCCACGATCACCCGTTCGGATGAGTCGCCCAGGTCAGAAGGCATCTGTGGGTACGTAGACCCCCCAGACCTCCCGCAACGCCCCGCACACCTCCCCCACCGTCGCGCGGGCCCGCAGGGCCTCCTTCATCGGGTACAGGACGTTGGCCGTGCCCGCCGCCGCTTGTCGAAGGGCGGTCAGGGTCGTGTCGACCGTTCGCTGGTCGCGGGTCGCCCGGAGGGCGGTGAGGCGCTGTGTCTGCTGGGTCTCGATGGCCGGGTCCACGCGGAGAGGCTCGTACGGCTCCTCCTCGTCGAGTCGGAAGCGGTTGACGCCGACCACGACCCGCTCGCCCGCGTCCGTCTCCTGGGCGATGCGGTAGGCGACCCGCTCGATCTCGCTCTTCTGGAAGCCCTGTTCGATCGCGGCCACCGCGCCGCCGAGATCCTCGACCCGCCGCATCAGGCCGACCGCCGCCGCCTCCACGTCGTCGGTCATCCGCTCGACGGCGTACGAACCGGCGAAGGGGTCCACCGTCGCCGTGACGTCCGTCTCGTGGGCGAGGACCTGCTGGGTACGCAGGGCCAGCCGGGCGCTCTTGTCGGTGGGCAGGGCGATCGCCTCGTCGAAGGAGTTGGTGTGCAGGGACTGGGTGCCGCCGAACACCGCCGCGAGGCCCTGCACCGCGACCCGGACCAGGTTCACCTCGGGCTGCTGAGCCGTCAGCTGCACCCCGGCGGTCTGCGTGTGGAAGCGCAGCATCCACGACCTGGGGTCGCGCGCCCCGAACTCGTCCCTCATCACCCGCGCCCAGATACGCCTGGCCGCACGGAACTTGGCGACCTCCTCCAGGATCGTCGTACGGGCCACGAAGAAGAAGGACAGGCGCGGGGCGAAGTCGTCGACGTCCATTCCGGCCGCGAGGGCGGTACGGACGTACTCGATGCCGTCCGCGAGCGTGAACGCGATCTCCTGTGCGGGGATCGCACCCGCCTCCGCCATGTGGTAGCCGGAGATCGAGATCGTGTTCCATTTCGGGATCTCGGCCCGGCAGTACGCGAAGATGTCTGCGGTCAGACGCAGGGAGGGCTTCGGCGGGAAGATGTACGTTCCGCGCGCGATGTACTCCTTCAGTACGTCGTTCTGGATCGTGCCCGTGAGGCGGGCCGCCGGGACGCCCTGTTCCTCGCCGACCAGCTGGTACATCAGCAGCAGGAGCGCGGCGGGGGCGTTGATCGTCATCGACGTCGACACCTGATCCAGCGGGATCCCGTCGAACAGCACTCGCATGTCGTCGACCGAGTCGATCGCCACGCCCACCTTGCCGACCTCGCCGTGCGCGATCGGGGCATCGCTGTCGTGGCCCATCTGGGTCGGGAGGTCGAACGCGACGGACAGTCCGGTCGTGCCGTGGGCGATCAGCTGCCGGTAGCGCGCGTTCGACTCCACGGCGGTGCCGAAACCGGCGTACTGGCGCATTGTCCAGGGGCGGCCCGTGTACATGGTGGGGTATACGCCCCGGGTGAAGGGGTACTCGCCGGGCTCGCCCAGCTTCCGCGCCGGGTCCCAGCCCGCGAGCGTGTCGGGGCTGTACACCGGTTCGACGGGTAGTCCCGACTCGGACTCACGCGTCATGGTGTGTCCTTCCGCGTACGTTGCCAGTCGCCGCACACAACAATGCCGCGTAGTTCGTCCCGGGTCATGTGCGGGGAAGCACCGGGGGACGGACGGATGGACGGATGGGGGTAGGGACGATGAGCTTCGGGGGGTTCGGCTTGCGTACTACGGACATGCGAAAGGTGATTTCCGCGGTTCTCGCGGCTCTCGTCGTGGGCGGCTGCACGGTGCAGACCACCGATGGAGACGGCGAGGCGCGTTCGCCGGTGCACATCCAGGTCTCGCATCCGCCCGCCGACGACAAACCCGGCGCCGGGGACGATCCGGCACCGGCACGGACAAGCACTTCGACTTCGACCCCGGCTCCAGCACCGACTCCGACTCCGACTCGGCCACCGAAACGGGCATCGGCTCCGGCGGCGAAGAAGGCGGCTCCCGCGCCGCCCGCTCCCGTGCTCTGGTCGCGCGGGGACAGCGGGCGGGACGTGCGCGAACTCCAGGCGCGGCTGCATCAGGTCGCCTGGCTGTTCGACGGGCCGACCGGGTCGTACGACGATCTGACGGAGAGCGCCGTCAAGGGCTTCCAGGGCAAGCGCGGGCTGCCGCGCACCGGGAAGACCGACACCGTCACCTGGCAGCGGCTGCTTCGGATGACGCGCGAGCCGGGGCAGTGGGAGCTGTATCTGATGGGCGGGCAGCCGGCCGCCTACCCCGACCCGCGCTGTCTCAGGGGCCGGGTGCTGTGCATCAGCAAGACGAGCCGGACGCTGCGCTGGATGATCGACGGCCGGACCGTCTCGACGGTGTCCGTACGGTTCGGCAGCCAGTACACGCCGACCCGGGAAGGCGTCTTCAGCGTCTACTGGAAGTCACGGCACCATGTGTCGACGCTCTACGACTCCCCGATGCCCTACGCGATGTTCTTCAGCGGGGGCCAGGCGGTCCACTTCTCCGCCGACTTCGCGGCCCGCGGCTACGGCGGCGCCTCGCACGGCTGTGTGAACGTACGGGACGAGACGGCGATCGCCGCGATCTTCGCCGAGGTGAGCACGGGCGACAAGGTCGTCATCTACTGGTGAGCCGGCGTCGGCGGGGAGTGTGGTGGTGATTCGGGGCGCGGACGGGACCGGGGGAACGTGTCCCGCCCGCGCCAGGTGCACGAGCCGTAGGTACGGGGGGAACCCCGGCTCTGTGCGAGGAACCGATGACCAGTCGGCTCACTGTCTACTGCGTCGGCACCGCTGAAAACGTCACACCCCGGCAGGCAAAAAGATCTTCGGCGCGTGTTCGCGCAGGTCGGAGGGGGGTTCACGGCGGCCATTTCCGGGGCGGTGCGAGCGCGGCCCGCGCCGACGGCGGTCACGGGCGCCGCGGCGGGCCGATCCCGATGCGGCACGGGGAGGGGGGACCGGTGGGGTGTGCGGAGCTAGGTGGTCTTCGGTCGCGGCAGGATGCCGTACGACGGGCCGGGAGCCGGGGCGGGTTCGTCTCGGGGTGTGGTCGCGCCGACGGCGGTGAAGGACGTCGGGGCGGGCGCCGGTGCCGATACGGTACGGCCGCCGTGGCCGTTGCCCTGACCGTTTCCGCCGCCGTTGCCGTTGCCGTGACCGTTTCCGCCCCCGCCATGGCCGTTGCCCTGGCCGTTTCCGCCGCCGTGGCCGTCGCCGTTGCCCTGGCCGTTTCCGGCGCCGCCGTGGCCGTTGCCGCCGCTGTCGCCGGCGCCGCTCTGGCCGCCCTCGGCACCGACCTCTCCCCCGCCCTGCCCGGTGCCTGTGCCTGTGCCGGTTCCGGTGTTGGGGTTCGGGTGGCCGGCCGGCTCGTGGTTCAGGGTCTTCTCGCAGTACTTCGGCACCTTCTTGGCGCCCTTGGCCGCCTTCTCCAGGGCCCGTCTGCGCTCCGCCTCCAGCTTCTTGCCGCTGCGCATGTCCCGGCAGGACGAGGCGAGTCCGCCGCGCCAGTCGCCGGGCAGGCTCATGTCGGAGCGGGACCCCTGCTTCCCGTCGCCCGGACCGATCTTGGCTCCGCCACCGCCGGCGGAACCCTGGTCGCCGGAGCCCCCGGTCGTGGCGTCGGGCCCCTGGGACGGGACGCTCCTGCCCCGGGTGCCGCCGTCCGGAGAGGGCGAGACGGGCACGGAGTCGGCCGACTCACCGGCGGACACGGTAGCGGCGGGGCGTCCGGGGTCGCCGCCCCGGAACGGGTTCGGCAGGACCCCGACACCGGCGGCCATCGCGACCGAGCCGACCATTCCGGCGGCCAGCGCGGCGCCGAGCCCCGCCCGCAGGGGGCGGCCCCAGCGGGCCGGGCGGACGCCGCGTCGCCGGGAGGCCCCGAAGCGCCCGGCGCCTCCCACCCGGACGAGACCGATGTCCGGGCCCGGGTTCGTCACGGGCGCGCCGGCGGTGAGGTCCGCGACCGGGCGAGCCTTGCGGAACGCGGCCAACGCGGCGGCCTCGCCCGGGAGTTCGTCGCCGCTCGGCGGGCTGTCCACGGAGAGGGAGTCCAGTGTCTTGGCGAGCCGCTCGGCCTGGTCGCGGGCTTCGGGGCCCGCGGACGCCAGTGAGGCCTCCAGTGACTCCCCGCTCAGCAAACGCTCCGCCGTGGCGCGGTCCAGCCACCCGTACCGGTCGTCGTCGGCCATCACATGTCCTTCTGCGTCCGCGAACGCGTATGCGTCACACCGGCCGACGTCACCGCACGTCCGTGCGGTTCCCGTTGGAGCGGCAGCGCGTCGAGCGCGGCGGTCGCGTCCGGGTCCGCCCCGAGCAACTCCGCGAGTCGTCTCAGACCGCGGTGCGCCGCCGTGCGTACGGCTCCGGGGCGCTTGCCGAGGGTCTCGGCGGCGGTTTTGGCGTCGAGGCCGACGACCACCCGCAGGACGACGGCCTCGGCCTGGTCCTGCGGCAGCCGGGCGATGAGGGAGAGGGTGCTGTCGGTGGCCAGGGACTCCATGGCCTCGCCCGCCGTGTCGGAGTCGGCGGCCCGGCCGGACAGCTCGGTCTCGTCGCCGCCTATCGCCGGGCGGCGGCCACGCATCCGTATGTGGTCGAGGGCGCGGTTGCGGGCGATCCGGGCGGCCCAGCCCCGGAACCGGTCCGCGTCCCCGCTGAACCGGTCCAGGTCACGGGCGATCTGGAGCCAGGCCTCGGACGTCACGTCCTCGGCGTCCGGATCGCCGACCAGCGTCCGTACGTACCCGAGCAGCCGTGGGTGCACCGAGCGGTACACAGTCCGGAAAGCGGTCTCGTCCCCAGCCTGTGCCGCAAGCACCGCGGTGGTCAGCTCCGCGTCGTCCCCCTGCACCACACCTCTTCGCACCTGAACCGGCGCCGCTCTCACGGACCCGGTCCTGCCGTCGTGGTTCCTCAATGAATGAATGACTGGTTGCGGTCTCAGGCCTCAAGGACGTGGGTGCCCGTCGTCCGCGACCTGTAGCGAAAGGCACGTTACGGCGTCAAAGTGCTCCTCGTCCATGTCCGTCCATTGTGCAACTGACTCGTGACGCGGTGACGGTGTGACAGAAAACGAACGCGTGGCGCTGTAGAAGGTACGGGCCGCCGCGCGGCCCGTACCGCGCGACGGCCGGGGCCTCTCCTGTGGGGGGTGGCGGCCCCGGTCGTCTCCGTGGTCTCAGCGCATCGGCCTGACCGCCCGGCCACCGGACCGCAACCGGACCTCATGCGTTACGCACCCGAACCAACGACCACACGGCGATGCAAAACCCCCGTCCGATGGTGGAGCCGTTCACGGAGCCGCCGGAGGGGCTCCCTCCAGTGCCACGCGGAGGTCGGACGTTGGGGATCGAGCAGTTGTCCATGTACGGGTACGCGTCGAAGGCGGAGGTCCTCGCGGACGCGCGGCGGTACTGGAACCCGGACAAGACGGAGTTCTGGCAGACGGAAGGCGTGCCGCTGGTCATCGGTGAGCGCAACGGCTACCGGCTGACCGACGTCGACGGGCACGAGGTCATCGACGTGCACCTCAACGGCGGCACCTACAACCTGGGCCACCGCCATCCGGAACTGGTGCGCACGCTGACCGACGCGGTCCAGTACGTGGACATCGGCAACCACCACTTCCCGACCCCGGGGCGCGCGGCGCTGGCCCGGCGGCTCGTCGAGGCGACGCCAGGTGCCGAGAAGGCCGTCTTCGGTTCCAGCGGCGGCGAGGCGGTCGACGTCGCGCTGAAGAGCGCGCGCTACGCCACCGGCCGGCGCGGGATCGTGTCCGTGGTGAAGGCGTACCACGGGCACACCGGGCTGGCCGTGGCCACGGGCGACACCCGGTTCTCGCAGCTGTTCCGGTCGGACAACCCGGCCGAGTTCACGCAGGTGCCCTTCAACGACCTCGACGCGATGACCAGCGCGCTCGCCGGTGAGGACGTCGCCGCCGTGATCATGGAGACCGTCCCGGCGACCTACGGCTTCCCCACCCCCGAGCCCGGCTATCTCGCCGGCGTCAAACGGGCGTGCGAGGACACCGGCGCCCTCTACATCGCCGACGAGGTACAGACCGGCCTCGGCCGGACCGGCGAGCTGTGGGGCGTGTACGCGGAAGGCGTCACCCCCGACATCCTGGTGACCGGCAAGGGGCTCGGCGGTGGTCTGTACCCGGTGAGCGCCGCCCTGCTGGGGCCGGCGGCGAGCGGATGGCTGGAGCGGGACGGCTTCGCCCATATGGCCACCTTCGGCGGCGCCGAGCTCGGCTGCGCGGTCGCCGCCAAGGTCCTGGAGATCACCCGGCGGCCCGAGACCCGCGAGAACGTCCGCCGACGCATCGCGCAGGTCACCGAGGGCCTCGACGAACTGCGCGCCGAACTTCCGCACGCCCTGACCGGGATCCGCCAGAAGGGCCTGGTCATCGGCCTGGAGTTCGGTGCCACCGGGGCGAAGCCCGTCATGACAGAGCTCTACCGGCAGGGCGTCTGGGCGATCTTCTCCACGCTCGACCCGGCCGTCCTCCAGTTCAAGCCGGGCCTGCTGCTGACCGAGCCGGAGACCGACGAGATCCTGACCCGGCTGCGGACCGCCGTACGAAAGGTGGCCGCACATGGCTGACACCTGGGACCAGCAGGTCACCCCGGCGTTGCGGGCGTACGGCCTGGACAGGGTTCTCACGGACGCCCGGCTGCTCAGCCTGTCCGAGAACGCGACCTATCTGTGCGGTTTCGCCGACGCCTCCGCGCCCCTCGTGCTGCGCCTGCACCGGCCAGGTTTCCGCACACAGGAGCAGATCCGCAGCGAGCTGACGTGGATCGAGCGGCTGCGCGCGGACGGCGCGGTCGCCACACCCGCCGTCGTGCCGACCCCGGCCGGTGAGCCGGTCGCGACCTTCCCGGGCGCGGACGGGACACCCCAGCACGCGGCGCTGTTCGAGTTCGCGCCCGGCGCCGAGCCGGACACCACGGACTTCGCGGAGGTGATGGAGGTCGTCGGCCGGGAGGCCGCCGCGCTGCACGAGCACGCGCGCCGGTGGCGACGGCCGGACACCTTCACCCGGCCCGACTGGGACCTCGACAACCTGATCGGCGCGGCCTCGCTGTGGGGGCGGTGGCGTGACAACCCGGACGTGGAACGCGCACCCGGCGGCGTAGCCGTCCTCGCCCGGGCGGAGGACAGACTGGCCCGCGAACTCGACGCGTACGGCAGGAGCGAGGCCGTCTTCGGGCTCATCCACGGCGACCTGAGAGCCGCCAACCTGCTGGTCGCGGCGGACGGGGTACGGCTGATCGACTTCGACGACTGCGGCACCGGCTGGTTCCTCTACGACCTGGCGTGCTCCCTGTCCTTCGTGGAGCACGACCCGCGCGTCGACGACTGGGCCGCCGCCTGGCTGCGTGGTTACGAGACGCGGCGCCCCCTGCGGGACGAGGACCTGCGGGTCCTCCCTGCCCTGGTGATGCTGCGCCGGCTGATGCTGGTCGCCTGGGTCCACAAGCGGGGCGACACACCCTTCGCCGCCTCGCTGCGGCCGGAGTTCGCGCTCCGGTCGGTGGAACTCGCCGCCCGCTACCTGGACGACGACTACCTCACCGCGACACGCCATGGGCTCTGACACCGCGCCCGTCCCGCTCGGCCCGGCCGCGACCCGGATCGCGGAGGGTGTACTGGGGATGATCGGACGCGGGGAGGTCAGCATGGGCGGGCGGCTGCCCCCGGAGCGGCGGCTCGCGGAGATCTTCGGCGCGAGCAGGGAGGCCGTGCGCAGCGCCCTGGCCAGGCTCGAAGCGGACGGCGAGGTGCGCCGGACCCGCGGCAAGGCGGGCGGCACCTTCGCCCTGCACCCGAACCCGAACTGGCCCGTCTACAGCTGGAGTCGTCTCGCGCACGGGCACGACCGCGTGGTGGCCCGGCAGCCGGGCGTCGACGTGAACGTCCCCGCCCTCCTTCGGCACCAGCGTTTCGAGGTCGCCACCCGGGTCGTGTCCACGGGGATCGGGCGTGGCGACCCGGAGGTGTGTGCCGCTCTCGGCCTGCCGGACGGCTCCGGGACGGTGGCGATCGAACGGGTGCGGCTCGCGGACGGGGTGCCGCTGTCGTGGGAGCGGCTGTTCGTGTCGGCGCGGCGCTTCCCCGGGATCCTCGACCACGACCTCACCGGCTCCCTGTCCCAGTTGTTCCACCATGTGTACGGCGTCACGGCCCGCACGGTCTCGGAGCGCATCCGCGTCCGCCTCGCCGAGCGCCACCACGCGGACCACCTCGACGTGTCGGTGGGCCAGCCACTGCTGGCGATCACCCGGACCTCGTACGACCAGCACAAGGCGCCCATGGAGTTCTCCCGGGACCTCTTCCGCGCCGACCGCACCGAACTCCACGTCACTTCGCCGAGCGGACAGCCCGGAAAACCCAGAGAACGGGGAAGACCATGACTCACCGGACCAGGAAAGTCGCCGTCGTCGGCGGGACACGCGGTATCGGCGCCGCCATCACCTCCACGTTCGTGCGCGGCGGCCACGACGTGGTGCTGACCGGACGGGCCGTCCCGGACACCACCGTCGAGAAGTTCCGCGCCGAGGCCGCGCGGGCGGAACAGACCGTCGAGGCCCTCTCCCTCGACTCCACCGCACCGGACTCGGCACAGCGGCTGGCCGAGTCGGCGTCCACGCTGCTCGGCGGCCTCGACGTGCTGTGCCTCAACGCCGGCGTCTTCCCGAACAAGCCGCTCGCGGAACTGACGTACACCGACATCCGCGAGGTGTTCGCGGTGAACGTGGAGAGCCAGATGCTCGCCGTCGCCGCGTGTCTGCCCCTGCTTCGGGAGTCGGCGGCCGGGCGAGTGGTGCTCACCTCGTCGATCACCGGCCCGGTCACCGGGTTCCCCGGCTGGAGTCACTACGCGGCGAGCAAGGCCGCCCAGCTCGGGTTCATGCGCACGGCGGCGCTCGAACTCGCCCCCTACGGGATCACCGTGAACGCGGTGGCCCCCGGGAACGTGGCGACCGAGGGCCTCGACGGCATGGGCGACGCCTACCTCGCGCAGATGACGGCGACGATCCCGCTCGGCCGCCTCGCCCGGCCCCAGGAGATCGCCGACGCGGTGGAGTTCCTCGCGAGCGAGCGGGCGTCCTTCGTCACGGGGCAGGTCATCACGGTCGACGGCGGCCAGACCCTGCCGGAGTCACCGGACGCGGTGTTGCCGACGCGGAGCTGACCCGACGTCATGGTGCCTAGGGGCCCGCCGGCCCGGGGGCTTCAGGACGGTCGTACCAGGCCCGTGTCGTAGGCGAAGATCACCGCCTGGACGCGGTCCCGGGCGCCGATCTTGGCGAGTATGCGGCTGACGTGCGACTTCACGGTCGACTCGGCCAGGTGGAGGCGCTCGGCGATCTCGGTGTTGGTCCAGCCGGAGGCGACGGCGACGAGCACCTCCCGCTCGCGCTCGGTCAGGACCGCGAGCCGGCTTTCCTGCGCGGCGCCCCGGCCGCCCGGCGCCCGCTGGGTGAACGTGTCGATGAGCCGGTGGGTGATGCCGGGGGAGATCACGGAATCCCCGGCGGCCACCGCGCGGATGCCGACCACGAGTTCGTCGGGGCGGGCGTCCTTGAGGAAGAAGCCGCTGGCTCCGGCGCGCAGGGCCTCGTAGGCGTACTCGTCGAGGTCGAACGTGGTCAGCACGAGCACCTTGGAACGGCCCCCGGACTCGACGATGCGCCGGGTGGCCTCGATGCCGTCCATGCCGGGCATGCGTACGTCCATCAGGACGACGTCGGGACGCAGTTCGGCCGCCTTGCGGACCGCCTCGCTGCCGTTGACGGCCTCGTCCACGACGGACATGTCCGGCTGGGCCTGCAACAGCATGCGGAAGCCGAGGCGTTGCAGGGCCTGGTCGTCGACGATGAGCACGGTGGTCATGCGGGCGGCTCCTGTGCGGGGTGGGTGGTGGTCGTACCGGTGGTGGACGGGGTGGTCGGGGTGGTCGGGGTGGTCGGGGTGGACTTCAGGAGGGCTCGGACTGTCCAGCCGCCGCGCAGGTTGGGACCGCCGGCGACGCTGCCCTCGTACAGCGCGGCCCGCTGGCGCATACCGACGACTCCCCGGCCGCTGCCGCTGCCGCCGCCGCTCGGGCGGGCCGCTCTCGTGGGGTGCGCGGGGCCCGTGTCCTCCACGGCGACCCGGACGAGGTGGGAGTCGGCCGTGACGGTGACGTCCACCGTGGTGTCGGGGCCCGCGTACTTGAGGCTGTTGGTGAGGGCTTCCTGGACGATGCGGTAGACGGCGAGCTGCAGCCCCCGGGTGAGGCCGGTGAGGTCGCCCTCGGTGCGCAGGGTGGCGGTGGGGCCGGCCGCGCGGATGCGCTGCAGCAGCGCGTCGAGGTCGGCCAGGCCCGGCTGGGGCGCGAGCGGGGCCTGGTCCCTCGGTGCGTCCTCGTCGCCGATGACGGCGAGGAGGCGGCGCAGTTCGCCCAGGGCGTCGCGACCGCTGTCGGCGATGATGCGCAGCGTGTCGGCGCCGCTCTCGGGCCTGGTCACGGCGAGGGCGGCGGCTCCGTCGGCGAGGCCGACGATGACGGCCAGGGTGTGGCCGAGGATGTCGTGCATCTCGCGGGAGACCCGGGCGCGTTCCTGGGCGGTGGCCAGGCGTGCCTGCTGGTCGCGTTCCTTCTCCAGCGAGGCCATGGCCGCGTCCACCAGCCGGCCGGCCAGTCCGAGCGCGGCACTCCCCCACAGCAGGAGGATCACCATGAGCGTCACCACGTCGGGGCGCGTCATCTGTTCCAGCTGCTGACCGCTCCGGGCGAAGAAGGCCCATACGAGGATCTCCACCAGGGCGGCGGAGGCGGCGAGGGCGAGTCGGCGGGGTGTCTCGTGCCGGCCCACCTGGTGGAGGGCCAGCACCCAGGCGGTGGCGGAGCCGCTGATGGTGTCGAGCGGGAACGAGGCCGCCAGGACGCAGGAGACGACGGCGAAGACGAGCATCGGCCGGCGTGTCCGCCACAGCAGCGGAACGGCGTAGGCGACCGCCAGGGCCAGGGCGGTCACCGCCTCGCGGCCGTCGGAGGCGTGCAGTACGGCGGGCAGGCCGAGCAGCGCGCACAGCGCCGGCACCGCCCACCGCCGGACCCGCGGATGGGCCTGGTCGGCCAGGCGCCAGCCGGCCAGCCGGAGGATGAGCGAGCGGATCACGCGGTACTCGGGGTCGCTCATCAGCGGCCCCGGAATGCGCAGCACCCGCTCGCCGCCCTCGGCGGTGGACTGGGACGCGTTTGTCGAGGTCACGGTGTACGCCCTTCACGGAGCAGGCGGATCCGCCCGTCGGCCCAGGGGGGAAGGGGGCCGACGGGCGGAGTTTCGAGGACACGGCCGGCCGGGATCCGTCCCGCTCGGGGGGATCGTATGGCTTCGACCGCGGCGCTCTTCGGTGCGGCGGTGCGTGTCAGCCCTGGTGCAGCGGCGCGGGCTCGGCAGGCTCCGGCTGGTCACCGTCCGGGCCGCCCTGCGACCGCTGGGCCTCCAGGGTGTGGCGCAGCTTCTCGCCCTCGACGTCCACGTTCGGCAGGATCCGGTCGAGCCGGGCCGGCAGGCTCCAGGCACGGCGGCCGAGCAGGGTCATCACCGCCGGAACGATGGTCATCCGGACGACGAAGGCGTCGAAGAGGACGGCCGCGGCGAGCCCCAGCCCGATGGACTTGATCAGCGCGGTGTCGTCCAGGAGGAACCCGGCGAACACCGCGATCATGATGACGGCGGCGGCGGTGACCACCCGGGCGCCGTGCCGGAACCCGGCGACGATGGCCTCGGTGGGTTCGGCGCCGTGGACGAACTCCTCACGCATCCGGGTGACGAGGAAGACCTCGTAGTCCATGGCGAGGCCGAACACCACGCCGATCATGAAGATCGGCAGGACGCTGACGATCGGCGCGGCCTCGTCGATGCCGAAGACGTCCTTGAGCCAGCCCCACTGGAAGACGGCGACCACCACACCGAGGGTGGAGACGATGCTGAGCAGGAAGCCGAGCGCCGCCTTGACCGGGACCAGGATGGACCGGAAGACCAGCAGGAGCAGGATCAGGGCGAGGCCGACGACGATGGCCAGGTAGGGCAGCAGGGCTTCGCCCAGCTTCGCGGACACATCGATGTTGACGGCCGTCGTGCCGGTGACCAGCAGATCCGCGCCGGTGTCCGCGTGCAGGCCGGCACTCTGGTCGCGGATGGCGTTGACCAGGTCCTTGGTGTCCTCGCTGGACGGGGAGCTCTTCGGGACGACGCCGATCAGGGCCACGTCCCCGGCCTCGTTGAAGACGGCCGGGCGGGCTGCGGCGACGTCGGGCAGCTTGCCGACCTTGGCGTACGCGTCGGCCGCGGCGGCCTTGGGGTCCTTGCTGTCGCGGGCGTCGACGACCACGGTCAGCGGTCCGTTGAAGCCCTCGCCGAAGCCCTTGCTCAGGGTGTCGTAGGAGGCGCGCTGGGTGCTGCCGGGCGCGGCCATGCTGTCGTCGGGCAGGGTCAGCCGCATCGACAGGGCGGGGATGGCCAGCACACCGAGGACGAGCACCGACCCGACGAGCATCTTGACGGGGTTGCGGGTGACGAACCGTCCCCAGCGGACGCCCATCGTCTCGCCCTCGCCGCGCTCCTGCGCGCGCAGCCGCTCGGTCGTCAGTTTGCCCTTGGTGATCCGCGTCCCGGCGAAGCCGAGCATCGCGGGCAGCAGGGTCAGCGCGATCACGACGGCGACGGCGACCGCGAAGGCGGCGCCCAGCCCCATGGTGGTGAGCATCTTGATGCCGATGACGCTCAGTCCGGCCAGCGCGATGATCACGGTCAGACCGGCGAAGACGACGGCCGAACCGGCGGTGCCCAGGGCGCGCCCGGCGGCCTCCTCCTGTTCGTGGCCCTCGCGGAGCTCGCTGCGGTAGCGGGAGACGATGAACAGGGCGTAGTCGATGGCCACCGCGAGGCCCAGCATCAGCGCGAGGGTCGTGGAGGCCGACGACATGTCCACGAACGCGGTGGCGATGGTGATCGCGAAGACGGCGGTGACAACGCCGATGATCGCGGTGAGCAGCGGCAGTCCCGCCGCGAGCAGCGAGCCGAAGGTGATCACCAGGACGATCGCGGCGACCACGAGACCGATCATCTCGGCCGCCTTGCTGGCGCTCTTCTCCTGGACCGCGTTACCGCCCAGGCTGACCGTGAGGCCGGCCTTCTCACCCTTGTCGGCGGCTTTGTTCAGGGCGCCGGAGGCCTCGTCGCTGAGGTCCGCCTTGGACACCTTGTAGGTGACCTGCGCGAAGGCGATGGTGCCGTCCTTGCTGACCTGCCCGTTGGTGAACGGGTCGGAGGCGTTCGCCACCTGCGGGGCTGCCTTCAGGTCGGCCACGAGGGACTCGACGACCGACTTGTTGCCGCCGGAGGTCAGCTTCTGCCCCTTCGGCGCCTCGAACACGACCCGGGCGGTGGCACCGGCCGCGGAGGCCTGCGGGAACTCCTTCTCCAGCAGGTCGATCGCCTTCTGCGACTGGGTACCGGGCAGGGTGAAGTCGTCCGTCGAGGTGCCGGGGCTGTTGGCGGCGCCCACTCCGACGGCCGCCAGGACGACTATCCACAGCGCGAGGAAGAGCCGGCGTCGCCGGAAGGCGAGCCTGCCCAGCCGGTACAGAAAGGTGGCCACGGTGTACTCCAGCGGGAGACGAGAGGTCGGGGGGAGGGGGCGGGAACAGCCCCGAACTCAAGCTAGGAGCGGACGCGCGCCGTCCCCCGGCACCGGAGGACGCACTTCGGCCGCCGGGTAGTACCGCGGTACCTATGGCGTTCATCCTTGAGACTCAGTGAGCCGACCGGCTCACCGGTTGGCCGGCTGTCGTGCCGCCGCCGTTCACGCCGGTTCCCCCAGTTGCCGGGCGAGGCGTCTCAGCCCGCGGTGTGCGGCCGTCCGTACCGCGCCGGGGCGTTTGCCGAGGACGCGGGCGGCGGCGGGAGCGTCGAGGCCGACGACCACGCGGAGCAGCACCGCCTCGGCCTGGTCGCGCGGCAGCCCGGCGATGAGCCCGAGGGCGTACTCCGTGGACAGGGTCTCGAGGGCCTGGTCGGGGGTGCTGTCGGGGCCGGGCAGCTCCAGTACGTACGGTTCGAGCGCCGTCGCCTGCGGCCGTACCCGGCGGCGGCGCAGCAGGTCGAGGGCGCGGTTGCGGGCGATGGTCGCGGTCCAGCCGCGGAACCCGGCTCCGTCGCCCTTGAAGCGGCCCAGGTCGCGGGAGATCTCCAGCCAGGCGTCGGACGCCACGTCCTCCGCCTCGTCGCCGACAAGGGCGCGCAGATAGCCGAGGAGTCCGGGCTGCACGAGTCGGTACGCCACCGCGAAGGCGGCCTCGTCCCCGTCCTGGGCCCGCGTGACCGCGTCGCCCAACTCCTCGTCGTACGCCTGTACGCGGCGGGGTTCCCGTCGTCCCTGGCCCAAGACTCCCCCCGTCCCCATGGGCATCTGCGTCGCCCGGGGCGGAAGTGTCACAGCTCAGGCCGGTCCTGGTCGGCTCAGATCGCCGTGGCGTCCAGGCACAGCAGGCGCAGCGAACCGTGGCCGCCGAAACAGCGGCGGGCCTCGTCGAGCGGGTCCCAGAACTGCCCGTCGGCCGTACGGATCCAGTGCCCGCCGCCCGCCTCGAGCCACTCCGCGCCCCCCTGGGCCTGCCGCACGATCACCTCACCGGCGTACGCCCCGAAGCCGCGCAGCACCGACTCCACGGCGGCGTACGGGGTCTGCTCGCGGCGGAGTTCCTCGATCATGCGGTCGACGCGCCACAGGCTCTGGGTCGAGTAGTCGAGGCGCAGTCGGGCGCCCTCGCGCATCGTCGAGACGGTGTCGGCGGCCCACCGTACGGGCTTCGCGGCGGCCTGCGGGCGTATCAGTCGCTCTGGTGCTCGATGTGCGGTCACAGTCAAGGAAAGCGTGCAGGTGGCGGCTGGTGTCACCCCATTGCGGCCACTGACGTGAATCGGTACGGGACCACCCCAGATCCACCCCAGCTCCCTCCCGGGACGCCCACAGGAACCCCACACGGCTCGCCGGGGCCGGGCGGTCAGGCCCGGCCGCGTGCCCGCCGCGACACCACCGCGCGCAGTACGCGCCGGCCCTCCGTGGCCACCGCGAGCGCCTGCCGCAGCCCGCCGGAGCCGTGCTCGGCGAGCAGCTCCAGCACCTTGGTCTGGCGCCGCAGTTCGGCCGCGACGAGGGGTGAGATGCCCTCCGTACGGCCTTCCCGGTTCGACTCGATGGAGGACGGGCCGGCGGGGAAGGCGTCCAGGAGCCGGTGGATGCGGAGCGCGGCGAGGGAACAGGCGTCGGCCCACTCGCGTACCTCGGCCCCGGAACGGGTGTCGGGGGCGGCGGCGAGCATGCCCCGGGCGAGAAGCGCGGCCTCGTCCTCGTTCTCCGCCGAGCCGTCCGTGGCCAACTTGAGGCGGGCCTGTTCCAGCCCGGTCGCCCATTCCTCCGTGTCGCTGCCGTCGGCGAGACTCGCCCACAGGGGACGCAGAATCTCGTCGTCGCCGCCCAGAAGGGCGACGCACCGATCCAAACAAGCCAGTCCGCTGGCTGCCAGGCCGCGCTCGTCGGCCCGAGCGATCAGTTCCACCAGGCTCATGCACGCCTCCCTCGCAGGGCGCCATCCCTTACGGAGCCCGCATTTTCCCTTACTGCGTGCAACGTACCCGGAGCGTCACAGGGGCAGAACCCCGAGCCGGTCGAGGAACCTGAAGAACAGGTTTTCGGCCAATGGGTCGGGCTCTGAAGTCAGTACGTCGAGGAGCGGTCCGGCGTTCACCGTGTGCCCGGCCTCCGCGGCCCAGTCGACCGCGCGTCGGGCGGCGTCGCCGGGCTCGAGGAAGTAGTCGTCGAGCGTGAGCCCGCCCCCCTCCTCCCCGTCCGCATCCGCTTCCCCGTCGCCCAGGTACCCGGCCATGGCGCCGCGTGCCAGACAGGTGGTCCACGCCCCGCTCTCGGGTGCCGCCGCCTCCAGCACCACGCAGCGGCTGTCCATGACGTACCCGAAGAGCGCGGGCGCGCCGGTCTCCAGGGCGAGGGTGTTCATGCTGCCGACGTCACCGTCACCGCGCGGGTACTCCCAGACCTGCCAGCCGTCGTCCCGCCGTTCGCGCGAGGTCAGCGCGTCGCGCACCGCCCGCAGGGCCTCGGTCTCGGCGAGCGGCCGCTCGCTCCTGCCCACGATCAAATAGCCCCAGTAACCCAATGCCATCCCCCTGGCGTTCTGGTTCAGCTCGCTGTGCCCGCGCCGAATACACCACAGAGACAAGGGGGTTGGCCAGGGATCCGACGCTTCGGGCGTGTCAGACCCCCACGGCGACGGGGCCCCGCAGCGCCTTCTCGTTCTGCATCCGGGTCAGTCGCAGCACGACGAGGATCGCGAGCACGGCGGCCACGATGTCGGCGACGTCGGAGAACAGCACCTGGCCGACGGCGCTGCGGATCTCGTCGGCCGTGTCCGCGCGGTCGAACGGGCTGAAACTGCTCCGGCGGGTGAAGAGCGCGACGAGCCACAGCGTCCACCAGGCGTTGACGAGCCCGCGCGGGGCCCGGGTGCCCGCGGGGCTGCTGGCGTCCCAGATGTCCAGCATGATCCGGCGCGGGAACCAGAGGCTCACGACCGGCACGAACCAGCCCCAGCCCGCCCAGCCACGCTTCATGGTGTGCCCGAACGGATTGAACACCTCGGCGTTGACCCGCACACGCAGGAACCAGACGAGGTAGAAAACGACCGTCGCGACGAAAGTCGCCGACTGTACGACTCCGGCGGCGTCGTAGAGCGTGTCCGCGTGGTTGGCGCGGCGCATGAGGGCGTTGTAGCCGCCGTTGCCGAGGCCGTCGTCCGCGAGGGAGCCCATCACGTCGTACAGGGTGATGTCGGCGTAGACAGCGAAGAGGTCGGCGGCGATGACCACGCCGAGCAGAATGGCGACGGCCTTGCCGAGCCCGACGGGCGACCGCAGCCAGGCAGGCCCGTGCGGCTGGACGACGGGTCCGGCCGAAGTGGGTGTCCGGGCACGCTTGCTGAACATAAGGATTCCCCCGCATACGAAACTGTGTGCGGAACCTATGGTTCACCCGGCCCCCGCGTCCAGCCGGTATCAGTCCGACCCGCCCGTCTCAGCCCAGTTGCTTCGCCAGCTTCTTGAAGTCGGTCCAGGACAGGGCCGGTTGGGTCCGGGGATCCCACAGTTTCTGTACGGTCGCCCGCAGCGGCAGCCGGATTCCGGCGGCCACCTGGCTCTGCGTCTGCGATCCGGCGAGGTCGCACCAGACGGCGAAGACCCCGCCGAGTATCTGGCTGTCGTACGTCGAGGAGACGGCCGTACTGCCGCGCAGCACCCGCGGCGTCCACTGCTTGTAGATCCGCTCGCCGGTGGGATAGACGAAGGTGTTCGGCTGCCCGAGCACGTAGTAGAGGTACTCGTCGTTGTAGTTGACGACCTTGCGGCCCGCGCTCAGATACGCGGCCGGCTTACGGGCGCCGATCTCCTTGCCGGTCCAGTAGGCGACCTGGACGTTCTTGCCCGCCTGGACCGAACTCGACGCGTAGAAGCCGTCGTTCCAGGCCCGCACGGTCCGGTTCCGGGGTGCGTGGGAACGCACGGTGGCGGCGCGGTCGTTGAGCCACCCCGTCGCGAGGTCGGAGACACCGGCGCCGGCGCCGTACTTCGCGGTGGCCGCGGCGGCGAGCTGGGGATAGGAGGCCGCCGGGTTGGCGACCGTCAGGGCCCGGTACTCGTCGCCGCCCAGATGCCAGGACGCGCCGGGGAACAGGTCGGCGTACTCGCCCAGCAGATCGTCGACGATCTTCGCGGCCCCGGGCTTGGAGATGTCGATCGCCCCACGGGCCGGCGTGCCCTGCGCGTTGGTCAGCTGGAGGTCGGGGTGGGCGGCGAGGACCGCGCCCAGATGGCCCGGGGAGTCGATCTCGGGGACGACGGTGATGTGGCGGCTCGCGGCGAGGACGAGGATGCGGCGGACCTCGGCCTTGGTGAGGTGGTCCCTGGACACGATCTCCGGGTGGGTGTCGGAGGCGATCCGGAAGCCCTGGTCGTCGGAGAAGTGCAGGCCGAGCTCGTTGAACTTGAGGTCGCCCAGTTCGCGGACGCGGTCCTCGATCCAGGAGGCCGTGAAGTGCTTGCGCGCGATGTCCAGCATCAGCCCGCGCTGCGGCTTGGCGGGCCGGTCGCGTACGACGCCCTCGGACGCGGTGCCGCCGCCGGTCACCTCCTGCTTGAGGGTGCGGGTGCCGTAGAAGACGCCGGCCTCGGTGGGACCGGAGACGGTGACACGCCGGTTGGTGACGGTGAGGGTGTAGGACTCGGGGCCACGCGTCGCCTGAGCCGGGTCCAGCTTGAGCTGCACGTCCCCGGCGCGAGGCGCGGCCGTACCGCCGTACGCCATCCGCAGCTCACCGGCGAGCAGCTTCCCCTCGTCGGCGAGCCCGCCGGCGGTGACGACCACCCGCGCGGCCGGGGCGGGACGCCAGCCCGGCCCCCGGGCGGGTATGTGCTCACGCACGGCCGGGATGGTGCGGGGCGTCTTGGAGAGGGGGTAGACGCGGGCCGGGGACGGAGACGGGGTGACGGGAGAAGAGGCGCGGGACCCTGCCGCGCGCTCCTTGGGGTCGTCCCCTTCGGCCCCCTCCGAGGGGCTTGCCGCAGCGGTCGACGCGGCGGTCCGGCCGGCGTCGATGTCGGTGCCGGGATCCGAGTCGCCGACCGGCCAGAAGACGACGGACACGCCCACCGCGCCGGCGGCGACGAGAACACCGGCCCCGAGAAGCAACCCGGACCCCTGTCCGTACGTCTTCCCACTCAGACCTCGTTTCCGCTCGGGAGCCCGTCGCCTCCGCCCGGTCACCGGTTCCCGCCCGTTCGTGCCTCACATATCGCCCGCATGCCACCCACTCTTTGGATCTCCTCCGCCTCTGCGCCTACGCATCCGCCGCACCCGAAGTCGTCCACGATACGTTCCGAAACTCTCCCGTTCGGGTGAAATTCAGACGTCCGTCGGACGGCTCCTGACCGCTTCTCGATAATGTGAGCGGCAATTGACGCGCATCTCACACACCGAATGACGCGTACCTCACACACCCCACCAGCCCACGACGCCGAGGACTCCCGCTGCCCGCGCACCGTCTCACCCACTGCTCCGGCGGTCTCGCCATGCCGGCCCAGACGCGCACCGAGTCCCCCTGCCCCACCCTGCCGGGTTCTCTTACGCCGACGAGCCTGGAGAGGTTCAACACAGAGCCGGCCGAGGACGTCGAGCGCGCCCTCCTCACCTGCCTGCGCAGCCTCCGCTGGGCCCGCCGCCTCACCGACCACCGCCCCTACCCCGACCTGGACTCCCTGCTCGCGGCAGCGGACGAGGCGGCCTACGACCTGACCTCGATCGACCTCGCGGAGGCCCTGGCCGCGGAATCCCTGCCCGACCTCCCGGAGGGCGTGTACTCGGCGGCGCACACGGCGCTGGGGGCGGCGCATGCGGCGTACGAGAGTCGATTCGGACACGTGTTCGTTATCTGCGTCGACCACACCTCCCCGGACGAGGCCCTCAACCAGGTCCTGACAGGCATCCGGTCACGTTTGACAAACGATCCGGAGGAGGAACGGGTGGTGTCGGCAGAGGAACTCCGACGCCTCGCAAGGCAACGGCTGGGAAACGCCCTAAGGGGCGCGGGGAACTGCGCGACAAGCCACTGACAGCCCGCACCCGGCACACAACCGCGACCCCTTCCCCCGCAGCCGCACGCAATAGCCCGTACGAGCCTGTTTGATCACATCAGTAGGCCCGCTGTAAGCGTTCCGACAACACGTCGCTACGATGGCGAGGGCCGGAGGACCGTACCCGGCCGGGCCCGTCCGACAACCAAGCCGGCGCGGCCCCGATCCCCGCTCCCGGAGGGTTTTCCGTGCCGGCTGGAACGCTGTACCGCGGCCGGGAAGGAATGTGGTCCTGGGTGGCTCATCGAGTCACCGGCGTCCTCATCTTCTTCTTCCTGTTCGTACACGTCCTGGACACCGCTCTCGTCCGTGTCTCCCCCGAGGCATACGACGACGTCGTGGCCACGTACAAGACGCCGATCGTCGCCGTGCTGGAGTACGGCCTCGTCGCCGCCATCCTCTTCCACGCGCTCAACGGCCTGCGCGTCATCGCCGTCGACTTCTGGTCGAAGGGCCCGCGCTACCAGAAGCACATGCTGTGGACCGTCGTCGGCCTGTGGGTCGTGCTGATGCTCGGGGCGATCTACCCCGTCCTCGGTCACGCCGCTCGTGAACTGTTCGGGAGCTGACACACATGGCGACGACTGAATCCACCGCGGGCATCGGCCCCGTCGAGGGCGCGGGCGCGTTCTCGGGGTACGACGCCGACAACCCGGCGCCGCTGATCGAGGCCCCCCGCAAGCGCACCAAGAAGTCCCCGAAGTCCACCCGGGGCAACTTCGAGATGTACGGCTGGCTGTTCATGCGCCTGTCCGGCATCGTCCTGGTCGTCCTGGTCCTGGGTCACCTCCTCATCCAGCTGGTGCTGGACGGCGGTGTCTCCAAGATCGGCTTCGCCTTCGTGGCCGGCCGCTGGGCCTCCCCGTTCTGGCAGGTCTGGGACCTGCTGATGCTGTGGCTCGCGATGCTGCACGGCGCGAACGGTCTGCGCACCGTCATCAACGACTACGCGGAGCGCGCGAACACCCGGCTGTGGCTCAAGGGCCTGCTCTACACCGCCACGGTGTTCACGATCCTGCTGGGCACGCTGGTGATCTTCACCTTCGACCCGAACATCCGCTAGGCCACCGGGTCACAAGGGGCTGAGGTAATACTGATGAAGATCCACAAGTACGACACCGTCATCGTCGGCGCGGGCGGCGCCGGCATGCGCGCGGCCATCGAGTCGACGAAGCGCAGCCGTACCGCCGTACTGACGAAGCTCTACCCGACCAGGTCCCACACGGGCGCCGCGCAGGGCGGTATGGCCGCCGCGCTCGCCAACGTGGAGGAGGACAACTGGGAGTGGCACACCTTCGACACGGTCAAGGGCGGTGACTACCTGGTCGACCAGGACGCCGCCGAGATCCTGGCGAAGGAGGCCATCGACTCGGTCCTCGACCTGGAGAAGATGGGCCTGCCGTTCAACCGGACGCCCGACGGGACGATCGACCAGCGCCGCTTCGGCGGCCACAGCCGCAACCACGGCGAGGCCCCGGTCCGCCGCTCCTGCTACGCGGCCGACCGCACCGGTCACATGATCCTCCAGACGCTGTACCAGAACTGCGTGAAAGAGGGCGTGGAGTTCTTCAACGAGTTCTACGTCCTCGACCAGCTGATCGTCGAGGTCGACGGTGTGAAGCGGTCCGCGGGTGTCGTCGCCTACGAACTGGCGACCGGCGAGATCCACGTCTTCCAGGCGAAGGCGGTCATCTACGCGTCCGGCGGCTGCGGCAAGTTCTTCAAGGTGACGTCGAACGCGCACACGCTGACGGGCGACGGCCAGGCGGCGGTCTACCGCCGTGGTCTCCCCCTGGAGGACATGGAGTTCTTCCAGTTCCACCCGACCGGCATCTGGCGCATGGGCATCCTGCTGACGGAGGGCGCCCGCGGTGAGGGCGGCATCCTCCGCAACAAGGACGGCGAGCGCTTCATGGAGAAGTACGCGCCGGTCATGAAGGACCTCGCGTCCCGTGACGTCGTGTCGCGCTCCATCTACACGGAGATCCGGGAAGGCCGCGGCTGCGGCCCCGAGGGCGACCACGTCTACCTCGACCTCACCCACCTCCCGCCGGAGCAGCTCGACGCCAAGCTCCCGGACATCACCGAGTTCGCGCGCACCTACCTCGGCATCGAGCCGTACACGGACCCGATCCCGATCCAGCCCACCGCGCACTACGCGATGGGCGGCATCCCGACGAACGTCGAGGGTGAGGTGCTCTCCGACAACACGACGGTGGTGCCCGGCCTCTACGCCGCCGGCGAGGTCGCGTGCGTCTCCGTCCACGGCGCGAACCGCCTGGGCACCAACAGCCTCCTGGACATCAACGTGTTCGGGCGGCGCGCCGGAATCGCGGCGGCGGAGTACAGCCAGAAGGCCGACTTCGTCGAACTGCCCGAGAACCCGGCCGAGTTGGTCGTCTCCCAGGTGGAGCACCTGCGCGAGTCCACGGGCACGGAGCGGGTCGCCGCGCTGCGCCTGGAGCTCCAGGAGACCATGGACGCGAACGTCATGGTGTTCCGTACGGAGCAGACGATCAAGACGGCGGTGGAGAAGATCGCGGAGCTTCGCGAGCGCTACCGCAACGTCTCGATCCAGGACAAGGGCCGGCGTTTCAACACCGACCTCCTGGAGGCCATCGAGCTGGGCAACCTGCTCGACCTGGCCGAGGTCATGGCGGTCTCCGCCCTGGCCCGCAAGGAGTCGCGCGGCGGCCACTACCGCGAGGACTACCCCAACCGCGACGACGTCAACTTCATGCGCCACACCATGGCGTACCGCGAGGTGGGCGACGACGGCGCCGAGTCCATCCGTCTCGACTACAAGCCGGTCGTCCAGACCCGCTACCAGCCGATGGAGCGTAAGTACTGATGGCAACCCCTGTTCTGGACAAGGCGGACGCGGCCGGCGAGCCCGAGCCCGGCTTCGCCGACTCCCCGTACATCACGGTCACCTTCCGCATCCGCCGCTTCAACCCTGAGCTGGCGGCAGAGGCGGTCTGGGAAGACTTCCAGCTGGAGATCGACCCGAAGGAGCGCGTCCTCGACGCCCTCCACAAGATCAAGTGGGACCAGGACGGTTCGCTCACGTTCCGTCGTTCCTGCGCGCACGGCATCTGCGGCTCGGACGCCATGCGGATCAACGGCAAGAACCGCCTTGCCTGCAAGACGCTGATCAAGGACATCAACCCGGCGAAGCCGATCACGGTCGAGGCCATAAAGGGCCTGACGGTCCTCAAGGACCTGGTCGTCGACATGGAGCCGTTCTTCCAGGCGTACCGCGACGTGATGCCCTTCCTCATCACGAAGGACACCAACGAGCCGACGCGCGAGCGCTTCCAGACGGCGGAGGACCGGGAACGGTTCGACGACACGACGAAGTGCATCCTGTGCGCGGCGTGCACCTCGTCCTGCCCGGTCTTCTGGAACGACGGCCAGTACTTCGGCCCGGCGGCCATCGTCAACGCCCACCGCTTCATCTTCGACAGCCGTGACGAGGCGGGCGAGCAGCGCCTGGAGATCCTGAACGACCGTGACGGTGTCTGGCGTTGCCGGACGACGTTCAACTGCACGGACGCGTGCCCGCGTGGCATCGAGGTCACGAAGGCGATCCAGGAAGTGAAGAGGGCGCTGATCACTCGGCGGTTCTGATCTTTCGCAGTCGTTTGCTCTGCCCCAGGGCCCTGTTTCTGCATCGCCAGAAACAGGGCCCTGGGGCGTTCGGCTCACCGATACCTCTAGGGATACCTCTAGGGATACCTCTAGGAACTTGGTCAACTCCCGTTACAGACTGGGCACATGACCATTCTGAGGAAATCGATCGCAGCACTGTCGGCCGTCGCGGCGACGGCGGCCACCCTGCTCGCGATACCCCCCACCGCCTCGGCAACTCCGGTGCACGACACGACACTTGGCCAACGCCCCCTCGCCCGCGAGAACTTCGACCACCTCCCCCTCGGCCCGGTGACCGCCGGCCGCGGCTGGACGACGGACACCTCCAACGGCACCCTGACCGTCGCCCGCAGCTCCACCGGCAAGGGCCGCGAACTCCGCATCCACACGGAGGGCAACGGCCGCGCGTTCCTGGTCTTCCCCGACCTCGCCCCGCCCGGCAACAGCTACTGGGCCCGCCTGCGCCTGCGCGTGGACGCCTTCCCCACGGCCCCCGACTGGGCCCACTGGACGATCGCCGAGGCCTCCGGCGCCGACTCTCCCACCCTCGTACGTCCGTTGGGCGGCCAGTACGCCCCCACGGACAAGGGCAACTTCTGGGGCGTCGGCTCCGACCTGGGCCCGACGGGCGACTGGACGTCGTGGAAGACGTCGGCACCGGCGGTGGCGGACAAGTGGAGTTGCGTGGAATTCCATCTGGACTCCACGAACAGCCGGGTCACGGTGTACTTCGACGGGGTCGAACAGTCCGACCTGACGGTAGACGCCACCCGGCACGGCGGCGCCCAGGACGCCGACTTCACCTTCCCGACGTTCGACAAGCTGAAGCTGGGGTGGCAGCTGTACCAGGGGAACCCGTCGCCGGCGTCGTACGACGTGCGGATGGACGACGTGGTGGTGAGTTCGCGGCGCGCGGGCGGGTGTTGAGGACGTACGTCCACGTCCTGACCCGGTGAGGCATGTGTGACGAGGGGTGAGGCGGGCGGTGCCCTGCCTCACCCCTCAGCCGAGGATGAGGGGGAGCCTCGCGGCGAGGTCACCGAGGGCGGCTGTCTCCGCGTCCGTCGTCGGCGTACGGCGTCCCGTGCCGATGAGCAGCGCGTGCTCGTCGGAGAAGTCGGCCGGAAACGGCGCCCCGGCGATCGCCTCCAGCGACGCGCGTGCCGCCGCGAGGGTCTCGGCGGGCGGAAGGTGCGCAGGCTGCGGCAGGTGCGCGATGAGGTCGAGGTGATGCAGGGTCCATTCGAGGACGTACGCGGAGAGGTAGTCCCCGACGGTCAGCACCTCGTCCCGGGTGCCGACACGGACGGCGGGATCGGCGAGCCGGGCGGCCCGGCCTGCGGCGGAGCCGACGTCGTCGAGGTGGAACTTGAGAAGCGCGGGGTCGCCGTAGGCGGCGGCCAGCCGGGGAATCAGGGCGTCGAGGGGATCGTCGCCGGTCGGGGGTTCGGCGAGGACGTCCCAGTAGGTGACGGCGTCGACGGTCGGCTCGGCGTCGGTGGGCGTGGCGAGGGTGATGAGGACGTCCTGGGCGTCGATAACCAGATGACAGACGAGGTCCCGTACGAGCCAGCCGGTGCAGCCGGAGGGGTGGGCGAAGTCGTCGTCGGGGAGGTCGGCGACGGTGGTGAGCAGGGCTGTCCAGGAGTGCGTGAAGAGGTCCACGGGTGCGCACAGTAGTGGCGGTCGGGAATTCGTGCAGGGAATTCGTGCAGGGAATTCAGGCAGGGAATTCAGGCAGGTGATTCGCGTAGCTGAGGCAGTCGGCGAGGAGTCGGGATCGGGGGACCTCGACGGGCAGCCACGATCGGATGAACCAGAGCGAAGGGGACACTCGGGTTCCTGCGGCCTACGATGATGGCCTCGACACCAGCCCACGGGAGGCACGTGATGTCCGCAGCACCTGTCGAGCGGGGGCACGGCGAGCGGCCCCTGATCGCGGAAGCACGCCGGATCATGGAGCGTCTTCCGGGCCGCCGCGTCGAGATCATCGGAGGCCAGATCCTTGTGACGCCATCCCCGGACGTCGCTCGTTCGAGGGCTCTGAAGAAGGTCACGGGTCCACTCACAGCCGCCGGCCTCGACGACAGCGAGACAGAGATCCACCAGGGCATCGGGGTCTGGCTGCCGAGCGGCCCCGAAGACTACGCGATCCCCGACCTGTGTCTCGTCGAGTCCGACATCGACGCACACCTCATCGAGAACAACAGCTACGACCCCGCTGTCTTCCGCCTCGTCCTGGAGGTCACCTCCAGCAATTGGAAGACGGATCTCCAGGCGAAGGTCTCCGCGTACGCGGACGCCAGGATCCCCGTCTACGTGATCGTGGACCGTAAACACCAGCGTCTCCACGTCCTGACCGATCCCACCAACGGCGACTACGAGACTCATCGCATCCACGCCCCCGGTGAACTCGTCACCCTCCCCGATTCCATCGGGGCCAAAGTCACCCTCGACGTGACGGAGATCCTCAAGGCGGGACAGACAAAGGAGAGCTGACGCTTCAGCCGGTGCGTTGGCTGGTCGCGGACACACTCTCTCGCTCAAGCTCTCTCGCTCAGGAAATGGCATGATCGACCCCTGCATGTCATGAACAGAGCGACCTCTGGGGAGAGGTCTGGGGGGAGGTACGCAGCGATGCGCACCATCGGAGAAGGCCTGCTGGAGTCCAGTCAGTGCCCTCAGTGCGGTACGGAGATCCAGGCGGACAGCCGCTTCACCACGTGGTGTCCGGCGTGCGACTGGAACGTGGATCCGGGCGGCCCGGAGGAGACGAAGGGCAGGCTGGAGGCCCTGCGCCGCACGCTGGCGCAGCGGCACGGCGAGAAGCTGCTGGACGCGATGAGCACAGAAACGGGAACGGCGGCAGCATCCCAAGGGGAGCGGGCTCATCGTGATGTGTACGGGGCGCTGGCCTACGCCATCGCGCTGCTGATCCACGGAGTGACGGTTGCCCTCTTCGTGACCGGCATCTGGTGCGTGGTGAGTGGCTGGGGCGGATTCCTCATGCTGCCCGGACTGTTCCTGCTCCTGTTGGGCTTTGCACTGCGGCCGAGGCTGGGCCGGCTCCCGAAGGAGGAGGACAACGGCGTCGTCCTGCGCCGCCCGGACGCGCCCGAACTGTTCGCGCTGATCGACGAGATCGCCGAGGCGTCGGGTACGAGGGGCGTGAACGCCGTAGCGGTCGACGCGTCGATCAACGCGAGCGTACGGACCTACGGCCTGCGTGGCCGCCTCCTCACCCTGGGCCTCCCCCTGTGGGAGTCACTGACCCCCGAGCACCGAATCGCCCTGCTCGGACACGAGTTGGGCCACTACAGCAACGGCGACACGCGTCGCGGCCTGGTCCTTGGCAGCGCGTTCCACTCGCTCGGCCTGTGGCTGCACTACGTATCCCCCATCGCCAACCCGGTGACCGCGATCCAGATGATCACCAACCTGGCGTACGTCGTGCCCCGCCTCCTCCTCCAGGGCGTACTGATGCTGCTCGACACCCTCACCCTGCGCGCCACACAGCGCAGCGAGTACCTCGCCGACTCGGCTGCGGCGAGGGCCGGTTCGACGAACGCGGCTGTCGGCCTGATGGACCGCCTCCTGGTCACCGACTCCATCGACATCACGCTGCGCCGCGAGGTGAACAACCGCCGGCTGCGGCGAAGCGGCCAGACTCGGGGCACCGAAGGCGAGGGCCTGTGGGCGGAGTTGGCGGCACATATCGGCTCCATCCCGGAGTCGGAGTACGAACGCCAGCGCAGAGTAGGCGCACTGCGCGGCCACAGCGTCGACTCGACGCACCCGCCGACCCACTTGAGGCGACGGCGTTTGCTGGAGGGGGCTCCGGTGGCGGGGGTGGTTGCGGTGGATGAGGGGCGGGTGGGTCGTATCGCGGGGGAGTTGGCGGGGGCGCGGGGGATTGTGGCTCGGGAGATTGTGCGGGACGGGATTTAGGGAGTCGGGGAGGCGGCGGCTGAAGCTCAGCGAATGGTTTTGGGTCGGAGGCGGCCTTCCCGTACTCGGTCACCAGTCCCGGCCGGAGGTCAACTCCTCCGCGTCCGCGTCCATGAAGCCGTATGCCGACGCGACAAAGTGGAACTCGTCACAGATCCACTCACGTGCAACCGTCTCGATCCCACTCCCGGCCGCCACGAACTCCCTGTCCAGCAGGTTGAACTCCTCCGTCGCAGCTTGGGTGAGTACATAGAGGCTCATCAGATCCGATGGCTGGGCGGCCTCAACGCCTTCGCACAGCCGTAGCAGGATCGCCCTTCCTTGATCGACCACGTGGTCAGGGAAATATGAGTCCTCGTACATCTGTCGCAGGAACGCGTGTCCCGCTGCCTGCTGGTTTGTGATCGGCATGGTGCTCCCTACCTCCGCGCAAAGCTGACGCACCGATCATGCACGGCGCCACTGACAATGACGCCCACATCAATGCCAGACACCAGACCACCAGGACTTTCACAACAGGCCCCAGGGCTGCGAGTGAAGGATCGGTCCGGACCGACTTCGCAGAAGGGGGGCCGCTCGCTGAGGGGCCTGGTGACCGACACATGTGCTGTCTGTCGGTCATCAGGCCCAGTGCGACGATTCAGCTGGCGGAGCTCCCGGCGCGCAGCGCACGAATACGCGCCAGCAGTGCGAGCGGGTACGGGTCCGGCTGTACGAGGTGCGCGTGCGCACTGTGGGCCCACACCACCCGGCCGGGCCCGGAGTTGGCGTGCACGTACGCCACGACGACCGCGTCCTCGGGGTCGATGATCAGCCCGTCGCAGTGACGGCACACGTGCAGTCCCGGCATCATGAGCCGACTCCGGTCCGGCTGTGGCAAGTGCAGCCACACCGCCGCATCAGCAGCAGCCCGCCTCCATGGGGCAAGGGCACGTCCTTGGTCTGGCGGCAGGCCCGGTGCAGGTCCGCGTACTCCGGCCGCTGTGCGACGGTGCATTCCGCTGACGGGGGCGGGGTGTCCGTGGCAGCATGCGTGGTCACTGTGAGGCCTCCTGGCCGCGGTGCAGAGGGCAGGCACAGGGCGGGAACCCGATCCTCAGCGGGAGAGGGCCATTACTCCCCAAAACCCTGACCACGCCACGATCCTCGACGATCTCACCGCTTCCGCCGCGCACCGTGTAGACGCGGATCGTCATGCTGACCCCGGGGTCACGCTCTCGCTCGGGGGTTGTAGTTTGCGACATGTCGACGCTCCTAGTCAGTGTTGATCACGCCCCGGGACCGTTCGCGCGGTCGCCGGGGTATTTCGCGTCAACTGTCCGTCTTGGTACGGCTGCTGACTTCCCGCCTGTGGGTATCCCCGTCATGGGTAGGCTGAGCGCCAGCCGAGCGCAGCACACTGTCATCAGCAGCACGACGGGACGCCTCATGACCGGTTACGTACCGCCGACCGCGCTTCCGCGCGCGCTCTTGGAGCGGGCGGAAATGAGAGCTGCGATCAGGGCGCACGACTTCGGCACGGTGTTCCGTCTCGCTCGCCGTGACGCAGGGATCAGTTATTCGAAGATCGCCGCCGAGTGCGACATCAAGCCGGAGCGCGTCGGGTTGCTGGCACGCGGGCACGGCAGTGTGACCACCTTCGAGAAGGTCGCCCGGATTGCCGACGCCCTTCGTATCCCCGGAGCCCTGCTCGGTCTCGCCCCGCGCGAGTGGGAGGAGCCGCCGACAGTGCACGGCGCACTTCCTCGGCCTCGATACCCGACCACTACCGATGGATACGGAGACGGAGACGGAGACGAAGTGCGGCGTAGGGAGTTCTTCAAGTCATCGGCCGGGGTTGGGCTCGCCGTGGGATTGCCTGACCTTTGTCGCCCTCAGGCGGGCCGCCGAGTCGGAAGCGACTTTCCCGCGCGTCTGCGGGAGCGCACCACGCGACTACGTCGCCTGGACGACGTGCTCGGAGGCGGGGACACATACCGTGTCTACCTGGGCGAATACCAGGCCACCAAAGCTCTGATCCGCGACGCCACGTGCAGCGAAGGGACATACAAGGCACTGCTTTCCGTACTCTCCGAACAGGCACAGCAAGCCGGTTGGGCAGCCTTCGACTGCGGCAGGCAGGCCGATGCGACGGGGCTGTACGAAGCAAGCCATACGGCTGCCGTAGAGGCCGAGGACACCGCGCTGGCCGGCAACGCCCTCGCCTTCCTCGCCTACCAGACGGTCAGCGGCGACCGACAGGCCGGCATAGAGACAGCTGCCCGCTCGTGTGCGACTGCGGGACCTGACGCTGCGCCCGGGGTGCGCGCACTGCTTCAGGAACGCCTGGCCTGGGCCTACGCGGTGGCGGGACTCGCTACGGAAACAGAACGCGCCCTCGCTGCCGCAGAGTCCGCCCTTGCGGAGATCGACGACGCGCCGCAGCCGGACTGGGTGGCGTGGGTCGACCGGAACGAACTGAGCATCATGACCGGCCGGTGCTGGACGGAACTACGGCGTCCCCTCCGCGCGGTCCCGGCCCTGGAGACAGCCCTGGCGGAGTACGACGACGCGCACGCACGGGACAAGAGCCTGTACATGTCGTGGCTCGCCGACTCCTACATGGCTGCCGGGGAGATCGAGCAGGCGGCCACTGTGACGAGCCGCGCCCTCGACCTCTCAGCCGGGGTGGCGTCTGTCCGGCCACGGGAGCGACTTGCGCCCGTCCTGCGACGACTTGGTGGTCATCGAGCACTTCCGGAGGTGGCTGAGGTACTGGAGAAGGCGCAAGCCTGACAGTCACTCAGCGGGCATGGGCCCAGACCCAAGGGTCGCGGTTACCCATCGCAGGTAGGCATCCGACCCGGCCACGATCGGCACCGCCAGGATCTCCGGGTTCTTCCACGGGTGGCGCGCCATGAGGTGCGCCTCAAGTTCGGCGTACCTGTCGGCTCGGGTCTTCAGGAGGAGTTGCCATTCCTCACCGATCCCGAACTCACCCTCATGCCAGAACACGGAGCCGACTGGCCCGACGATCTGCGCCCCGGCCGCCAAACGGCCGGTCACCACCGACCGAGCGAGCTCTACCGCCTGTTCACGCGTCTCGGTTGCCGTCGAGACCTGCACGAAGTCAGCCATATAGGCGAGAGTATCCCTCACCGCCGACGAAGCGCGTGAGTTTCCGGCCGCCGCCCGCGGCCACCGGTTGCAGCCTCTGTTCGAACTCGCTCTGCACACCGGACTCCGCAAGGGCGAACTCCTCGGCCTACGCTGGGAAGACCTCGACCTGGCCGGCGGAACCGCCAGCATCCGACGCACCCTCCAACGCACCAACCTCAGCGGCCTGACCGCCCTCCCGACCGAGACCAAGAGCTCCGAACGGCGCATCGCTCTGCCGACGCGGTGCCTGCGCTCCCTCGAACAGCACCGCGACCGCCAATTCCAGGAACGCGAAGTGGCGGGGACGGGCTGGAAGGACAGCGGCTACGTCTTCACCCGCCCCGACGGCGTACCGGTCGAAGGATCCACCCTCACCCGCCACTTCAACGCCCTGCTCCGCCGGGCAAAGCTCCGCCGCATCCGGTTCCATGACCTCCGACACTCAGCGGCCACCCTCCTTCTGGAACCGGGAGTGGAACTCGTCGTGATCAAGGAACTGTTGGGCCACGCCCACATCGGCGTCACCGCTACCGTCTACGCCCACGTCCGGCTCCGTCTCCAGCGCGACGCCATCGACCTCCTCGGCCACGCCCTCCACAACCCCGCCGAGATCACCGGCACGCCCGACGACGGCGACGAACCACCGCTCTGCGCGGCCCCCGTCCGCTGACGTTGCCGTCAACTACCGGTACTGGCCCCCGATGGACTCGCGGAACCGCCGCACCTCAGAGATGGTCGTCAACCACTCAGAAATTTGGTTCCCGTCCTCGTCAACCAAACTCCGAGCCTCCACATACCGCCAAGGCTCTTGCGGATTGAACTCTTCTTCGAGGCCATCCAGGAAGATGATCGAATTTTGCACGTGGACAGATTCTCCTTCCCGATAAATGGGCCAGCAGAAGATGAAGTTAGCGGTCTCCGGATCCGTGATCGAAGAGATGAGGCACGAGGTCGAATTGTCGCTCGCCTCAAGCTCCCTCAGGGCTCTCTCCCAACTTCGAGAGTAGTCAGCCACCGTCCAGAAGCTCAGGTCCATCGGGAATGATTCTGAGAAATCCCCGACCGTGACCCTACCGGCGGCCTCGGAAGGCGACGAGACGCCACCCTCCGAGGCGGGATCACCGATCACTTCGATCGCGAATCGGTTATTCCTTGAGATAGTTGAGGTCTGGGTCATAAGTACCGATCCGTTGGCCCTTGCGGTTGAACATCTTCCATCCGTCCGACACATTATGCCCGTCAACATCTGGCGTGATGTAGTTCTTCCCGTTCGAGAAGACGACCTGTCCATGCGAATTGAACGGAGCCTTCTGCGCAGGGATTCTCGTCCTGTACCCAAGGGCCCCCGCCCTGTCCCCTACGGTTCCGGCGTACAACTCCCGGTTCTGCGCTCTTCGCGCGGCTACCGAGTCCGGATGATACGGATCACCCTTGAGCGCCGGGGAAGACGTGTACCCCTCAGGAAGATCACAGTCGCTGTTGTGAACGAGAACCGGCGTCTGACCAGCGAGTACATAGTACGTGTGCAGGTCGTCAACGGTGAGGTTGTACGTACGAGCATGCTTGGTGAAGGGACGGTTCCCGGTGACGATGACGGTACCGCCGTCGTCGGTGAGCAGCGTCATGCCCGGCGCGAGGTCGCCGTCCGCCGGCCCGAACGTGCTCTACGTCCGGGTCGTCGACCAGGCGGGCAACGTCTCCCAGCCCACGAAGTACCTCTTCTACGTCACCCCACGCGACCAGGCGGACGCCCCCATGGACTTCACCGGCGACAAGCTCGCCGACATGATGGTCGTCACCGCGGCCGGCGACCTGGGCATGTACTCCTCCCGGGCCGACGTCAAGGACCTGACGAAGGAGACCGGTGATCTCAACGAGAACTCGATGCCGGGTGCCTACTGGGCCAACCGGGCCAAGGACCCCAACGGCGACGACGGCCTGCCGCCCTACTCCTCTCCGGGGCACGGTCACTTCATGGGCGCGCTGATCACCCACAACGGTGACATCTACGGGGGCGACGGACTCCAGGACCTCGTCGTCCGCAAGGACGACAGGCTGTGGGTCTACCCCGGAGACGGGTACGGCGCCGTCAACATCGACAAACGCGTCGAGATCCTGCTGCCCAGCGGTGCGCCGAGCCCCGAGACCTTCACCCAGATCATCTCCGCGGGTGACGCGACCGGCGACACCCGGCCCGACTTCTTCGCCACCATCGGCGACGAGCTGTGGGCCTTCACGGGCTACCACGGGGCGACCATCGACCAGGCCATCCGGCTCTCGGCGACCGGTTGGACCGGGCGCGACATCGTCACCGCCCAGGACGTCAGCGGGGACGGCGTGATGGACCTCATCTACCGCGAGGACAGCGCGTCCGTGCTGAGGCTCCGCAAGGGCAACGCGGCCACGGGCGGCGGGGTCAACCTGGCCTCCCTCGCCAGCAGCAACGCCTCGTCCGGCGGCACCGACACCGAGTACGCCCCCGCCGGCTGGAACGTCACCAACATGCCCCACCTGCTCGGCATCCCGGACTCCAACGGCGACAACATCCCCGACCTCTGGGCCGTACGCGCGGACGGCACCGTCCGCTTCTACGCCGGTGGCAGGGCGACGTTGGCGCCCGTCGCGGGGAGAGAGGTGATCCCGGCGAAGAGCTACTGGCAGAACCGGATCACCATCGGCTGATCATCTGAGGGTCCCGTTTCCGCAGGAGACGGGGCCCTCGGGCGTGCCGGGCCGGACACACGATCGGGTGACGCAGTACGAAGAGGACATGTCCGTTCCCTCCGGCCTACGATGATGGCCTCGACACCAGCCCCCAGGAGGCACGCGATGTCCGCAGCATCCGTCGAGCGGCCCCACGGCGACCGTCCGCTGATCGCGGAAGCGAACCGTCTCATGGAGCGCAACCCGGGCTACCGCGTCGAGATCATCGGAGGCCTGATCCTCGTGTCCCCGCCCCCGGACGCCCCGCACGCCGACGCCCTGACCAGTCTCACCGTCCCCTTTCTCGCAGCAGGGCTGCACGGGGCCGAAACACGTGTGCTACAGGGGATCGGGCTGTGGCTCCCCACAGGCGCCGAGGACTATGCGGTCCCCGACCTGGCAGTGGTGGACGGCGACTACCGGGACCGCCTGGTTGAAAACGGCTGCTACGAACCGGTCTGTTTCCGCCTCGTCCTGGAGGTCACCTCCAGCAACTGGAAAGCCGACCTGCAGACCAAAGTCGCTGCGTACGCCGATGTCAGAGTACCCGTCTACGTCGTGGTCGACCGCAAGCACCAGCGCCTCCACGTGCTCACCGACCCCGAGGGCAGCACGTACGCGACCCACCGCATCCACGCCCCCGGCGAAGCCGTCACCCTCCCCGACTCCATCGGCGCCAAGGTGACCCTCGACGTAGCGGAGATCCTCGACGCCGGACAGTCGAAGCGAACTCCCTGATTTCGGCCTCGGGACAGGTCTGTCAGGCCCAGCAGCCGTTGACCGTGGCCGCCAGGCCGTCCATGGCGTCCTTGATGTCGGCGGCGTTGGCGGTGGAGCCGTTCTCGATGAAGGAGAACACCTTCCACTTGCCGTCCTTGCCCACCGTCAGGCCGCTCAGGGCGATGGCCCCGGTGAGCGTGCCGGTCTTGGCCTGCACCTTGCCGACCGCGCACTTGGAGTTGGCGTCGTCGAAGCGCCCCCACTCCGGGCCGAGGGTGCTGCCGGCCTCGCCGGAGACGGGCAGACCGTCGCGGATGGAGCCGAGAACACCCTCGTAGCGGGGGTCCGTCAGCAGGTCGAGGATCTGCGCGAGGGTCGCCGCCGGGATGCGGTTGGCGCGGGACAGCCCGCTGCCGTCGTAGATCTCGAAGTTGGCGAGGGAGACGCCGTAGCGCTCGCTCAGTACCTGGCGCACGACCGCGGTGCCGTCGTCGAAGGTCGCCTGGCGGCCGGCGCCGAGGGCGGTCATCCGCAGCAGCGACTCGGCCATGTTGTTGTCGCTGACCTTGATCATGGTGTGCACGTAGTCCGACAGCGGCGCGGAGGTGTGCTGCGCCACGGGGACGTCGGTGCTGCTGGCCGTGGCGCGGGTGACGGAGCCGGTGACGGTGACGCCGGCCGCGGTGAGCTGCCGCGCGAAGGCTCCTCCGGCGTCCGTCGAGGTGTCGTTCACCAGGTGCCCGTCGACGACGAGCGCCCGCACCGGGGAGACCGAGTCGGGGTAGTAGCCGGTGTTCCAGCCGTTCGCCAGCGTGGGCTCGGGGAACAGACTGTCGTCGACGGCGACCTTCACCGAGGTCAGCCCGGCCGCCTTGAGCCCGGCGACCGCGGTCTTGGCCAGCTCGGTCAGGTCCGCGGTGGTGAGGGTGCGGTCGCCGCCGCCGACCAGGGTGAGGGTGCCGTTGCCGTACACGACCTTGGTGGTGAAGCGGTGCTCCGGGCCGAGGATCGTGAGCGCGGCGGTCGCGGTGGCGAGCTTGGTGTTGGAGGCGGGCATCAGCGCGGTGTCCGCGTTGTGGCCCCACAAGGTGGTGTTCGTCTCCGCGTCGAGCACCACACCGCTCACGTTGGTGCCGAGCCGCTGGTCGAGGACCCGCTTCTCGAGGTTGGCGATCAGCTGCTCGTCGTCGAGGTTGAGCGTGGCGTCCTTGGCGGTGGTGCCGATGCCCTCGTCGGCGGCGAAGGCGGAGGGGCCGGTGAAGGCCACCGAGACGACGGGCACGGCCATCGCGAGCACGATCGCGCGCCGCATCCCGTTCCCGCCCTGCTTCACCTTGCGGTGCCGGCGACTGCCGCCCGGGGCGAACGTGGGAACAGGGCTTTCGACGCTCATGTCGCTCATGTCGCTCATAAAGGTTTCGTGGACTTTCTTGTGGGGCCAGGCAAGGGAATTGGCCGCACGATAGCAGCGCCGCAAGGGCCCCGCGGGTGACTGAATTCGTGTCAGGGGAGACGGCGTGAGGGAACTGGCCGTAATTCGGAATGAATGTCCCAGTGGACCTCTTTCATCCTCTGCAGTCGCAGGTCAGCAGGGTGTGGACTGCTTGGACGACGGTGCCGACGCGGCGGGAGTACGTGGGCGTCGTCACATCCGGATCTGTACGTTCAGGGCAGGACGCTGCCCCGGCGGGACGTCCCACTCGGGCAAGGCTGCCGGGTACACACGCCCCACCCGGCCTCCGAGGTTTCCGCCGACCACACCCTTAACCTGACGCCATGTCAGATCACGAGTCGTACGAGCTGCTCGGTTTCGACAACGTGCTGCTGCCCGTCGGTGACCTCGCCGAGGCGGTCGCCTTCTACCAGCGCGCCGGGTTCGGGATCACCGCCCGGCTCGACGAGGCCGGGATCGCCGTACTGCGGGTCGGGCCCGAGACGCCGGGGCTGTTGCTGCGGGTCGAGGAGGCGCTCGGTCACCGGCCGCCGCCCTGGGCCTCGCCCCGGGTGTGGCTGGAGGTGCCGGACGCCAAGGCGGCGGCCCGGGCCCTGAACGCGGCCGGCGTCACCCCGCTCGACGCCCCGGTGTCCGTGGCCACGGGCTGGACCGTCGAGATCGCCGACCCGTGGGGCAACGTCATCGGCTTCACCGACTACCGGAAGCGGCCGGAACTCGCCCGCTCCTGAGTCCACTCAACGTCACCCACCCAACCCCGGCTACCACTTGAACGTGTTCAAAAACAGGTCTACAGTCATCCCCGTAAGCACTTTTGAACGCGTTCAACTCGTTCAGTGAGCACGGGGACAAGGACGAAGACATGGACCTCACAGTCGTCGCGTACGTCATCTATCTGCTGGTCAGCGTCGCGCTGACCGTCTGGGTCGCGCGGACCCTCAGCGCCAACGGGCGGGTTTTTCTCGCCGATGTGCTGCGCGGGAACGAGAAGCTCGCCGAAGCCGTCAACCATCTGCTCGTCGTCGGCTTCTATCTCGTCAACCTCGGTTTCGTCGCCCTCTATCTGAGCGGCGACGGGGACATCGGCAGCACCCGGGAGGTCTTCGAGGCCCTCTCGACCAAGCTCGGCGTCGTGCTGCTGGTGCTCGGTGTCATGCACCTCGGGAACGTGTTCGTGCTCAGCAAGATCCGTCGGCGGGGTGTCATGGAGCGGGAGCAGGTGCCGCCCGTCGCGCCGCAGGGCTGGGTCGCCCCCACGGCCGGGGCGTGAGAGCGATGAGCCACCTGAACGCGGCGGGGTCGGGGGACACCGCCGCCCGAGCGGACCGGGATGCCACGGGGGGCGTCCCGGTCCGCCGGCTCACCGTGTTGTACGACGCCGACTGCGAGCTGTGCACGTTTGTGCGGGAGTGGCTCGGACGGCAGCCTCAACTGGTGCCGTTGGTGCTGGTTCCGGCCGGGTCCGAGCGGGCCCGCGCACTCTTCCCCACCCTCGACCACTCCGCCACCCTCGCCGACATCACCGTCATCGGGGACGGAGGGCAGCTCTACCGGGGCGCCGGTGCCTGGGTCGTCGTCCTGTGGGCCCTGCGTGAGCACCGGCCGCTCGCCCATCGGCTCAGCACTCCGGCCGGCGCCCGGGTCGCCAAGGGTGCCGCCCTGGCCGCCGCCAAGTGGCGCGGGGCGCGGAAGGACGACAACGGGCGCGGCCGGCAGGTGTACCGGCGGGCCGACGGATGGTCGTACGACCCCAGCCTCGGGTGGACCCACACGCCGCCCGCCTGTGACAGCGGCGCCTGCTCCACTGGTTAGGCTCCTTCACGTGCCAGCAGCAGCCAAAGACAGCCCCAGCCCCAGCCCCGGCTCCGGTCCCGGTTCCTCCGGCCCCGGCGCCAAGAGCGAGCAGACTCGTGCGCTCATCCTGGAGACGGCCATGCGGCTGTTCAAGGAGCGGGGGTACGACAGGACGACCATGCGGGCCATCGCTCAGGAGGCCGGGGTCTCCGTCGGCAACGCCTACTACTACTTCGCCGGCAAGGAGCACCTGATCCAGGGCTTCTACGACCAGCTCGCCCGCGAGTACCAGGTGGCCGCGCGGGAAGTCCTGGGCAGGGAGACGGAGTTGGAGGCCCGGCTCGCCGGGGTGTACCGGGCCTGGCTCGATGTGTCCGCGCCCTACCACGAGTTCGCGGTGCAGTTCTTCAAGACCGCCGCCGATCCGAACAGTCCGCTCAGCCCCTTCTCCGCCGAGTCGGAGCACGCGCGCGTGCAGGCCATCGACGTGCACCGGGAAGTGCTCGCCGGGTCGAAGGCCAAGGTGCCGGAGGAACTCAGGGACGTACTGCCGGAGTTGATGTGGCTGTCCCAGATGGGCCTGGTCATGTACTGGATCTACGACCGTACGGAGGGCCGTGAGCGCACCTACCGGCTTGCCGGGCGCGGCGCTCGGCTCACCGCGCGCGGGGTGGCCCTGGCCCGTTTTCGCGTGCTGCGGCCGCTCGTGCGTGAAGTCCACGATCTGTTCAGCGACTTCCTGCCGGGGATGACCAACGCCCTTCCCGAGGAGAAAGTTGAGGAGCCCGGGAAGGGCGATCAGGTCAAGTAGGCGCCGGGCGAGGTCGGTTCGGCGTCCGTCAGATCCAGTCGAGGTTCCAGAGGCGGAAGACTCCGGTGCCGTCGGACAGGTTCTGGCCGCCGCCGACGTCCTCGCTGCTGACGACGTACTCCTTGCGCTGCCACAGCGGGATGACGGGCACGTCCTCGGCGACCTGTTCCTGGACCTGGTCGAAGTCCTGGGCGGCGCGGGTGCGGTCGGCGTATCCGCGGCTGTCCCGGATCAGCCTGTCGACCCTCTTGCTGCCGTATCCGTTCTTCATGCTGTTGTCGCTGCCGACGAGCGGTCCGCTGAAGGTGTCCGGGTCGGGGAAGTCGGCGACCCAGCCGACGGCGTAGGCGTCCAACTTCCCCGCCGCGTACCGCTTTTGGTAGTCGGTCCACTCATAGCCCCGGACGCTGACCTTGAACAGGCCGCCCGTCTCCAGCTGCCGCTTGAGCAGGGCCGCCTCGTCGGCGGCGGCGCCGCGCCCCTCGGCGTAGCCGTAGGTGAAGCGCACCGGGAGCTGTACGCCGGCCTCGGTGAGCAGGGCGCGTGCCCGGGTGACGCTGGGCTTGGGGTAGTGGTCGAAGAACGAGGTGGTGTGGCCGGTGATGCCTGCCGGGATCAGTGAGTAGAGGGGGTCGGCCGTCCCCTCGTACACCGTGGCGGCGAGTTGTTCGCGGTTGACCAGCCAGGCCAGGGCCTGGCGGACGCGCGGGTCGTGGAGGGGGGAGCTCGCGCGGACGTTGAGGACGAGGTTGCGGGTCTCGGCGCTGTCGGCCTCGATGACCCGTTGGCCCGGGTCGCTGGGCGAGAGGCCCGCGAGGACCTTGGGCGGCAGCTGGCGGGCGGCGACGTCGATCTGCTTCGCGTTCCAGGCCTTGTCGAGGGCCGGCGGGTCGGCGTAGTAGCGCAGGCGGATGGGGCGGCCGGTGTTCTCCACGGCGCCCTCGTAGTTCGCGTTGGGCTCGAGGACCGCCTGCTTGTCCTTCGTGTACGTCTTCAGGACGTACGGTCCGGTGCCGTCGGCGCGGTAGTCCTTGCGCAGGCCGCCCTTCGGGTAGCGCTCGCGGTCGACGATCGCACCGGCCCCGGTGGCCACCTTGAACGGGAAGGTGGCGTCGGGTGAGTTGAGGTGGAAGGTGACCGTCAGGTCCTTGGCGTCGACCGAGCCGAGGGTGCCGAGCAGGGATGCGGGGCCGACGTCGGAGTTGATGCGCTTGACGCGGTCGAAGGAGTACTTCACGTCCTCGGCGGTCATCTTCCGGCCGCTCGGGAAGGTGAGGTCGTCGCGCAGGACACAGACGTAGGTGCGCAGGTCGGAGCCCTTGAACGCGCAGCTCTTCGCCGCGTCGGGGACGGGGGCGGCGCCGTTCGGCTTGTAGGTCAGCAGTGACTGGAAGACGTTGCTGAACAGGGCCCAGGAGCCGGCGTCGTAGGCGCCGGCCGGGTCCAGGGAGGTGACGGCGTCGGTGGTGCCGACGGTGATGGTCTTGCCGTAGTCGGTCCGCGACGGCATGAGCTGCCAGGCGACCGCGCCCGCGGCGGCGACAATGAGCAGCGCCGCGAGAATCCGTATGCGTACCGAGCGCATCGGTGTGCCCTCCCCAGGCCCCCTGCACAGGCGACTCCCCCTGTGGCGTTGATCACCTAACCACAGGTGTTTCGCGTGACGGAAGGGGGTTCCGGCGAGATGGGAAAGACGTTACCGATGTGAGGTACCGGCCGGTTTCAGCGCGTGCTCAGCTCGTGCTCAACGCTGCCCGCACCGAACGCTCCAGAGTGCCCGCAATCGCCCAACTCGCCCCGCCGTCAAGGCGTTTCCAGGCGACCGTGGGCCGACAGACGATGGCGGCGACGGTCCTGCCCTCGGCAACGGTGATGTCTATGGACACCTGGACCCGGGGCCCGTACGGCGCCTGACAGATCAGGGCGACCTTGCCGTGGCCCAGCTCCTGCACCTCGGCGACCACCGGGGTCCGCGCCAGCTTGATGGCGTGCAGCGCGCTGTCGGCCAACTGGAACGGAGTGGCGCCCGGCGAGTCGGCGGTGACCCGGCGGACCGCGGGCAGCCGTGCCGCCGCCGGGTCCAGCGACAGCCCGTAGTGGGAGGCCGTGCGAACGGCGGTGACCGTGTCCGGCACAGGCACGACCAGGAGGAAGGCGGCACCGCAGGTCAGCCCGGCGAGCACGCTCTGTCCGAGCGCGGACGCGAGCGGCACCCCGTCCGCCACCAGCAGCACCGCGAGGATGACACCGCCGACGGCCAGGGCGATCAGCCCGGCGGCGGGCGCGACCCGACGGACCACCGCCGCCCAGTACGTGATCAGCTGACGCGGCACCGAATCGTGCGTGCGGGTCATGCGGTCGACGCCAACTGCACGACGGTGATGTCCGACGGCGCCCCGACCCGCGTCGGCGGGCCCCACGCGCCCGCACCCCGGGAGACGTACAACTGCGTGTCCCCGTACCGCTCCAGGCCCGCGAGGGTGGGGTTGGCGAGGTCGGCGATGAAGTTGCCGGGCCACAGCTGGCCGCCGTGGGTGTGGCCGGAGAGCTGGAGGTCCACGCCGTGTTCGACGGCGTCGTGGATCTGCACCGGCTGGTGGGCCAGCAGCACACTCGCCCGGGACGTGTCCCGGTCGCCGAGCGCCTTGGCGAAGTCGGGGCCCTGGCCCTCGCTCTCGCCGGCGATGTCGTTGACGCCCGCGAGGTCGAAGGCGGGCAGTTCGACGCGCGCGTTCTCCAGCGGGCGCAGACCGAGCCGCCGTACCTCCTCGACCCACTGTTCGGCGCCGGAGAAGTACTCGTGGTTCCCGGTCACGAAGAACGCGCCGTGCCGCGCCCGGAGCCCGGCGAGCGGCGCGGCTGCCGGACCGAGGTCCTTCACACTGCCGTCGACCAGGTCGCCGACGACCGCGATCAGGTCGGGCTGGGTGGAGTTGATCGTGTCGACGACCTTCTGCGCGAACCCCCGGCCGAGGACCGGCCCGAGGTGGATGTCGCTGACGACGGCGATCCTGAACCCGTGGGCGCCGCGCGGGAGTTTGGCCAGCGGCACGGTGACGCGCTTCACGCGGGGGCCGCGTACGACGCCGTATGTGCCGTAGCCGACGGTCCCGGCCGCGATGGTCGCCGCCGCGCCCGCCACCGCGCGGGAGACGAACAGACGCCGGGAGGGGGCGGCGAGGAGGCGGGGGGAGGAGGCGGGGGTGTCCAGGGAGTTCGGAGCAGGAGCGTCCGCCGGCGGGTCCGGGGTCTCCGACGCGCCCGCCGGTACGGTTTCCGTCTTCCGGAGCAGGACCGGCGGTACCGGCGGCGCGGTCTGTACGGGTGCCTCGGCGGGGGCGCGCCGTTCCAGGAACCGTCGCAGCAGTGGCCGTACGGCCTCGCCCGCGATCAGGGCCAGGCCCAGATAGATGAACAGGGCCAGCCACAGGAAGCCCGGCCAGGCCAGGGTGCGCTGGAGCCAGAAGGGCGCGCCGGTCCGCTCGGCGACCAGGGCCGCGATCATCATGACGGGCAGGGCGACGATCGCCACCGTGCCGACGCGACGGGCCGGGCCGGGGCCCGCGGTCGTGTCGCGCACCAGGCGGCGCCAGACATACCAGTGCAGCCCTACGAGGGTGGCGACCGCGGCGAGGGCGGCGAGCACAAAGACGATGACCATGTGGGTGTGTCCCCCGTTATGAGGTCTGGCGTTATGAGGTCTGGCGCAAAGCGCGCAGTCCGCGCAACCCGATGCTGCCGACGATCGTCCCCAGTACGAAGGAAACGACCGCGAGCACCAGATGCACCCAGAAGTACGCCGTGGGAGTGCCCGCGTCGTCGAACGCGAGTCCGCTGCCGTCCTTGACCAGATTCTTGATGAAAGTGACCCAGATGAACCAGCTCCACACCCCGAAGGCGAGCAGGAACCAGGAGACGGGACGGCTGAGCTTCATGGGTTCAGTATCGCCAACCGGTACTGGGTCCGGTCGCCGGGGTGGGGAGAGGCACATCGGTGCCGGGTGCGGGGGTGGTACGACTTCACGGGCCACTACATGTACGTTCTCCGTCGTGTCCGCCTCCAAAAAGACCGCCAAGCGAACCCTGCTGGTCACCTCCGCCACCCTGCTGTCCGCCGCGCTGACCGCGCCCGTACCGGCGTTCGCGGCCCCCAGGCCGACACCGAGCGCCAAGCCGACCCCGAGCGCCACGCCGAGCACCACGCCGACGGCGACTCCCCCGGCGAACATGTCGACCGTGGGCGGGCCGCGGCTCGGGCAGGCGGGGACGCAGGTGAACCTCGCCGAGGGCGTGCCGGTGATTCCGAAGGACGTCACCGCCCGCTCCTGGATCGTGTCGGACGCCGAGTCCGGTGACGTCCTCGCCGCGCACAACGCGCACTGGCGGCTGCCTCCGGCGAGCACGCTGAAGATGCTGTTCGCCGACACCGTGCTGCCGAAGTTCCCGAGGACGCTGAAGCACAAGGTCACGCCCGCCGAGCTGGCGGACGTCGGCGCCGGTTCCAGCATGGTCGGCATCAAGGAGAAGGAGACGTACACGGTCCACGACCTGTGGCTCGGCGTCTTCCTGCGGTCCGGCAACGACGCGGTGCACGTGCTGTCACACATGAACGGTGGCGTCGCGGCCACGGTCAAGGAGATGAACGAGCACGCCGAGGAGCTCCAGGCCCTCGACACGAACGTGGTCAGCCCCGACGGCTACGACGAGCGGGGGCAGGTGTCGTCCGCGTACGACCTGACGCTGTTCGCGCGCTCCGGGCTGCAGAAGAAGGACTTCCGCGAGTACTGCTCGACCGTGTCGGCCAAGTTCCCGGGCGAGTGGAAGAAGAGCAAGCAGGGCAAGTGGGTGCGCGGAACCTTCGAGATCCAGAACACCAACCGGCTGCTCGCCGGCGACTCGGACGTCTCCGTGTACCAGGGCATCGCGGGCGTGAAGAACGGCAACACCACCAACGCGGGCGCGACCTTCACGGGTGTCGCCGAGCGGGGCGGCAAGGTGTTGCTGGTCACGGTCATGAACCCGGAGAAGACCGAGCACAACGAGGTCTACAAGGAGACCGCACGGCTGCTCGACTGGGGGTTCAGGGCCGCCGGGAAGGTGAAGCCGGTGGGTGAGCTGGTCGCGCCCAAGGGGACCGCGGGGTCCGACGCCTCGCCGGGGGCAGCCGGGGGCACCGACACCGGGGGCGGGTCGGGCGCCGACTCCGGTGAGGCGGGGGGCGGTGAGGCGGGGGATCCCGGGAAGGCGGGTGCGTCCGCGTCGCCGGTCGCCAACGCCTCGTCCGAGGTGGATCCGGACGGTCGGGGGATGGGGGTCGCGCTGGGGATCGCCGGTGGGGTGGTGGTGCTGCTGGCGGGGGGTGCGTTTCTGGTCAATCGGCGGTGGCCGTTGCCGGAGTTGGTGCGGCGGAAGCGGTGAGATGAGGTGGGGCGGTCCTCTCGTCCTCAATCGCCGGACGGGCTGGATGAGCCGGGCGACGCCTCTGGGATCGCCGAGGGCGTCGCCGTCCAGCTCGCGCAGAACAGTACGAGTCTGGATGTGAAGTTGATCCAGAGGAGCAGGGCCACCGGGACGCCGAACGCGCCGTACATGCTCTTTCCCGCCACGTCCTGCAGATAGCTGCTGAGCAGCAGCTTCAGCAGTTCGAAGCCCGCCGCGCCGATCAACGCGGCGACGAACAGGCGCCGCCGGGTCGGTTCCACGCCGGGCAGCAGGGTGAGGACGTACAGGAGGACCAGGAAGTCGGCGAGGACCGCGACGGCGAACGCGGCCAGGCGCAGCAGGACCGCGCCCCAGCCGGCCTCGTCGATGCCGAGCCCGCGCGCCGCCCAGCCGATCGCCGCCGAGGCGACGGTGGACGCGCCGATCGTGACCAGGACCGCGCCGCCGAGCCCGACCAGCACACCGGTGTCCTTGACCTTGCGCAGGACGGGGTTGCCCTCGTCCTCGGGCACCTCCCACACCGCCCGCAGACACTCGCGCATCGAGCCGACCCAGCCGATGCCGGTGAACAGGAGTACGGCGCCCGCGATCACCCCGATCGTGCCCGCGTTCTGGACGAGACTGTCGATGTTCAGCTGCTCGGAGATACCGGGCACCTGTTCGGAGATCTTGTCCTCGAGTTCGGCCTGCCGTCCGGTGCTGAGCGTGGCGGCGGCGATCGCGGCGGCCAGGGTGAGCAGCGGGAACAGGGCCACGAAGCTGATGAAGGTCATCGCGGCGGCCAGTCGCGACCACTTCACACGGTCGAGCCGCTCGTACGACCGCCAGATGTGCGTGGTCATCAGACGGACGACGACCGGGCCGATGCCGGGGAGCTTCTTCAGCCAGTCCATGGAGAACTTGTACCCCGTAAACGCCGTACCGTGGTGGTCGGTTGGGCCTGGTCCTGACTGGTTCTACCTGGTGGGAAGGGGGCCGCGCACCACATGGGCCGCCTGCGGCGGTACGACGGGCCCGCCGAAGGTGAAGTCGCGCAGCTTGCGCCACACCGCGTCGGCTCCCTGCTCGTAGAGCGCGAAGCCGGTGCAGGGCCACTCGGCCTCGTAGTCGGCGAGTTCGGCGAAGGCCCGGTCCATCGCCTCTTCGGAGATGCTGTGGGCGACCGTCACATGCGGGTGGTACGGGAACTGCAGTTCGCGTGCGATCGGGCCCGAGGCGTCACGGACCTGCTTCTGCAGCCAGGTGCAGGTGTCGGCGCCCTCGACGATCTTGACGAACACGACGGGGGACAGTGGCCGGAAGGTGCCGGTCCCGGAGAGCCGCATCGGGAACGGCCGGCCCGCGCCTGCCACCTCGACCAGGTGGGCCTCGATGGCGGGCAGCGCCGTGGAGTCGACCTCCGTGGGCGGCAAGAGAGTGACGTGGGTGGGGATGCCGTGTGCGGCGGCGTCACCGAAGTCCGCACGCCGCTGCTGGAGCAGGCTGCCGTGTGGCTCCGGGACCGAGATCGACACACCGATCGTTACGGTCCCCACGTCGTCTCCTGTTCGTCGGCTCGCTGTGAGCAGGTCGTGCTGGTCTTGCGGTCTTGCTCGTGGTGCTCGTGGTGCTGGTGGTGCTCGTGGTGCTCGTCTTGCTGGTGGTGCTCGTCTTGCTGGTGGTGCGGTGCTGCTGGTCGTGCGGTGTTGCTCATATGGGCTGTTGCTCGTACCGGTCGGCTATCGACTGTACGGGCACGGCGGGTCTGCGGGCAGGCGCAACCATAGTGATGTGCAGCGCTCTGATGCCGCGTCGTACACAGTGCGGTGGTACTGGTACCCGTGGGACTGCGGTTCAGTGCCCGCAGTCTCGGGGACAGTGTCCGGGGTCGATCTCCGGGGTCAGTGTTTGGCGGGCAGGAAGCCGACTCTCTCGTACGCCTGGGCGAGTGTCTCCGCGGCGACGGCCCTGGCCTTCTCCGCGCCCTTGGCGAGGATCGAGTCGAGGGTCTCCGGGTCGTCCAGATACTGCTGGGTGCGCTCCCGGAACGGCGTCACGAAGTCGACCACGACATCGGCGAGGTCCACTTTCAGCGCACCGTAGCCCTTGCCGTCGTACTTCCGCTCGAGTTCGGCGATGTCGATGCCAGTGAGCGTCGAGTAGATGCCGAGCAGGTTGCTGATGCCGGGCTTCTCCTGCGGGTCGAAGCGGATCACGGTGTCCGTGTCCGTGACCGCGCTCTTGACCTTCTTGGCGGTGGTCTTCGGATCGTCGAGCAGGTTGATGAGGCCCTTGGGCGTGGACGCCGACTTGCTCATCTTGATCGACGGGTCCTGAAGGTCGTAGATCTTCGCCGTTTCCTTCAGGATGTACGGCTTCGGGATCGTGAAGGTCTCGCCGAAGCGGCCGTTGAAGCGCTCGGCGAGGTCACGGGTCAGCTCGATGTGCTGGCGCTGGTCCTCGCCGACCGGCACCTCGTTCGCCTGGTAGAGGAGGATGTCGGCGACCTGGAGGATCGGGTACGTGAACAGGCCGACGCTCGCCCGGTCGGCGCCCTGCTTGGCGGACTTGTCCTTGAACTGGGTCATCCGGGACGCCTCGCCGAAGCCGGTGAGGCAGTTCATGATCCAGGCGAGCTGGGCGTGCTCGGGGACGTGGCTCTGGGCGAACAGCGTGCAGCGGTCGGGGTCGAGGCCGGCCGCGAGGAGCTGGGCGGCGGCCAGCCGGGTGTTGGCCGTGAGCTCCTTCGGGTCCTGCGGGACCGTGATCGCGTGCAGGTCGACGACCATGTAGAACGCGTCGTGGGACTCCTGCAGGGCCACCCACTGGCGCACGGCGCCGAGGTAGTTGCCGAGGTGGAACGAGCCTGCGGTGGGCTGGATTCCGGAGAGCACGCGCGGTCGGTCTGAGGCCATGTTTCTCATTGTCTCAGAGGTACGGGGGTGGTTTCGGTACGCGGGGAGGTGCGGGCCGGTGGGGGTTTGTCGCGCAGTTCCCCGCGCCCCTGGGTGGGCTCAGTCCAGGTCGCACGGATAGCTGCGGGCCGGTGGGGGCCGGTCGCGCAGTTCCCCGCGCCCCTAGGTGGGGAGCTGCGGGCCGGTGGGGGTTGGTCGCGCAGTTCCCCGCGCCCCTGGGGGTGGGCTCAGCCCAGGTCGATTTCCGGGTAGAGGGGGAAGCCCGCCACCAGGTCCGTCGCCCTGGTCGCGATCTCGTCGGAGATCTTCGCGTCCAGGACGTGCGACGCCTTCGACGGGGCGCCCGACTTGGTCGTGCCGGGCTCGGCGGCCGTGAGGACGCGGTCGATCAGGCCGGCCACCTCGTCCATCTCCGCCGTTCCCAGGCCCCGGGTGGTGAGGGCCGGGGTGCCGATGCGGATGCCGGACGTGTACCAGGCGCCGTTCGGGTCGGCCGGGATGGCGTTGCGGTTGGTGACGATGCCCGAGTCGAGGAGCGCGGTCTCGGCCTGGCGGCCGGTGAGGCCGTAGGAGGAGGCGACGTCGATCAGGTTGAGGTGGTTGTCGGTGCCGCCGGTGACCAGGGTGGCGCCCCGGCTCATCAGGCCCTCGGCGAGGGCGCGGGCGTTGTCGACGACACGCTGGGCGTAGTCCTGGAACGCGGGGCGGCGGGCCTCGGCGAGGGCGACGGCCTTGGCGGCCATGACGTGCGGGAGGGGGCCGCCGAGGACCATCGGGCAGCCGCGGTCGACCTGGTCCTTGAGGGAGTCGTCGCACAGGACCATGCCGCCGCGCGGGCCGCGCAGCGACTTGTGGGTGGTGGTCGTCACGATCTGGGCGTGCGGGACCGGGTCGAAGTCGCCGGTGAGGACCTTGCCGGCGACGAGGCCCGCGAAGTGCGCCATGTCCACCATCAGCGTGGCGCCGACCTCGTCGGCGATCTCGCGCATGATCCGGAAGTTCACGAGGCGGGGGTAGGCGGAGTAGCCGGCGACGATGATCAGCGGCTTGAAGTCGCGGGCGGTGACGCGCAGCGCCTCGTAGTCGATCAGGCCGGTGGCCGGGTCGGTGCCATAGGAGCGCTGGTCGAACATCTTGCCGGAGATGTTGGGGCGGAAGCCGTGGGTGAGGTGGCCGCCGGCGTCGAGGGACATGCCGAGCATGCGCTGGTTGCCGAAGGCCTGACGCAGCTCGGCCCAGTCGGCCTCGGTGAGGTCGTTGACCTGGCGGGCGCCGGTCTTCTCGAGGAAGGGGGCCTCGACGCGGTCGGCGAGGACGGACCAGAAGGCGACGAGGTTGGCGTCGATGCCGGAGTGCGGCTGGACGTAGGCGTGGGCCGCGCCGAAGAGTTCGCGGGCGTGCTCGGCGGCGAGGGATTCGACGGTGTCGACGTTGCGACAGCCGGCGTAGAAGCGGCGGCCCACGGTGCCCTCGGCGTACTTGTCGCTGAACCAGTTGCCCATGGCGAGGAGGGTGGCCGGGGAGGCGTAGTTCTCGGAGGCGATCAGCTTGAGCATCTCGCGCTGGTCGCTGACCTCCTGGCCGATGGCGTCGGCCACACGCGGCTCGACGGCACGGATCACATCGAGGGCGGCACGGAAGGCGGTGGACTCGTGGGAGAGGGGCTCGGCAGACATGGGGACCTCCGGACGTGGCGTTCGGCGTTCACGGCTCGGCCCAGGCGCACGGCACTGACTCTCGGATCCGGACGGCGAGTACCGCCGGGCCCTGGGGCCGCTTCCCGATGGTCGGTCCCATCCCAGCGCGCCAGTCACGGCCCACGCCCAGCGTACCGGCCGGGCGAGAGGCGGGGGCCGCGCTGTCCAACATGCGAGCGGGGCCGCTGGCGCGGGGGCGGGGGGCTTCGGGGGGCGGGGTGGGCTTCGAGGGGCGGCGTGGTTGCCGGTGGGCGGGGGTGGGCGTCGTGGTTGCCGGTGGGCGGGGGTGGGCGGCGTGGTTGCCAGTGCGTGCTGGTGAGTGCCGGTGAGTGTCAGCGGGCTCCGGTGGGCGGGGCGCGGGTGGGCGCGGGTGGGCGCGGGTAAGCACGGCAGGCGCCGATGGGCGCGGCGGACGCGGCGGACGCCGGCGAGTGTGAGCGGGCGCCAGCCGGGCGCCAGTGGGCGCGGTGGGGCTGGCGGGCGCGGCAGGCGCGGTGAGTGTCAGCGGATGCCGTCCCGGGCGCCGGTGGGCGCAGCAGGCGCCGACGGGCGCGGCGGACGCCGGTGAGTGCCAGCGGACGCCGGCCGGACGCCGGTGGAGGCAGCAGGCACCGACGGGCACGGTGAGCGCCGACAGGCGCGGCAGGCGCCGGTGACTGTCAGCGGACGCCGGCCGGGCGCCGGTGGAGGCAGCAGGCACCGACGGGCACGGTGAGCGCCGACGGGCGCGGCAGGCGCGGCAGGCGCCGGTGACTGTCAGCGGATGCCAGCCTGGCGCCGGTGGTCGCCGCAGGCGCCGACGAGCGCGGCGAGCGTTACAGGATGACGTGGGGCAAAAAGCGGGCGTACTCGTCGGTGATCGGACCGTCCGACTCTCGGATGCCGAGACCCGCCGACTCGCCTGCGACGACCCAGGCGCCGAGGACGACGTGGTTGCCGTCAAAGGTGGGCAGGTCCGCCAACTGCTGGTAGCAGCAGGGGCCTTGGAGGGCGGACTCGGAGGGCGCGCGGGATGTGGTGGGCGCGGCGGAGGCCGCAGGCGCAGCAGACGCGGCGTGCATCTCGGATGCCACAGGCGCCGCAGGCGCGGTCGGCGCCACAGACACGGTCGGCGCCACAGGCGCGGTCGGCGCCACAGACACCGCAGGCCCGGCGGGCACCGCAAGCGCGGCGGGCACCGCAGGCCCGCTCGGCGCCGCACGCCCGCTCGGCGCCGCAGGCCCGCTCGGCGCCGCAGGCCCGCTCGGCGCCGCAGGCGCAAGGAGTGGCCTGTGGATGGTTACGCCCGCGCCCTCTCTGCCCAGCAGTGGCTTCTTGACGTAGCCGGTCGTGTGGGCCAGTTCCCCTGCGCCGTTCAGGTACGCGGGGAGGAGGTTCGGGTGGTCGGGATAGAGCTCCCAGAGGATGGCCAGCAGCGCCTTGTTGCTGAGCAGCATCTTCCAGGCCGGTTCGATCCACAGCGTGCTGCCCGTGCCGCCGCCGTTGTCCAGGGTGGCGAGGACCTGGTCGGCGAACTCGTCCGTGGTGAGCCACTCCCACGGGTACAGCTTGAAGCAGCTGCGGATGAACCGGAGTTGGTTGTCGACGAAGCGCCCGGAGAGCGGGTCCCAGCCGATCTCCTCCATGGGGATCCAGTCGGTGTCGAGGCCCGCCTGTTCCGCCGTCTCCTTCAGGTAGGCGACGGTCATCAGGTCCTCGCCGAGTTCGTCGGCGGCGGAGTGCGCGAAGTGGAGGGGGCTGCCGGGCGGGAGGAGCTCTGCCTGTTTCCGCCAGGCGTCGACCAGGCGTTCGTGCAGGGAGTTCCACTGGTCGGCGCCGGGGAAGCGGTCCTCCATCCAGAACCACTGGGCGGACGCCGCCTCCACCAGGGAGGTGGGGGTGTCGGCGTTGTACTCGAGCAGCTTCGCGGGGCCCGTACCGTCGTAGCGCAGGTCGAACCTGCCGTAGAGGGACGGGAGTTCGGCCCGACGGTGCCAGGCCTCGGCGACCGCCGCCGCGACGCGCGGGTCGGTGATCCCCAGCTCGGCGAAACGGTTCTCCGTGACGATGTGCTCGGCTGCGGCGAGACACATGGCGTGGAGTTCCTCGACCACCTCCTCCAGCGCCTCCACCTCCGGGAGCGAGAAGACGTAGTACGCGCTCTCGTCCCAGTAGGGGCGCAGCGTGCCGTCGGGGAGGCGGGTGAGCGGGTAAATGAGCCCCTGCGCCTCGACGGTCTGCTGCCAGCCGGGGCGGGGCTCGATCGTGTGGCGCCGCATGCCGGGCTCAGCCGCCCGAGCCGGAGTCGCCGCCGCCGAAGCCGCCGCGGTGGACGCCGGTACGGCTGTCGTCGTCGCCGCTTCCTCCGCCGCTCGAACTTCCGCCGCCCGAACGGGACTCGGTGAAGGAGCCGCCCTTCACCCAGCCGGACTTCTTCTTGCCACCGTAGTAGTGGGCGCCGTTGACCGACGTGACGGTCTTGCAGTTCTTCTCGGCGACGACCTTGTAGCCCTTGGCGGCGCGGTAGCTGTCGCGGTCGACGCAGCGCTTGTCGGGGTCGTCCGAGGAGCACGCGGTGAGGGCGGCGGCGAGGAGGCCCATGCCGCCGAGTACGACGGTGCCCGAGCGGAGCCGTCTGCGCGTGTCAGCCATGTTCGTGTCTCCCCGTTTTCCCCGTTGTGGTGTTTCGCCCGGCTCAGCCTAAAGATCGCCCGAGGGCCGGGCTCGGCTGACCCCCTGTTCCTACCGCCCGCTCCTCCACGCCCCACCTCTCACCTCCCTCCTACCGCCGCCCTCCACTCCGCCCCACCTAGAGTCACCGTGTGCTCTTCGGAATGGTGTGCGCGCTCGGCGCGGCGGTCTGCTTCGGTACGGCGACGGTGTTGCAGGCGATGGCCGCGCGGGCGGCGGCCGCCGCTCCCACCGACTCGCGCGAGAGCCCACGCGGCGGGCCGGGCGGCGACGCGGCGTTGCTGTTGCGGGCGTTGCGGCAGTGGCGGTACATCGCGGGACTGACCCTGGACGGGCTCGGCTTCCTCTTCCAGATCGCCGCGCTGCGTTCCCTTCCGATCTACGCCGTCGGCGCGGCGTTGGCCGCGAGTCTCGCCGTCACCGCGGTGGTCGCCGCCCGCCTGCTTCGGGTGCGGCTGAGCGGGGTGGAGTGGGCCGCCGTGGGGGTGGTGTGCGCGGGGCTGGGCATGCTGGGGCTGTCCTCCGGGACGGAGGGCGAGCGGGCCGGGTCGGACGCGCTCAGGTACGCGATGCTCGCGACCGCGGTGGGGGTGCTGGTGCTGGGGTTGCTGGGCGGGCGGTTGCCGGAGCGGGGGCGGGGGCTGCTGCTCGGGTTGGGGGCGGGGTTCGGGTTCGGGGTGGTCGAGGTCTCGGTGCGGCTCGTCGATGAGCTGTCGGTGGGGGCGCTGGTGGCGAACGCGGCGGTGTACGCGCTGGTGGTGGGGGGTGCGGGGGCGTTCCTGGCGTTGACTTCGGCGTTGCAGCGGGGGGCGGTGACCGTGCCTACGGCGGGGATGGTGATCGGGGAGACGATCGGGCCGGCGGTGATCGGGGTTGTGTGGCTGGGGGATCGTACGCGGGAGGGGTTGGGGTGGCTGGCGGTGGCGGGGTTCGGGGTGGCGGTGGTGGGGGCGTTGGCGCTGGCACGGTTCGGTGAGGCACCGGACTGAGGCTCGCCCCCGCAGGTTGGGTACGCGGGCCGGCACGGAGAGGTTCGAGGGCGCCAGGCAAACGGGGTGGAAACGGGTGGGTGGGTGGGAAACCCACTACTCCATCACCCCCACCACCCCATCCCACAACCGCACCCTCGCCTCCAACGCATCCGTCGCCGTCTCCGCCGCCTCCGCCCAGTGGGCGTCACTCGTGCCGCACAGGTCCGCCACCATCTGCATGGCCATCGGGGTGTGTTCCTCGCCGTCGACCTCGATGTGCCGGGAGAGGTAGTCGCGGAACAGGGGGAACCTGTCCGTGCCCTCCTCCTTGATCACCTGGTCGAACATGTCGGGGATGAGGTCCTCGCGGGAGAACGCGAACGCCGCCGCCCGGCAGTGCAGTGGCCGGTCGTTGATGATCTCGAACGTGGTGCGGACGAACTCGGCGGCGGGGCCCGGCACTTGGGCGACACGCAGCGCCGAGTCCACATCGTGCCCCTCCCCCACCAGACCGATGAACGCGTCGAGCCGGGACGTGTCCGCCCCCGCCTCGCCCATCCCGGCGCGGTACAGCTCGAAGTGGCTGGTGAAGCCGCCGTTCAGCTCGTCGCTCTCCTCCACGAGCACGATGTCGTTGATGAGGCGCCGGCTCACCTCCGACCCGCGCGGCACCCAGGGGACGTCGACGCAGGTCAGCTCCCGCTGCAGCGACTTGAGCAGGGACATGAAATCCCAGACCGCGAACGCATGGTGCTCCATGAACGTCGCCATGTGTTCCCTGGTGTTTATCCGCCGGTAAATCGGGTGGGCGGTCACTTCTTTCCGCACCGGCTCGATCACGGACCTGGCCCGCTCGATTCCTTCGTGGGTCATATCCCAGTCGTACCTGGACATGAAATCTCCCTCGCGTCGGTCGAATGGCGATCGTGCAGCTTCACCACTCCTCCGGGCAAGCCCTTTCGTCAATTCCGAAAAAGTTACCCCGAGTATCGCTCGAAAGAGCGCAGAAAGATACCCTAAAGAGTGACAAAAAGCCACCTTGCGGACATCTTTGAGGAGGTTTCGAAAATCTTGGTTGAAGCTTTGAGTGCGATCGCTTCGGGCTCCGTATACGACGGGGTGACCAGGAATCCCGTCACCGTCACGGTGGCGTATCAAGTGATCCCGGGCCGCGAGACCGAGTTCCACTCCTGGGGGTGGGCCATGCTGCGCGCAAAGGCGCGTGAGCAGGGTTTTCTGGGGGGTGGTGTACTTGTCGACGGAGAGGCGGAGTGGCATGTGGTCTACCGCTTCGACAGTGAGAGTTCGGCGCTGGCCTGGGAAAACTCCGTCAGTTGGGCACAGTGGGCGGCCAGGGCGGACGGGCTCGCCCGGGAGACGGGGCGCCGGCGCATCCAGGGCTCCAAGGCGTGGTTCGACTCCCAGACCGACTTACCGGCCACCGCCGCGGCGCCCGCTCCGCCACGCCCGCCGGACAAATGGAAGCTCTGGTTCGTGAATATGAGCGCGGTTTTTCCACCCGTGCTTGTATTCAATCTGACCATTCTGCCGTTCCTCGGCGGTGTCAATGCACTCATTCGTACTCTGCTGCTGTGTCTGGCCGTGACGGCACTCGTCACCTGGATCCTCATGCCGCGTCTGCAGCGTTTCTTCAAGAAATGGCTCTACCCGCCGCTCCAGGCACTCCGTGGACGGCACAAAAGGCGAACCGCATGATCGACGGCATGGTAGACGGCATGAACGACGCAAGGGAGGTGGGCGGGTGAAGACCCTGCTCATCGACAATTATGACTCGTACACGTACAACCTGTTCCAGCTGATCGCCGAGGTCAACGGCGAGGAGCCGGTGGTGATCCGTAACGATGCGCCGACCAGCGGATTCGACACTCTCGTGGAATTCGACAACATCGTCGTCTCACCCGGTCCCGGTCACCCGGGCACCCCTCGCGACTTCGGGATCAGCGCACGTGTACTGGCCGAGTCCCGGATCCCTGTCCTCGGCGTCTGCCTCGGTCACCAGGGGATCGCGCTCGGCGAGCAGGGCGGGATCGTGCCCGCGCCCGAGCCCCGCCACGGGCATCTCTCGACGATCCGGCACGACGAGCAGGACCTCTTCAAGGGGCTGCCGCAGCACTTCACCGCCGTGCGCTACCACTCCCTGTCGGTGCGCGAGCCGCTCCCCGAGACCCTGGAGGCCACCGCCTGGGCCGAGGACGGCGTCCTGATGGGCCTGCGGCACCGTACGCGCCCCCTGTGGGGAGTGCAGTTCCACCCGGAGTCGGTCCTCACCGAGTACGGCCGCCGCATGTTCATGAACTTCCGCAACCTCACGGCGGAACGCGCCCGCAAGCTCCGTACGAAGAACACCGCCGTCACCCGCAGCGCGGCGGCGATGCCCGAGTCCCCCTCCCCGGTGCTCGTCCCGCGCACCCCCCGCATCCCCGCCCAGCGCCGCTCCGCGCGACCACGCCCCACCCACCGGCTGCACACCCGCCGGATCGCCTCCGCGGTGGACACGGAGGCCGCGTTCGGCCGGATGTACGCGGGCTCACCGCGCTCCTTCTGGCTGGACAGTTCACAGGTCGAGAAGGGACGCTCCCGGTTCTCGTTCTTCGGGGACGGGTCAGGCCCGCTCGCCGAGTTCGTGCGGTACGACGTCACGAGCGGCGTCTGTGAGATCGAGCGGGAGGGGCGGCCCGCGCGCAAGGTCCGGGCGAGCGTCTTCGACTATCTGAAGCGGCAGTTGACGAGTCGTCAGGTCGATGCCACAGGGCTGCCCTTCGACTTCACCGGCGGATACGTCGGCTTCTTCGGGTACGAGACGAAGGCCGACTGCGGGGCCTCGCCCAACGTCCACCGGGCCCAAACCCCTGACGCCTGCTGGCTGTTCGCCGACCGGCTGATCGCGGTGGACCACCAGGAGGGCTACACGTACGCCGTCTGCGTCGCCGAGGACACCCCGCAGGCCACGCTGGAGGCCGCCGACTGGCTCGACAGCGCGCTGGCCCAGCTCACCTTCGTGTCCGGCGAGCAGCCGGCACCGCCCGTGCCCACCGCCGAGCCCGATCCCGCGGCCGCCGAACCGTGGCTGGTGCGCGACCGGTCCACCTATCTCGCCGACATCGAGGCCTGCCAACGGGAGTTGGCCGCCGGGACGAGTTACGAGGTCTGTCTGACCAACGCGGCCCGCATGCCCGCCCCCAAGGACGCGTACGACTACTACCGCGTCCTGCGCCGCGTCAACCCGGCGCCGTACGCGGCCTTCCTGCGGTTCGGGGACCTCGAGGTGGCCGGCTCCTCCCCCGAGCGGTTCCTGCGGATCACCCGTGACGGCATGGCCGAGGCCAGACCCATCAAGGGCACCGCGCCCCGGGGCGTCGACCAGGAGGAGGACGAACTCCTGCGCGACTCGCTCGCCGCCGACGACAAGACACGCGCCGAGAACCTGATGATCGTCGACCTGCTCCGCAACGACCTGGGCCAGGTCTGCCGCACCGGCACGGTACGCGTCTCCCGGCTGATGGTCGCCGAGACGTACGCCACCGTGCACCAGCTCGTCTCCTACGTCGAGGGGCGGCTGCGCGAGGGCACCGACGCGGTGGACGCCGTCCGTGCCTGCTTCCCCGGCGGCTCCATGACCGGCGCGCCCAAGCTCCGCACCATGGAGATCATCGACTCGCTGGAGACGGAGGCGCGGGGCGTGTACTCCGGCGCCCTCGGCTACCTGGGGTGCAGCGGCGGCGCGGATCTCAACATCGTCATCCGGACCGCCGTGATCGCCGACGGCGAGATGCAGTTGGGCGCCGGCGGCGCGATCGTCCTGGCCTCGGACCCGGTCGCCGAGTACGACGAGATGCTGCTGAAGACGGCCGCGCAGATGCGGGCCTACCAGGAGTACGAGCGGGGGCGCGAAGAGCGCTCGTCGCTGTCGGCCACCGCGGAGGAGGCCACCCGATGACGACCCAGCAGGACTTCACTGCCACCACCGCTCCCTTCACACCCGCGCCCGATCCCGCACTCGCTGACGCCGGCGCCGGCGCCCCCGGGAACCTAGCCGCGCATCTCGCCGACCTCGCCGGGCGGCGCGGCTGGAACGACCGGCCCGCCTTCCACCAGAGCCAGCAGGGGCACCGCTCCTGGACGCACGGCGAGGTGCACGAGCTGGCCGCCCGTACGGCGACGGTGCTCGCCCGGCACGGAGTGGGCGCGGGCGACCGGGTCGTCCTCGCGCTGCCCGACGGCATCACGTGGGTGACCGCGTTCCTCGCCATCGCCCGGCTCGGTGCCGTGGCCGTCCTGGTCAACCCCGAACTTCCGCCCGCCGACCACGCGTTCATGACCGAGGACACCGAAGCGGTGCTGTGCGTGACCGGGCCCTGGCTGGAGGAGGGCGAGGGCGAGGGCGGGCGATTCGCGGGGCGTCCCCTCCTGGGCGCCGATCAGCTCGCCGCCCTCGCGCCCACCGTCGAACCGGCCACCGCCGCCCACCCGGTGGACGCGCACACGCCGTTATACGTGCAGTACACCTCCGGAACTACCGGTCGTCCCAAGGGAGTTGTGCACTGTCACGGCGATCCGAAGACCTACCACGACCTCATCGGGCGCCGTCTGCTGCGGATCACCGAGGACGACGTCACCCTCTCCGTGTCGAAGCTGTACTTCGCCTACGGCTTCGGCAACGCCTTCGCCTTCCCGCTCTTCTCCGGCTCGTCGGCCGTCCTGGTGGACCGCCGTCCGAGCCCGGCGGCCGTGGACGAACTCGTCGCCCGGCACCGGGTGACGCTGCTCTACTCGGTGCCGTCCGCGTACGCGGCGCTGGTCGCCGACCGGGGCAACGGCCACCAGGGCTGCTTCGCCTCCGTACGGGCCGCCGTGTCGGCCGGTGAGGGGCTGCCGGACGGGCTCGGGCAGCAGATCGGCGAGCTGCTCGGCGCGCCCGTCCTGGAGCAGATCGGCTCCACGGAGGCCGGGCACGCCTTCTGCGCCAACAGCCTCGACCACAACCACCCCGGTACGGTCGGCCGCCCCGTCCCCGGTTTCGAGATCGAACTGCGTGACCGCGCCGGGCGCGCACTGCGTGCCGGCAAGGAAGCCGAGGGCGTCGAGGGTGAACTCTGGGTGCGGGGGCCCACGTTGACGAGCGGCTACCTCAACCGGCCCGACGAGACGGCCCGTTCACTGGTCGACGGCTGGCTCGCCACCCGGGACCGGGCGGTACGCGAACCGGACGGCAGCTACCGGCATCTGGGCCGCGCCGACGACATGGAGATGGTCGGCGGCATCACGGTCTCGCCGCTGGAGGTGGAGGCCGTCCTGCGCGCCCATCCGGCGGTGAAGGAGATCGCCGTGGCCGCACTCACCGACGAGCGGGGCTTCAGCAGGCTGCGTGCCTTCGTCGTGCCCACCGGACCGGCCGGCACGGGCCTGGAGGCCGAGCTCATCGAGCTGGCCCGCACCCGTCTCGCCGCCTTCAAGGTCCCCCGGAGCGTCAGCTTCGTCCCGTCGCTGCCCCGCACCTCGACCGGGAAACTCCGCCGCCATCTGGTCCGCCAGGGCGCCTGGTGACCCCCACGGCCACCGTAAGAAGTGCCGTCACCGCAGTCACCGCAGCCATCGCAACCCCCCGCAGTACTTCAGAAGGGAACGGGCGCATGCCACAGCCGCAGCCCCTGCTCGCCGAGCGCGGTTTCTATCTGGGCCCGGTCTTCCGGCGGGCCGCCGACCGCCACGGGGCCGTCTTCGTCACCCTGGACCGGCCGCTCGACGTCAGCCCCGAGGCCGGGGTCGACCTCAGCTACTCGCAACTGGCCGATCTGGTCGAGGAGTTGTCGGCGCGGCTGTGGGCGGCCGGGGTGCGGCCCTCGGAGGAGGTGGTCGTCCACAAGACGGACAACGTCGACATCGTGCTGCTGACCTGTGCCGTCTCCCGTATCGGCGCGGTCCCCGTCCTGCTGTCCCCCGGTCTCGCCGGACCGGTCGTCGGCCAGCTGCTGGCCCGGCTGCACCGCCCCTGGCTGCTGACCGACAGAGCCAAACTCACCGGCCCGCTCGCCGAGTTGGACCTTGCCCCGCTGGTCCGCCGGACGCTCGCGGTGGACGCCGAGGCCGGCGCCGACGTACCCGGCGCGGAACCGCTGGCGATGTACGCGGGTGCCGACCCCGTCGCCCCGGTCCGCCTCCACCCCCGCGAACCCGCCCTGATCACCCACAGTTCGGGCACCACCGGCATCCCCAAGCTCGCCGTGCACTGCGCGAACACCATGTGGAACCGGCTCGTACCGCAGCAGGCGATGGGCTGGCCCACGCGAGGTGAGACGGCCGCGCTGCACATGTCGTTCGTGCACTCGCGCTTCTACCATCTCCTCGGCGTGCTCCTGCACTTCGGCAGTCCGCTGCTCCTGATCACCGACCCGACCCCGGCCGCCGTCGGCCCGCTGCTGGCCCGCCACCGCCCGGGCATCGTGGAGACCCACCCCAACACCTTCGTCCTGTGGGAGGAGTTGGCGGACGCGCCGGGCCAACCCCTGTCGCGCGTACGGTCGTACGGGTCGACGTTCGACGCGATCCACCCGCGGACCGTACGACGGCTGCTGGGCGCCTCGAAGCGGCGTAGCGCCTGGCTGATCCAGCTGTACGGGCAGAGCGAGACCGGTCCCGTCGCCTTCCAGTGGTTCACCCGGCGCAGCGCGGCGAAGGCGGACGGCCGCCGGGTCGGGATCGGGATTCCCGGCTTCACCCGGGTCCGCGTCACGGACGACGACGGCCGGCCCGCCGCACCCGGCAAACCCGGTCGCATCGAGGCCCGTACGCGCGGACGCATCCTCACCTACCTCGGCGCGCGCGAGCAGTACCGGCGCCAGCTCGACGGCGGCGGGTGGTGGCAGATGGGCGACATGGGCTACCGGAGCCGGCTCGGCGCGCTGTACCTCATCGACCGCGAGATCGACCAGATCGACTCCGTGCACAGCAACCTCGAGGTCGAGGACACGCTGATGGACCGGCTGGAGGAGCTGCGCGAGGTCGTCATCGTGCCGGGCGCCGACCGTGAGCCGGTGCCCGTGGTCTGCGTACGGGACGAGATGCCGCTGGACCCGGACCGCTGGCGTCAGGCGACCGCCGACCTGCCGACGATGGCCGAGCCCCGGCAGTGGCGGTTCGAGGAGCTGCCGATGACGGCGACCTGGAAGGTGAAACGGGTGGAGATCACCCGCATGCTGGCCGAGAGCGCACGCGCATGAGCTCCGCAGACCCCGCGGCCGAGCGCGTACTGGTCGTCGGAGCGGGCCCCGTCGGTCTCTCCGCGGCCCTCGGACTGCGCGCCCACGGTCTGCCCGTCCTCCTCCTGGAGGCGGACCCGGAGGACCGTCAACGCCCGGGCAGCCGCGCCCTGTTCGTGCATCGCGAGACCCTGCGGCTGCTGGACGGGATGCGCCCGGGCCTGGCCGCCGAGTTCGCGTCGTACGGACGGACGTGGCACACCCGGCGCACGCTGTACCGGGGCCGCGAGGTCTACTCCCGCACCTTCCCCGAGCAGCCGAGGACGCCCACGGCCACCCCGCCCCCCTTCACCAGCCTGCGCCAGGTCGACACGGAGCGCTTCCTGCGCGCCGCCTGCCGGGAAGCGGGCGTGGAGTTCGCGTGGGGCGTGCGGGTGACGGGCGTACGGTCCTCGCCGACCGGGGTCACCCTCACCGACGCCGACGGCGGCGTCTGGCACGGCACCCATGTCGTGGCCGCCGACGGCGCCCGCTCCGCCGTACGGGCGGAGTTGCGGATCCCCATGGAGGGCACCCGCTCGGCGGGGTTCCATGTGGTCGTGGACGTCGCCGACATCCCCGGGGCCGAACTCCCCCTGGAGCGCGTCTTCCACTACGAACACCCGGGCGTGGGCGGCCGCAGCGTGATGCGGGTGCCGTTCACCGGCGGCTTCCAGGTCGACCTCCAGTGCCGCGACGACGACGCCCAGGAGGCGTACGGCACGGAGGAAGCCGTACGGAACTGGCTGCCGGAGGTCCTGGAGGCGCCCGGATACGGGTCGCAGATCCTGTGGGTGTCGACGTACCGCTTCCTGCGCAAGGTCGCCGACGCGTTCACGGACAAGCACCGGCGGGTGCTGCTCGTCGGGGAGGCGGCGCATCTGTTCCCGCCGTTCGGGGCGCGCGGCATGAACAGCGGGATTGCGGACGCGGCGGCTGCGGCGGACGCCATCGCGGCGGTGTCCAGGACGGGACTGGTGGGAGCGGTCGCCGAGTTCGCCGAAATACGGCACGCGGCGGCCGTGTTCAACAGCGCCGCCGCCGGCAACGCCCTGGACCACCTGCGGCCCCGGCGGCGGATCGTCCGGGCGAAGCAGCGCGCGGCGGCGGCCCTCGCACCGGTGCTGCCGTGGTGCGGATCGTGGCTGGAACACGCGCCGTACGGTCCCCGCAACGGGGCACCCGCGGTGGCGGGCCGCAAGTACTGACCAGCGTGTACGTGTGTACGCGCGTATGTATGTACACGTGTACGTATGTACCGAGGTATCGAGAAGAGCACTTGATGACGCAACCAGCAACACAAGCAGCGCCTGCGGAGGGGCTGTTGACGTGGACGCCCCGCCGTGGACTGACCGGCCCGGACGCGCACGGTTTCGTTCCGGCGATCGGTGAGCGACTGGCGGTCGCCGACTCGTGGCTGCTGCGCGACGGCCGGGTACGCGCCCTCGGCCGGCACCGGGAGCGTTTCCTGCGCGCGTGCGGTGACTCCGGCGGCCCTTCGCTGCGCCAGCTGATCGATTTCTGGCGGGACATGACCGACGCGCTGCCGCGCACCGGAGAATGGTTTCCCCGGGTCGAACTGGGCGCGGAATCAAGGGAGTTGAGACTGCTCCTCCGCCACGCCCCCACCCTCGGCACGGGTGTACGGGCCTGGGCGGCGGGCCAGATCGACCCGCGTACCGTCCCTCGCCGCAAGGGCCCCGACCTGGACATCCTGGCCCGGGTCAGGCACCGGGCGTCCACCGCGGGAGCGGACGAGGCGCTGCTGATCGCGCCCTCGGGCGTGGTCCTGGAGGGCGCCACCACCAGCATCCTGTGGTGGGAGGACGACACCCTGTGCCTGCCCTCGCCGCAACTCCCCGTCCTGGCCGGCGTCACCTCGGCGCTCATCCAGGAGCGGGCCCAGCGCACCGGCGTCCGCGTGGCCCACCGCGAACGCACCCTCGCCGACCTGACCGGCCGCGAGGTGTGGCTCGTGAACGCCCTGCACGGAATCCGCCCGGTGACGGAATGGACGGGCGGCGGCGAACCCCCTCTCAGGGCGGGCCCGGCGCCACGCGCGAGCGAATGGCGCACATGGCTGGAGAACCTGGCGGAGCCGCTTCTCTAAACACCGGCGGAGTGTACGAAAAAAGGAAGGGCAGGACGAAGAGAATTCGCCCTGCCCGGCTTTTCCATTCCCGAATTCAGCTGGTCTTCTGCACCGGCTGATAACCCCCGGGAACCATGCGCGTCGCGATGGCGATCCGGTTGTACGCGTTGATGACGGTGGCGGCCCAGATCAACGCCGCAACCTGCGCCTCATCAAACACGGCGGCGGCCTCGGCGTACACGTCGTCGGGCACGTGCCCGTCGTGCACCAGGGTCACGGCCTCGACCAACGCCAGTGCGGCACGCTCCCGTTCGGTGAAGAAGGGGGTCTCCCGCCAGGCGTTCAGCGCGTAGATCCGCTGCTCGGTCTCACCGGCCGCACGGGCGTCCTTGGTGTGCATGTCGAGGCAGAACGCACAGCCGTTGATCTGGGAGGCGCGAATCCGGATGAGCTCGAGAATCTCGGGTTCGACCTTGGCATCCTGAGCGGCGGAAACGGCGGCACCGTGCAGGGCACCCATCGAGGCGGAGACGTCGGGGGTGATTTTCTTGAGGGCGACGCGGGATATTGGTTCGGTGGTGGTCATGAGAATACTGTAACCGTTGATGAGGACTCCGGGATCCGGAATTCCCCTGAATTGATCAGGCTTCATGGTCCCGCCGCTGATGGGAGCGGAGCAGTACGTTCGCATCCGTCTCCCCGCTCCAGTCGAACCCGCCACGGGCGGCGGCACGCCGGGCGTCGAGTTCGGCACACTCCGCACAGCCGGGAACCGGCACCGGCGGACGGCACATCTCGCGTCCCGGGGCGTTCACCGGTTCCGCCCGGTTGCGCGCGGCCTGGTCGTTGGCGGCGCGAACCTTGGCGCTCAGCTGCTCGGCAGGGGTCGCGGGGCGCACATCAGCGGGGGCCGCCTCCCACTCCCGGCCACCTCCGAGCGGGCGGAGCAACAAATACGGGCCGGCCTTCGCCCGGTACTCCCCGACCCTCTCCGACCCTCTCCGACCGCACGTCGTACAGAACCGCTCCGGCCTCCGGGGCCGCCGTCCCCGCACACTTGTCAGTCTCCACGCGCTTCTCCAGGTCGAAGTGTCCCTGTGCCCCTTTGGAGTGGGCAACTACTGGTTGTCAGGACAGCGTTGCGCTCCGCTGGGTAGCTTCACCAGGGAGAACGCCATGACCTGACCGGGGTCATGGGAGGTCGCCATGACCGGGATCCGGTCATGCCGGAGGAGGTTTGCGCATGGCTGTCGAGACCGACCCCGCACCCGACCCGACGAAGTCCCTCCTGGCCTTCTTCGGCACGGAGTTAGCCCGCATCCGTACCAAGCTGGGCCTGTCGCAGGAGCAGACGGCACGACTCGCCCACACCACCCAGTCGATGATCTCGAAGGTGGAGGCGGCGAAACGGGTCCCGTCCTTGGACCTCGCGCGCGACCTGGACCTCGCCTTGAAGACGGACGGGCACTTCGCGCGGCTGCATCCGCTGGTCATCCGCTACGCGTATCCGTCCTGGTTCCTGCCGTTCGTGGAGCTGGAGGGGGACGCCACATCCATCCAGTCGTTCCAGAACCAGGTCTTCCACGGCCTGTTGCAGACAGAGGCCTATGCACGCGCGATGCTGCTCACCGTCCGCCCGGACAACCTGGATGACCTGGTGGCTGCCCGAATGACGCGCCAGGAGATCTTCGAACGCGAGGAACGCCCTCGAACCTGGTTCATCGTCGACGAGTACGTTCTCATGCGTCACATCGGCGGCGAGGCCGTGATGCGAGCCCAGTTCGAGCACCTCTTGGCAGCGGGTCAACACCCACGCACGGTGATCCAGGTCATCCCTCGGACGGTGGTCGCGCATCCTGGGCTGGCAGGCCCGTTCACTGTCCTCGGGTTCGACGAAGGGCCGGACGTGCTCCACGTCGACGGCTTCTCTCCGGGACGAACAGCTCTCGGCCAGGACGAGGTGACCGAGGGAATCCGAGCCTATGATCTGCTCAGGGCGGTTGCCCTGTCGCCCGACGCATCGGCCGAGTTGATCCGCAGGCATCTGAAGGAGCTGGACACATGATCAACGCAAGCGAGCTGTCTGTTGTGTGGCGCAAGAGCAGCTACAGCAGCACCAACGGCGGTGAGTGCCTCGAAGTCGGCGACGGGATGACCAACCTCGTCCCCGTCCGCGACTCCAAGGCCCCCCACGGCCCGGCCGTCCTCTTCACGGCCGCCGCGTGGGCGTCCTTCGTCGCCGAGGTAAAGGGCGACTGAAGTCCCTCGAAGGTTTCGGGGGTGACCCGCCTAGGCAGCCTCAGGGTGCATTCGGCCTTGCCCTGCTGCTGGGACGACGGATCCACCGGTGGCTACTTCGTCGTGCGGGATTCCGCGCGAACCTGGCCCGCATGCCCACCGAGCGAGACAGCTGTCCTCTTGTTCTCCCCAGAAGAGGCGGACGCCGGAGAGTCTGTCCTCATGCTGATCGTCGGTCTGTCCGACCCGGTGAAGAACCTGCTCCTGCACACTCTGGGCGCGACGGTGGCCGGCGACCGTCTGTTCTGCAGCGAGCGGCACGACTCCACCTACCGGCCACAGCCGAGCGAGGACGTGGAACCGCTGCAGGCCACCTGTTCGCCAGAGAAATTGGGCCGGATTGCCGCCGCCTGGTTCGAGGAGATCGTCCGCCGCCCCATCGTCGCCCCGCCTGGTCCGCGCGGCATACTTCGCCGCCCCAGGCGCTGCTCTGGCCACCGGTCACCGCTGGGTCCGCAACGGCCCCGGCACTGCCTGACGCTGTGACGTCCCCCGCGTGGACCAGGCAGACGGACGGGGCACTTTGCTGAGCTCGGAAGAGCCCGTGGCACTCCCCAGACATATCGAGATCGCATACTGCAATCATGTATAACGACTGGCTCGATGATGACGGCGCGAACAGCCAGCACAGGGCTTTTCTGGACGTCGTGCGTCGCACCTCACCCAACCGGTTACAGGGAGTACGACGCCGCGCTGGAGTGGGCTTTCGTCAACAGGGAATCGGTACTTGAAGCGATCGTTGACGTCATCGACTTCGGAAAGAATCTTCGCCTCAAGGTCCTGGGCGCTACCCTAGTCGGCACCAGTCTCATATGCATGGAACGGAACGACTCCTTCGGGCCTGAACCCAGCAAGGACGTAAAGCCACTCAACGCCACCGGATCACCGGAAGAACTAGGCCGGATCACCGCCGACTGGTTCGAGGAGATCGTCCGCCGCCCGGTCATCCACGCAATGCGCCCTCCGGGAAGGTGGTACTCCGTTGCCCCGGGCACGGCTCTACCGACCGGGCACCGCTGGGCTCGCAACGGCCCCAGCGCCGAATGATGGACGGCATTCCCACGCCGCACCCGGCAGCCGTAAACTGACACAATGGATGACGACTGGTTCGACATAGAAGTTTCCGAGACAAGCGAGCAACAGAGAGTCTTTATTGGCGTTCTACAGGATTTTGCGCGCTCCTGGCCAGAGTGCCCCCCGGATCATACGCTTGTGCTTGCCTATCGCCCCGGCTTGGACGACGAAGAAGACGAACATGAACCAGTCGAACCGGTAAGGGACGACATCTTTGCGAGTGGAGAGGACGTAGTCCGAGCTGTCGTGGACGTGAGTGACCTGAAGAACAAACTTGTCCTCAGGACACTTTGCGCCACCATGGTCGGTGACAGACTCGTGTGCAGCCAGGTGCACGATTCGACCCCCGCCCGCGAGTTCAGCAAAGACGTGGAGTCGCTGGAGGCCACCGGATCGCCTCAGGAGTTGGGGCGGATCGCCGCTGCCTGGTTCGAAGAGATCCTCCGCCGCCCGGTTATCGCCCCACAACGCATCCGCGAGCCGAAGTCGTTCGCCTCTCCAGGGTCACCCCTCCCTCCAGGGTACGTATGGATTCGCAACGCCCCTCACCCCGATTGATAAACAACGCTTACGCCGTCGGTCAGCGACTGGTCGAGCAACGCCCTCAGGGCGGTCTCACAGCGCGCACGGGGAAGAACGGCGTCGATCTCGGGACGGTTGAGCAGGGACAGGGGCACTGGTTGATCGTGTTGCCCGAGGGGCCGGTCGAGCCGCCCGGCTCGAGTTCGTCGAGGAGTCGGCGCAGGTCCACAGCGGCGTCGGGTCGGGCGGCGAGCAGGCGTCGGAGTCGTCCCTGCCATTCGAGGTGCAGTTCGCCGAGCGTCTCCGTGTCATCGAGTTCGGCGGCCGCCAGAGCGTCTTCGCGGGTCGCTTCCAGTTCCGCGACAACAGCCTCGGCTCGCTGCGGCTGCGCTCGGCGCCACAGTTGTGCGAACCCTTCGCGGGTGCGATTCCAGGCGTCGGTTGTCATCAAGGTGACGAGCGTGACTCCAGCGCTCTGCGCGAGTAAGACCGTTTCCGGTTCCACGGTTCCCCCTGTCCAAACCACTTTGCGGATCTTCTTAATATACGCTGACCGAATCGAACCGTCGATATGACCACCCCTGACCAAGTCTGATTTTGACCTGGCGAATCAGATTCGTCGAGTGCTAAATTAGTGAGACTTTGGCCTAATCGAGGGGGCGATGGCATGACCAGGCCGTGGGAAGCCGACCCGACCACTACATTCAAGCGGCGTCTGGGAAAGTCACCACAGGAACTGGGAAACACAACCGACACGCCTGACTGCCCGGACATCTGGGAGCTCGAGAACGGGGACATCGCCGTCATCGGCCGGGATCTCACGGAGTCACTCGGCAGGGAGTTACCGGCCGGCGTCTCGCTCGGGTCCGACGAGCGGCTCGTTGTCATCCCAAGGAACATGTTGGTCGCGGCGAAACCGGATATCCCCAGTGTTTGATTCCTTCCCAGGCAGCCTTTCCGAACGCATGGATCGGCCCACCTACCACGCGGATTTCCATCGAATGCGGAACAGCGGCATTCGCTTCCTGAACAAGCTCGAGCGTGGGCAGAACTTCAAGGAGCGAGGATTCGCCAGCTGGGAGGCCTTCGCCGCCGGAGACTGGGACAGGGCCCTGTCCCTCGTCGACGAGAAACGCGATGTCTACGCACGGCAGTTCCGCGAATCGGCACAGCTGAACATCCTGGAGCGCCGCCTTCGCGTGGTGGATTTCCCTGTCACCCCGTATGTGCAGTGGGAGATGTTCGTTCTGCGCCTGCGAGTAGAGCTGGGCGACAATATCCGGGTGCTCGACGCCCGCAAGATCGCGGACATCGAGAGGGAGCGGCCCGTCCCCGAGGTGGTGATTCTCGGAGACGTCGTCATGTACGAGGTGCGGTACGACGCCGACGGTAACGCCGCGGGAGCCAACCGCTTCGCCGATCGAGCCCTGATCCGGGAAACGCTGGCCGGATTCGACGCGCTGTACGAGCGCGGGGAAGAATTCCACAGCTTCTTCGACAGGGAGATCATTCCCCTTGCCGCACCCGCGGTCGCCCACTGACCCGTCCGCCTCCGACTACCGCCGGGAACCGGCCACGGCAACCGTCCCCCACCTTCCCCAACTTCGCTGTCCCCGGCGGGAGTTGAAGGAGGGGGCCGCTGTCCCAGCCGTAATGCCGGTGGCGTGGTCTCGGGGCACCCTGGCGACCAGGGTGCCCCCGAACTCCCCCTGGCCGTCAGACCTCAGGCCCCCTACCCTCCCCCGTCACCCCTGGGCCCCCTTCCCCCGCCCCTCCCGCACCGCCTTCCGGCGTGCCTCCTCCGCCTCCCACAGCCTCTTCAACTCCAGGCTCCGTGGGCTCAGTTGGACCGGCTCGTCGTCCTCCTCCCGCCACAGGCCCTGTTCCTTGAGCAGGCGGGTCTGCACCTCGACCGGCGGTTCGGGGTCGAAGTCGGAGGGGCGTGGGCCCTCGGGGCCGTCCGGGCCGATCCTGATCAGGCGTTCGACCCGGGTGACCCGGTAGCGGATGCCGTCGACGGTCGCCACGTTGGAGCGTTTCGCGTCGAGGCGGTCGGCGATCAGGGCGTACTCCGCGACCTTCTCCGGGCTCAGCCGCAGGGTGAAGGGGGCCATCACACGCAGCCAGTGAGCCAGGGCGTCCCGGGCGCCCTGAGGTGTGGAGTCGGAGGCGCCGGGGTTGTGGGCCCGCCAACTCCCGTCCACCCGCTCGGAGATCATGTAGACGGCGGGCAGCAGTACTCCGCCGGGGTGCGTGTGGATCGCCCGCCGCGCCTCCTCCCGGACCTCCTGCGGAGCGCCGGGCGTGACGCCGACGAACTGGATGAGGTCCAGTTTCAGGATGCCGTCGGACAGTCCCGTACCCGTGACGGGGTCGACCACGAAGCCCTTGGTGCGCGGCCCCACCCGGTACGCCTCACCGACCTCCGCCGGGTCGGGGTCGGAGGGGCGTGGCGGCTCCGGGCCGTTCGGCCCCATCCGTACGAAGCGTGAGGCCCGTACGATCCGGAAGCGCTCGCCGCGTACCCGCACCTCGTTCACCACCTCCCGGTCCATGCGCAGCGCCGCCGCCATCCACTTGCGCCGGGCGGTCTCGTCCCCGGCGTCCTCGGCCTCCTTGGCCCGCAGCCGGAACACCGAGCCGAGCGAGTCCCGGGAGCCCTGCGGTGTGTCGCTGCCGTAGCCGTAGAGTTCCCAGCCGCCCGCCTCTCGCTCCCTGGCGTGGAAGAACTCCGGGACGCCCACCCCCATCAGGTCGGGATACCGCCGCGCGGCCTCCCCCGCCTCCTGCTCGGCGAAGGCCGCGATCGGGCCCTCCTGGGCGGTGACCCGGATCGTCAGATACGCCGGGACGTCATCCCGGTAGTCGCCCCTGTAGTCGCTCATGCACCGAGCGTGCACACAACGGCCTTGCCCGACACCCGATTTCACCGAAATTGGGGGGTGCCGCCGTGGAATCCTGTGGAATTCCGCCATGTGCCACCTGGGCCGCGACCGGCCCCTCGGCACCGCCCGCCGACTGCTCCGCCTCGCCCCGGGGGCTTCGACACCGCAGCCCTGGTCCGCCCGGAGGAGGTCTCGGGGTCGGCGAGATCCGCCATGTCCGGGTGCACCCCGACGCACGCCCTCCCGGCCTCGCCCGCCGGCTGCTCGACTCCCTCGAACACGCTGCGGCGGAACGGCACTTGACCGTCGTACGGCTGGACACGCACACCGTGCTCACGGAGGCGCGGGCGATGCACCTGGCCTGCGGCTGCGCGGAGATCCCGCGCTACGACGACAACCCGTACGCGGGACACTGGTTCGAGAAACGGCTGTCCCCGGCGGAGCCGGAAACCGGGCCCCGTCCGGCCGAAGCCTGAACGGGGCCCGAGGGCACAGCGGTTGGGACCGTGGATGCGGGTCCTAGATGAGGCCGAGGGCGCGGACCGCCTCGCGCTCCTCCGCGAGCTCCTGCACCGAGGCGTCGATGCGGGCGCGGGAGAACTCGTTGATGTCCAGGCCCTGGACGATCTCGTACACGCCGTCCTTCGTGGTGACCGGGAAGGAGGAGATGAGGCCCTCCGGGACGCCGTACGAGCCGTCGGACGGGATGCCCATGGAGGCCCAGTCGCCGTCCGCCGTGCCGTTGACCCAGGTGTAGATGTGGTCGATGGCGGCGTTGGCGGCGGAGGCCGCCGAGGACGCGCCGCGGGCCTCGATGATCGCGGCGCCACGCTTGGCGACGGTCGGGATGAAGTCCTCGGCGAGCCACTTCTCGTCGTTGACGACCTCGGCCGCGTTCTTGCCGCCGACCGTGGCGTGGAAGATGTCGGGGTACTGGGTGGCCGAGTGGTTGCCCCAGATGGTGAGGCGCTTGATGTCGGCGACCGTCGAGCCCGTCTTCTTCGCGAGCTGCGTGAGCGCGCGGTTGTGGTCCAGCCGGGTCATCGCGGTGAAGCGGTCGGCCGGTACGTCCGGCGCGGCGGCCTGGGCGATCAGCGCGTTGGTGTTGGCCGGGTTGCCGACGACGAGGACCTTGATGTCGTCCGCGGCGTTGTCGTTGATGGCCTTGCCCTGGGGCTTGAAGATGCCGCCGTTGGCTTCCAGGAGGTCACCGCGCTCCATGCCCTTGGTGCGCGGGCGGGCGCCGACCAGCAGGGCCACGTTGGTGCCGTCGAAGGCCACGTTGGGGTCGTCCGTGATGTCGATGCCCTGGAGCAGCGGGAAGGCGCAGTCGTCCAGCTCCATCGCGGTGCCCTCGGCGGCCTTGAGCGCCGGGGTGATCTCCAGGAGGCGGAGCTTGACCGGCACGTCCGCGCCGAGCAGCTGGCCGGAGGCGATGCGGAAGAGGAGGGCGTAACCGATCTGGCCGGCCGCGCCGGTGACGGTGACGTTCACGGGAGTGCGGGTCATGGCGTTCTCCGTATGACAGCTGGCGGTGGGGCGTCGCTGCCCCGGGGGTTCGGATGATCGATCTCTTGGCGTCAAGAGATATCCGGCCGTCAGGCTATCGCGCATCCGGGATCCCGGGCGTCCGGGTCCCGTGTGGCCCACCCCACAGATTCGCCCACGGCAGGCGACGGCCGCCCGTCCGGGAGAGGAGAGACGAGCGACCGCCGCCCGGGGACCGACCGTGCCGGACTCCCGTGGGGTACTGCTCGCCTGCCCCGAACCGGGCCGGGCATTCCCCTCGTACGGAAATTCCGCGATTCCGTACGAGGGGAAGGTGCCCTGGGCCTCGCGACCTGCCGTGTGCACCCCTACTGCTACGGCCTGCTACTGCGTGCAGCCCTTCTGCCCGGTCGCCTTGAGCGTGACGCACGCCGTCGCGTCGCCCGCGTCCTTCACGGCCACCATCGGCGTGTACGCGTCGGTGTCCGTGTCGACCGCGCCGACCTGCTTCGCCGCGCCGGACGCCGTGACGTCAACCTGGTCGCCCGGGGCCGCCTGGGTGATGCGCGCCCAGGCCGCCTGGCAGGTCTTGCTGTAGCGGACCTCGACGAGCGTGGTGCCGACGGTGACGCTGTTGGCGGTCTGCGCCAACTCGCCGCCGCAGCCCATGTTCTCCGGGTCCTGTCCGGTGCACGCGGCGCCGCTGCACTTCACGCCGACCGGCAGGTTCGGATTCACCGTCGGCTTGGTCGGTGACGGGCTCGGCTTGGCCTCGGGCGTGTCGTCACCCCGGTTGGTGTAGATCACGGCGGCTGCGATGACCACCGACGCCCCCACGAGGCCCGCGAGGAACATGGTGAGCCGCCGCTTGCGCCGCGAAGCGCCACTGCCGCCCTTGCCGCCTTGCCCCTTGCCGCCGTTGCCGCCCGGCCGGGCGTCCTGCGGCGCGACGCCGGGTGCCGCTCCGAGTCCACCGAGTCCACCGGGCGTACCGGGTACGCCCGGCGTCCAGGGCGCCGCGCCCGGATATCCGGGCGCTCCTGACGCCCCGGAAGGTCCGGCGGATCCGGGTGGTCCGGCGGGCGGAGCCTGGCGCCCCCCGACGCCGCCTCTCGCCGCCGGGCCCCGATATCCGGCTATGCCCCACGAGTTGTTCTCGGCCGAGACGGAACTCGATGACCCGGTGGAACTCGCCGAACCGGCCGAACTCGCGGAACTCACCGAGGCGCCCGAGACACCTCCCCGTGCCGCGCCCGCGCCCACACCGCCGACCGCGTCCCGGGTCTCCGGGGGCGTCGGCTGCGGCGGCACGGTCGGTGAGACACCGGCGGGGCCCGCGATTCCCGGAGTCACCGTCGCGCTCCGGGCGGCCCTGCCGTTGCCACCGCTCCCGCTCTTCGCCTCCGCGGCAGGCGTCGCGAGCTCACCCAGCGCGGCGCGCGCCTGGGAGATCCGGATCGCCTCCATGGTCATGTCGTGACGCATCTCCGAGCGGCTCCAGGCACGCTCGGCCAGTTCCCACATCGTGGTCAGATGAACGGGATTGGTGCCGGTGACCTCGGCCAGGGCGACGATCGCACCCTTGGGCGCGAGAAGCCGGCCGTTGAGATAACGCTCCCAGGACGTCTTGCTGTAGCCCGTGCGGTCGGCCACCGCCGCGATGTTCATGCCGCTGCGGTCCACGAGCCTGCGCAACTGGCTCGCGAACTCCCTGACCTGCGGATCCAGTTCATCCGGCAAGGCCCTCCAACGAGGCATTGCTTCCCCCCTCATTCCCCCCGGTCGTGCCGGCTGTTCTCTCGTGCGTGGTGCCTTTGGATCCCTCGGCCGAATCCGTTTTGACTGTCTTGGGCTACCCACACGGATGCGCCCAGTCAGGATCTCGGTTCCCGGGGTGGGGGCGCACGAGAGCATTGTCAGGCCTGGAGGTGCACCGTCGCACGCCCCCGGCTCACGGTCCAGTGTTCCAGTTTTTCACCGACCACCCTCCCGGTCGGCCGAACCACTGGATGGTGCACAGGACGCCCCGGACCGTCCCGATTGCCCACATTAACCCTGCCGTATTGCGCCCTGGTTGCAAATCCTCGAACTTATCGACACATCGCCACACAGAAAGCACAAGTACGGTCACATCGGGCGCGTTGATGTCAGATTCCCTCAACGGCATCATCCAAAAGCGACAGCACCGACCACGGCGAGAGCCACGAGCGCGGGCACAAGAAGCAGAGCGACGAGCAGCAGCCGCCGGGACGAGTCCACGGGAGCGCCGGCACCCCCGGGGGACTCGGACTCCACCCACCACGGAAGGGTGGGCACCTCCTCCTCGTAAACCCCGTGCGCCCCGTGCGCCCCGTCCACCGAGGCCGCCCCCTCCCGCTGTTCCGGCTTCGCCGGGTCCGGGGCCGGCGGCCGGGGCCAGACCTTGACCGCCAACTCCCAGCGCACGCCGAAGCGTTCGGCGTCGACAGGGGTGAGGCCCGCGACCCGGCACAGTGCGGTTATCGCCTGCCGGGGCGGCGGCTGGGTCGCGTTGAGGTACCGCTGCCAGGAGGACTTGCTGTACGCGGTGCGCGCGCCCAGCGCGGCCAGGCTGAGCCCGGTGCGGTCCTTGAGGAGCCGCACCTGCTCGACGAAGTGCCGTACCTCGGGCGGCAGATCGTCCGGCAGCGGCTGCCAGGCGCTCATCGCGGTTCCTCCTCGACGTGAGTCGGCCGGTCCGAGGCGTTTGACGACGTCAGAGGGTGGATCGGTTCCCACCGGGACAAAGTACGGTCCTACCGAGTCCTGCCGGGTCCTACCGGCCCAGACTGCTGATCGTGTAGTGCAGCGTGTCGTCCAGGAACGGGATCTCCAGCCACGGTTTCGGCTGCGCCATCATCGACAGCAGCACGATGGCCGTGCCCAGCACCGTGTACGTGACCATGTCCGTGAACCGGGACCGTACGGCGAGCATCCCGACGTCCGGCACCACCCAGCGCAGCGCCGCACCGGCCAGCAGCGCGGCCCCGATCAGCAGCGTTCCGTACCGGAACACGTCGAGCGCGGTCAGCAGCAGCCCGAATCCGACCGTGCTGAGCACGACGAGGATGGGCCACTGCCGCGCCGGCGCCGGCGCGTCCCCGGAAGCCGCCCGGCCGCCCCCCTCGGGTCGCGCGGTGTCCCGCGTGAAGAGGGGGAAGCGACGCGTCGTACGCCGGGGGCGGCCCTCGGCGTCCGGCGCGCTGACCGGGTCGATGGCCGTGGGCTCGGGGAGCTCGTCGGACGCGCCCGGGGACACGGCCGCGGGCTCCGCCCGCCTGTCCTCCGCCTCAGCCGACACTGCGCTCCGCCGCCTCGACCACGTTGACGAGCAGCTGGGCGCGGGTCATCGGGCCGACTCCGCCGGGGTTCGGGGAAATCCAGCCCGCCACCTCGGCGACGCCCGGGTGGACGTCGCCCACGATCTTGCCCTCTGCGGTACGCGAGACACCGACGTCGAGGACGGCGGCGCCCGGCTTCACGTCCTCCGGGCGGACCAGGTGGGCCGAGCCGGCGGCGGCGACGATGATGTCCGCCCGCTTCAGGTGCGCGGCCAGGTCTCGCGTACCCGTGTGGCACTGCGTCACCGTGGCGTTCTCGCTGCGCCGGGTGAGCAGCAGCGGCATCGGGCGGCCGATGGTGACACCGCGGCCGACGACCACGACCTCCGCGCCCTTGATCTCCACGCCGTGGGCGCGGAGCAGGGTGAGGATGCCGTTGGGGGTGCAGGGCAGCGGGGCCGGCTCGTTCAGGACGAGGCGGCCGAGGTTCATCGGGTGGAGGCCGTCCGCGTCCTTGTCGGGGTTCATCAGTTCGAGGACGCGGTTCTCGTCGATGCCCTTGGGCAGGGGCAGCTGGACGATGTAGCCGGTGCAGGCGGGGTCCTCGTTCAGTTCGCGGACCGCCGCCTCGATCTCCTCCTGGGTGGCCGTGGCGGGCAGTTCGCGCTGGATGGAGGCGATGCCCACCTGTGCGCAGTCGCGGTGCTTGCCCGCGACGTACTTCTGGCTGCCGGGGTCGTCCCCGACGAGGATCGTGCCGAGGCCGGGCGTGACGCCCTTCTCCTTCAGCGCCGCCACGCGGGCGGTCAGATCGGACTTGATCGCGGCTGCGGTGGCCTTGCCATCGAGAATCTGGGCGGTCATACCCCCATCCTCGCGGATGACCACCCCGTGGTTCCAATCCGGGTGCCTTTCCGGACGTATGCGCATGATCGACGGATGGACCGCGCATGATCACGGATGTTGCACTTGCACAACACACGCACTGTGCTGCTGGACAAGCCCGAGCGAACTAAAGAACGATAAAGGGACAAGCAGCACAGTGCCGCGGGCAGGGCCGGGGGGCGGACCGCATCTGTACATCACCTTCCTCCGTCGGTGCCTCGCGTCGTCCCCGCACTTGACGCAGACGGAGGAAGACCCGCCATGAGTTTCGGCGACCCGAACAACCCCTACGGCCCGCCCCCGCAACAGCCCCAACAGCAGGGCCCCGGCTACGGCTACCCCCAGCAGACTCCGCCCCAGCAGCCCGGCTACGGCTACCCGAGCGCCCCGCCGCTCGGCCAGCAGGGCTACGGGCAGGGGTACGGGCAGCCGGGTTACGGCGGCTACCCGGGCGGCCCGCTCACCATGCCGGGCAATGTGAAGGCCGCCCGCGTGATGCTGTTCGTCATCGCCGGTTTCCAGATGATCGGCGCCGTCCTCATCGGGCTGTCCGCCATCGCGATCAAGGCCGCGAAGAACGACGAGGAACTCAAGAACGACGTCGACTTCCAGCAGCTCGCCGACTTCTCGTCCGGCGCCCTGTGGGCCATCACCGCGGTGGTCGTCGCCTGGGGCGTCCTCGCGATCGTCCTGGGCGCGAAGTTCGGCAGCGGCGGCAGCGGCGTCCGGATCACCACGATGGTGTTCGCGATCATCACCGCCGTCCTCGGCGTCTACCCGTTCGTGATCGTCGGCCTGGTGCACACCGTGCTCGCGGTGCTCGTCGCCGTGTTCGTCGGCAAGTCGGACGGCGCGGCCTGGTTCAACCGGTCGAAGTACCCGGCCGCCCACATGTAGGCACTGACAGGTACGAGCGCGTACGAGCAGGTAAGAGCAGGTAAGAGCAGGTAATCAAGGGCCGTGTCCCACCGCGCACAGCGGGAGACACGGCCCTGGTGCGTCGCCCCGCGCTCAGCAGCCCTTGGCAGACCACCCTCGGGTGGCAGGGGCCGATGAAGCAGGAACCCACGGGAGCATCGCTTAGCTGTGCCGACCGGAATCGCCCGCGTTCACGCAGGCGAGGATGTCAATGCAAGGGCACCTCGGTGCCGCAGGACCACGGAAGCGTCCACCGCCTCGGCACCGTCTGCGGCGCGTCCCCGGACGCACTGCGGTCGCTGCACCGGCTCTGGGCACTCACTGACACGGCCCAGCGCAAGGAGAACGGGGAGCCGAGTGCGGAGGCGCATGCGGCGGGCGAAGAGGTCGACGGGGAGACCGGGGACGCGGTGACGGACCCGGTCGACACCTGCGTCCACGAGGTGCAGCAACTGCTGCACGACAAGGGCGCGGACATCGGCGTCGACTCGGACTTCGGACCGCGGACCCTGCGCCGGGTCACCGCGTCGCCGAAGGTACGCATGAACTGGGCGGCACACCACCGCTGGCCCTGGACCCGGCGTGGAACATCGACGCGGCCGAGCGCCTGTGGAGCAGGAACCACGACTTCCACGACTGGCCGAACTGCGAACGGGCGACCAGGGTCACGTCGTCGCCCACTCCACGTCCCTGAACAGCCGCCCTGCTCCTGCGTCAGGAGGCGCGGGTCCTACGCCGGGCAGGTACCGGTGTACGAGGGTGCCAGTCGGCGGACGAGGATGCCGTCGATCCCGAACAGGGTGTCGCCGGGGGCGATGCCCCTGGTCGTGGTACCGGTCACGCAGTACCAGATCGACGTGTTGTTGGTGATCTCCGCGGCCCTCATCGCGGGCAGGAGGGAGCCGGTCGCCCCCTCCATCACGGTCGCCCTGATCATCCCGTCCGTGGACACCAGACACACGAACCCCGACGGACACGGGACCGCCGCCGTGCCCTGCCCGGCAGCAGACGCAGACGCCGACGCCGACGCGGTGCCGAGCCCGAGGGCGAGGGTGGAACCGACCGCGGCGACAAGGACACGGATTCCACGAGTTCTTCTGCGCATGTTCGGACCTCCGGAGGCGGGTGGGACCAGACTCGTTGCCTGTCGTCACACCGTCGCAGCGGAATCCCGGCGTCTGTACCCAGGTATGAGCCATTCCGCTCGCGTCCCGAAAGACCGGGTCGGCCACCACGACCGGCGGCCCGTCGGAACCGGGGTTCCGACGGGCCGCAGTCGCACACTCTGTCTCAGTGGAAGAAGTGCCGCGTCCCCGTGAAGTACATCGTGACGCCCGCCTTCTGCGCCGCCTCCACGACCAGCTCGTCCCGCATCGAACCGCCGGGCTGCACAACCGCCTTGACCCCGGCGGCCGTGAGGATCTCCAGCCCGTCGGGGAACGGGAAGAACGCGTCGGAGGCCGCGTACGCGCCCCGCGCCCGCTCCTCGCCGGCCCGCTCGACCGCCAGCTTCGCCGAGTCGACGCGGTTGACCTGGCCCATGCCGACGCCGACCGAGGCACCGTCCTTGGCCAGCAGGATGGCGTTGGACTTGACGGCCCGGCACGCCTTCCAGGCGAAGGAGAGTTCCGCGAGCTCGGACGCGGACAGCGCCTCGCCCGTCGCCAGCGTCCAGTTGGCCGGGTCGTCGCCGTCGGCCTGGAGCCGGTCCGTCACCTGAAGGAGGGCACCGCCGTCGATCGGCTTGACCTCGGCGGGGTGCGAGGGCGCGGCCGGGGCCTTCAGCACGCGGATGTTCTTCTTCTTGGCGAGGGCCTCGAGGGCGCCGTCCTCGTAGTCGGGCGCGACGATGACCTCGGTGAAGATCTCCGCGACCTGCTCCGCCAGCTCCTTGCTCACCGGCCGGTTGACGGCGATGACCCCGCCGAAGGCCGACAGCGGGTCGCACGCGTGGGCCTTGCGGTGCGCCTCGGCGACATCCGCGCCGATCGCGATTCCGCAGGGGTTGGCGTGCTTGATGATCGCGACGCAGGGCTCGTCGTGGTCGTACGCGGCACGGCGGGCGGCGTCCGTGTCCGTGTAGTTGTTGTACGACATCTCCTTGCCGTGCAGCTGCTCGGCCTCGGCGAGACCGGTGCCCGTGCCGTCGACGTACAGCGCGGCGGGCTGGTGCGGGTTCTCGCCGTAGCGGAGGGTGCTCTTGCGCTCCAGGGCGGCGGCGACGAAGTCGGGGAACTGGGAGTCGTCGGCGGGCGCGTAGGCGCTCGCGAACCAGCTCGAGACCGCGATGTCGTACTCGGCGGTGTGCCGGAAGGCCTCGGCGGCCAGCCGCTTGCGGGCGGCGAGGTCGAAGCCGCCGTCCTTGACCGCGGCCAGCACGTCGGCGTACCGCGCCGGGCTGGTGACCACGGAGACCGACGGGTGGTTCTTGGCGGCGGCGCGGACCATCGACGGGCCGCCGATGTCGATCTGCTCCACGCACTCGTCGGGCGAGGCACCGGAGGCGACCGTCGCACGGAACGGGTACAGGTTGACGACGACCAGGTCGAAGGGCTCGACGCCCAGCTCGGCGAGCTGGTTGCGGTGGTCCTCCAGTCGCAGGTCGGCGAGGATGCCCGCGTGCACCTTGGGGTGCAGGGTCTTGACCCGGCCGTCCAGGCACTCGGGGAAGCCGGTGAGCTCCTCGACCTTGGTGACGGGGACGCCGGCGGCGGCGATCCGGCCCGCCGTCGATCCCGTGGAGACGAGTTCCACGCCCGCCTCGTGCAGGCCACGGGCCAGCTCTTCCAGGCCGGTCTTGTCGTAGACGCTGATGAGCGCCCGTCGGACGACCCGCTTGTTGCTCTCGGCCGTGACAGTGATGTCGGCGGTCACTGGATAACTACCTTTCGTCCCTCAATGCGATAGCCGTTGCGGGCGAGCCGCCCCACGACATCGACGAGCAGCCTTCGCTCGACTTCCTTGATGCGCTCGTGCAGAGCGCTCTCGTCGTCCTCGTCCCGGATCTCCACCACGCCCTGAGCGATGATCGGACCGGTGTCGACGCCGTCGTCGACGAAGTGGACGGTGCAGCCGGTGACCCGGGCGCCGTACGCGAGCGCGTCGCGTACGCCGTGGGCCCCCGGAAAACTGGGCAGCAGGGCGGGATGCGTGTTGACGAACCGCCCGCCGAACAGGGCCAGGAACTCCTTGCCCACGATCTTCATGAATCCGGCGGAGATCACCAGATCGGGTTCGTACGCGGCCACGGCGGCGGTGAGCGCGGCATCCCACTCGTCCCGGGTGCCGTAGTCCTTGACCCGGCACACGAACGTCGACAGCCCGGCCCGCCGGCCGCGCGCGAGCCCCTCGATGCCGTCGCGGTCGGCCCCCACGGCGACGATCTCGGCGCCGTAGGCCTCGGTGCCGGTGGCCGCGATGGTGTCGAGGAGCGCCTGCAGATTCGTACCGGATCCGGAGACCAGTACGACAAGACGCTTGGCGGCCTGGGACTCGGCCACGGCGGGGGCCTTTCTCGGGGGAGCAGTTTGTGCGGGCGGCTCGTGTATTCATACGAATGCTTCGCGCCCGGGGATACGGGGAAGTCTACGAAGCGGCCGACCGCCAGCAACGATACCGGCACTACGGACAGCCCCCACGGGACGGGGGCGTGGCCGGAAGGTAGCGTCTGGGAGGAGCCGGTCCGGGAACGCCGTCGTCGTACGGCGCGTTCATGGGGTGACGGCTCATGCCGGGAAGCCGTAACCAGAGTGGTAAACCAACGTGGTAACCAACAAGGGGAAGACGCTCACTTGATGTCGGACCGCAGCCTGCGACTCCTCACGCTCACCCCGCAGTCGGTGCTGCTGCGGGAGCGCCCCCCGTCGCCGCCCGACGCGCCCTCGGGCAAGAAGAACGGCGAAGGGCAGGAGAGCGCGGCCCCGGACGACAATCCGTTCGCCCCGCCGCCCGAGGGCACCCCGGACAGGCCCTGGCAGCCCCGCCGCCCGGCGGGCGACGACGCCTCCGGCGACGGCGGGCGCTCCCCGTGGGGCAGTCAGTGGAGCGACCGGCAGCCCGGCCGCTCCCAGGGCGGCTTCGGCGACCGTTCCCGCCGTCCCGGCGGACCGGGCGGCCCCGAGGGCCAGGGCGACGGACCGGGCGCCGGCCCGCGCTGGGACCCGACCGACCCGGCCCAGCGCCGCGCGCGGTACGCCCTGCTCAGCGGCATGTGGGCGTTCTTCTTCGCACTGTTCAGCTGGCCGTACGTGGCGCTGCTGCTCGGCGCGCTCGCCGTGAACTGGGGCATCGGCGCCCTGCGCGCCAAGCCCGGCCCCACCAACCCGGACACGCCGGCGCCCCCGCAGGGCGCGGGCAGCGGGCGCCGGCAGCAGCGGACGGCCGCGATCAGCGGCCTGGTCACGGCGTCGCTCGCGCTCGCCATGGTCGCCACGACGTTCACTCTCCAGTTCGTCTACCGCGACTACTACACGTGCACGAACGACGCCCTCACGACCACCGCGAAGAAGGACTGCACCGACCTCCTCCCCGAGCAACTCCGGAAGGTGTTCGGGGAGACCGGCTGATCCCAGCCGCGGCTGTGGCTCCGGGGCTACGGCTGAGTCTCTTCCGGCTCGGGCGGAGTCGGCGTGGACGACGCCTCCTTGAGCGCCGCCCAGCGGGCCTCGCGGGACGCGGTGTCGTACCAGGGCGAGAGCGTGGGTGACGGCAGGTCGGCGGGGAGGAAGTCGTAGGCGGCCTCCAACTCGTAGGGGTCGCTCGCCTCGTACGCGTCGTCGGTGGTGGCGGGGGCCGTCTCGAGCGGGGTCCTCGTCGTGCCGAGGTCGGCGGAGGATGTCGGCATGCCCGTGCCGGTACTGACACCGGCCCTGCCACCGACACCGACACCGACACCGGTGTCCTTCGGGCGGCGCCAGCGCAGTCGCCACGCGCGCAGCCCAAGCGCCGTCGGTACGGCGACCACCGTCGTCCAGGCCAGCGTCGCCGCGCCCGTCTGCCACCACACCGGCCCGATGTGGGCGAGGTTGTCGCTGCCGAGCGGCCCGCCCGACAGCGCGGCCAACGCCGCCAGGGCGCCGGCGCACAGCACGGCGGCCAGACCCGCGTTCGCGGCGGTACGGCCGCCCGACCAGGGCGTTCTCCCTTCCCCTGAGCTCGCCGCCCGGGCCGTGAACCAGGCCGTGGTCAGCCCGGCCGCCACCGGTACGGCTGCGACCGCCCAGGTCAGCGGGGTGCCCGGGCCGGCGTCCGGAACCGCCGACAGCAGCGGAAAGGGCGGCAGCAGTGGCGCCGGGTCGGCGGCCGACGGGCCGGTGACATGGCCCGCGCCGAGCGCGAAACCCGGCCCGAGGGCGTAGGCCGCACCCCACAGCGCCGCGTTGGGCATCAGCGCCAGACAGAGCAGCAGTACGGCGATCCGGCCCGACCACGCCTCCGTCAGCTGGAGGAAAGAGGCCCGGGCGGCCCCGCCGTGCCCCACCAGCGACACCGCGAGGAGCAGCGCGCCGCCCCCGACGAACACCGCGATCCCCGCCCCGGCGGCCCGCCCGGCGGCAAGGCCACGACCACGGGCACCCGGGTTCAGGACACGCCGGCGTACCAACCTGGGCAGCAGATACAGGATCCGCGGCGACAGGGGCCCGCGCGGGCGGCCGTACGCCGTCCACACCCCGGCGCCCGCCGCGGCCATGGCGAGCAGCGGCACGCATACGGCCGTCGACGCCCAGTCGGGACGCAGCCCGCCCCCGGACGCGTACAGCGCGACACCTCCGCCGACGGTCAGATACCCGGTGACGACGCCGAGCCAGGCGGTACGGACGGGGAGCAGAGGCGCGTCCTGCGCCGCCCCCTCCTCCTCCGGGCCCTCGGTCGCGTCGCGGGCGGCGCGGTGCAGCAGCCAGACGGGGAGCGCGAGCAGCAGCAGAGGGGTGATGCCGACGGGGGCGGGGGCGCCGGAGAGGCCGTCCACGCGGACGAGTTCGGTGCCGTGGGCGAGCAGCCAGAGGGCGGCGGCGATGTGCAGCGCGCCGTCGGGACCGCTGTCCGGATACGGCGAGCTGATCCACAGCACCATGACGAGTACGGCGAACGAACCCAGCCCGAGTCCGGCCGCGAGCGCGCCGCCGAGCAGGCCGACGCCCAGTCCGGGGGAACGGTCGCGCAGCCGGTCACGGACCCGGGTACGCGGGGGGCGGGACAGGGGGCGGGACAGGGGCAGGGCGGGAAACCGGCGGCCGGTCGTCTGGGTCACGAGCGCCATGGTCCCAACGACACGCGCTTTCCCGCCGTAACAGGAGAAGTTACGACGTGTCACTCAAAATTCGCTTTATGCACAGTTCCGCCCGAAGGGGTCCCCGGTGACGCAGAGCCCCGCCATTCCGCTGCCCCCGCCCGCCGAACGCCGGCGCCTGCGCGAGTCCCAGTCCCTGACGCAGGCCCAGGTCGCCAGGCGGGTGGGCGTCAGCCGCGAGACGGTACGCGCATGGGAGACCGGCCGTACGACACCACGCGGACGCAAGGCACAGACGTACGCGAGCCTGCTTGCGGCGGCACGCCCGTCCGCGGCCGTTTCCGAGACAGTCGCCGCCCCCGTCCCCGGCACCCCCCTGACACCCGCTCAGGCATTCGACGCGCTGTACGGGCTCTGCGCCCCCGCCCTCGTACGGCAGACCTATCTCCTCACCGGGCGGCGGGAGTTGGCGCGCGAGTCGGTCGAGCGGGCGTTCCAGCTGGCCTGGCACCGCTGGCCGGAGGTGGCCGTGGACCCGGACCCGCCGGGGTGGGTACGAGCCATGGCGTACGAGTGCGCTCTGTCCCCCTGGCACCGGTTCCGCGCCCGGCACCGCCATCCGGAGCCACCGCCCGCCGACCCGGCTGACCGGGCGTTGCTGTCCGCCCTCCTGCTGCTCCCCCCGCCGCACCGCCGCACCCTGCTCCTCCACGACGGCCTGGGCCTCGGTCTGCCCGAGACGGCGGCGGAGACGGAGGCGAGCAGCCTGGCGGCGGCGAACCGTCTGCTGCGCGCCCGCGCGGCGGTGGCGGACCGCCTGCCGGACCTCGCCGAGCCGGCCCAGCTGGCCCCCCGGCTGGCGGGCCTGGCCACCCACGCCCGCCTGCGCGCCGCCCGCCCGTCGTCCGTCCGCGTGGGCAGCGAACGCCGCGCCCGCAACTGGACCCAGGCGGCCGTCGCCCTGACGGCCGCCCTGATCGGCGCCACCACGTTCACCGTCCGCACGGCCCCCACCCAGTACGAGCCCCCGGTGGCGCCGGGCACCACCATCCAGGGAGTACCCCCGCAAGCGGCCCCGGGCCCCTTGTCCCGAAAGGAACTCAGCCTGCGGAAAAAGCTACGAAAGGCAGCAGCAAACGGTCCGGAAAGAGTCCAACCAGAGCCAAAGTGAACCCGCGTCACCCGCCCCGCCCCGCCCCGGCTGTGGGCAGTCGTTCCGCTGGGGCGGAACGGGTGGGCACAGCCATCGACTCCGGGTGCCCGGTGCATCCACGGCACCCGCACCAACGCCAGTGGGCCCGCCCCGACGAACGGAACGAGCCCACCAAGGTTCAGCTGACCGACTCAGCCGGCGAGAATCTCCCGCGCCAGCTTCGCCGTCTCGGTCGGCGTCTTGCCGACCTTGACACCGGCGGCCTCGAGGGCCTCCTTCTTCGCGGCAGCCGTACCCGACGAGCCCGAGACGATGGCACCAGCGTGGCCCATCGTCTTGCCCTCGGGCGCGGTGAACCCGGCGACGTAACCGACAACCGGCTTCGTCACGTTCTTCGCGATGAAGTCCGCGGCCCGCTCCTCCGCGTCGCCACCGATCTCACCGATCATGACGATCAGGTCGGTGTCGGGGTCGGCCTCGAACGCGGCGAGCGCGTCGATGTGCGTCGTACCGATGACCGGGTCACCGCCGATGCCGACCGCGGACGAGAAGCCGATGTCCCGCAGCTCGTACATCATCTGGTACGTCAGCGTGCCCGACTTCGAGACCAGACCGATACGGCCCGGCTTCGTGATGTCGCCCGGGATGATGCCGGCGTTCGACTGACCCGGCGTGATGAGACCGGGGCAGTTCGGGCCGATGATCCGGGTCTTGTTGCCCTGCGCCACGGCGTACGCGTAGAACGCGGCCGAGTCGTGGACGGCGATGCCCTCGGTGATGACGACCGCGAGGGGGATCTCCGCGTCGATCGCCTCGACCACGGCGGCCTTGGCGAAGGCCGGCGGTACGAAGAGGACGGATACGTTCGCGCCCGTCTTCTCGATCGCCTCGGCGACCGTACCGAAGACCGGGATCTCGGTGCCGTCGATGTCGACGGACGTGCCCGCCTTGCGCGGGTTCACGCCACCGACGATGTTCGTGCCGTCGGCCAGCATGAGCTTGGTGTGCTTCATGCCCGTGGCACCGGTCATGCCCTGGACGATGACCTTGCTGTCCTTGTTCAGGAAGATAGCCATGGCTGTTCTGTCCCTCTTCCTTTACTTCGCAGCCGCGAGCTCGGCGGCCTTGTCGGCCGCGCCGTCCATGGTGTCCACGCGCTGGACCAGCGGGTGGTTGGCGTCGGAGAGGATCTTGCGACCCAGCTCGGCGTTGTTGCCGTCGAGGCGGACGACGAGCGGCTTGGTGACGGCCTCGCCCTTGTCCGCGAGCAGCTGCAGCGCCTGCACGATGCCGTTGGCGACCTCGTCGCACGCGGTGATGCCGCCGAAGACGTTGACGAAGACCGACTTGACGTCGGGGTCGCCCAGGATGATCTCCAGGCCGTTCGCCATGACGGCGGCGGAGGCGCCACCACCGATGTCGAGGAAGTTGGCCGGCTTCACGCCACCGTGGTTCTCACCGGCGTACGCGACGACGTCGAGGGTGCTCATGACGAGACCCGCGCCGTTGCCGATGATGCCGACCTCACCGTCGAGCTTGACGTAGTTGAGGTTCTTGGCCTTCGCGGCGGCCTCAAGCGGGTTGGCCGCGTCCTTGTCCTCGAGCGCCTCGTGCTCCGGCTGGCGGAACTCGGCGTTCTCGTCCAGCGACACCTTGCCGTCGAGGGCGATGACCTTGCCGGAGGCGACCTTCGCGAGGGGGTTGACCTCGACGAGGAGGGCGTCCTCCTTGATGAAGGTGTCCCACAGGGTCACGAGAATCTCGGCGACCTGCTCCGCGACCTCGGCCGGGAACTTGGCCTGCGCGACGATCTCGCGGGCCTTCTCGATCGAGACGCCCTCGTTGGCGTCGACCGGGACCTTCGCGAGGGCGTCGGGGTTCTCCTCCGCGACGACCTCGATCTCCACGCCGCCCTGGACGGACGCCATGGCGAGGAAGGTGCGGTTGGTGCGGTCGAGGAGGTACGAGACGTAGTACTCCTCGACGATCTCGGGCGCGGTCTCGGCGATCATCACCTTGTGGACCGTGTGGCCCTTGATGTCCATGCCGAGGATGTCCGTCGCGCGAGCGACGGCCTCGTCCGGGGTGGCGGCGAGCTTCACGCCGCCGGCCTTTCCACGCCCACCGACCTTCACCTGCGCCTTGACGACGGACTTGCCGCCCAGACGCTCGGTCGCCGCGCGGGCTGCCTCAGGCGTGTCGATGACTTCACCGGCCAGCACCGGTACACCGTGCTTGGCGAAGAGGTCCCTCGCCTGGTACTCGAACAGGTCCACGCGCGTCCGTCCCTATCAGTGATCTCGCGGTTCGTTGGATGCGTGGGCGTGCCGCGAAGGGCAACGTGACGTCCGCTGAGTCACAGGGGTGGCGCACACGATGTCCGAGCGCGCGGCATGTCCGTCTCGCAGGTTATCGCCGCATCCCGCAGGTCCCTAAATCAGGAATCACACCTGAGCGGTGATACCTGTCACAGAGTGCCACTCACGGCCGTTGATCGCCTTTTGTGAGGCCCTTCCCGAGGCACGTTTGCGGTGGAAAGAAGTGCAAACGTGAGGCCTCACCGGGCTGGGGTGGACCCGGTGAGGCCCCTGGAAGGCCCGCCAACGGCTTTGACGGTCCTCCGGCAAGCGGCCCTCACCCCTTTGGGAGCCACTCACCGCCGTCCGCCGGTCGCGTCCCGACCGGCCGATGGCATTCGGCCGTACGGGGCTTTCCCGACGGAGCCCGGATGATCCGCACGTCAGGCAGACGCGCGGAGTCGGGTATGCGGGGTCCGGTACGCGGGGTACCGGTGCGCCGGGTCCGGTGCGCATGGGCTGGATCGGCGGCACTCCGTGCAGTGGTCGCGCGTTCCGTTCGCACGCCCCGGGAGCGACCCTCCGGGACGGGAAAGGGCGGCGTCACGGCGCGAACGTCATACCCCGACAGCGTCACCGGCTGACGGAGGACAGGCCGAGGCGGCGCCGATCCTCGCACGACCCGCCCGAGGTCGCGCAAGGCCTCTGTTCCAATGCACCCCATGTCCCATTTGCCGCTGTGCCGACCGAGGCGCCCTCACCTCACTCGGTGTCGGGTATCGGCAACGGCCGCTTCTCGATCGCCGCGGCCATGATGTCCGGGAACAGATCGGGCGTGCAGGCGAACGCCGGTGCGCCCAACGCCGCGAGCGCCGCCGCGTGCTCCCTGTCGTACGCCGGTGCCCCCTCGTCCGACAGCGCGAGCAGCGTCACGAACTGCACCCCGGACGCCTTCATCGCGGCGACCCGCTTCAGCATCTCGTCCCGTATGCCTCCCTCGTAGAGGTCGCTGATCAGCACGACGACGGTCTCGGCGGGCCGGGTGATCTGCGACTGGCAGTACGCCAACGCCCTGTTGATGTCCGTACCGCCGCCGAGCTGCGTACCGAACAGCACATCCACCGGGTCGTCGAGCTGATCGGTGAGGTCGACGACCGCGGTGTCGAAGACGACGAGGCGTGTGTCGATCGACCGCATGGACGCCAGTACCGCCCCGAACACCGACGCGTACACCACCGACGCCGCCATCGACCCGGACTGGTCGATACAGAGGACGACCTCCTTCTTCACCGACTGGGAGGCCCGCCCGTACCCGATGAGCCGCTCCGGCACGATCGTGCGGTACTCGGGGAGGTAGTGCTTGAGGTTGGCCGCGATCGTGCGGTTCCAGTCGATGTCCTGATGACGCGGCCTGTTGATACGGGCACTGCGGTCCAGCGCCCCGGTGAGCGTGGCCCGGGTCCGCGTGGCGAGCCGCTTCTCGAGATCCTCGACCACTTTGCGTACGACCGCTCTCGCCGTCTCCTTCGTCGTCTCCGGCATCGCCTTGTTGAGGGAGAGCAGCGTGCCGACGAGGTGGACGTCCGCCTCGACCGCCTCCAGCATCTCGGGCTCCAGGAGGAGCGCGGAGAGCCCGAGCCGGTCGATGGCGTCCCGCTGCATGACCTGGACGACGGACGAGGGGAAGTACGTCCGGATGTCGCCGAGCCACCGCGCGACCGACGGCGCGGACGCCCCGAGCCCGGCCGAGCGGTCCCGCCCCGCCCGGTCCTTGCCCCCGTCGCCCCTCCCGTAGAGCGCGGTGAGCGCCCCGTCCATCGCGGCGTCCTGCCCGGAGAGCACACACCCGGTCCCGTCCGCGGCATCACCCCCGAGCACAAGCCGCCATCGCCGCAAACGCTCCTGCGCCGGTTCGACGGCCCCGGTCCCCACGGTCGTCCCGGCCGCCGCGGCCGTCTCGGTCACGGACCCCTCTGTCATGCCCCCACCCCCACAAGGTCGCTGTCATTCACGCCGCCTCCCCCACGGTCCCCGCCATGCCCACGGTCCCCACCGTGCCCGCCGTGCCCGGGGCCTCCAGCGCCCCCGGCTCCCGCATCCGGCGGTCCCAGCAGCAGCCGCACCACCGCCAGCACGGCATCCGCCCGCCGGGTGTCAAGGTCGGGTGCGAAGCCCGGCACCCCGGCGGTGCCGGGCACCGCGCCTCCCCGCTCCCCCGGGCCTCGCCGGACCAGCTCCCCCAGCGTTCTGCGCACCCCGGGCTCGTACGCCGAGAAGGTGCGCCTCAGCAGTGGCAGCACATCGGTGAAGGCCGCGGCCGGCACCCCGGTCAGCCAGGCGTCGACCAGCCCGAGCAGCCGTGTGTCGTGCACGAGGAGCATCCCGCCCCCGGAGCCGCCCCCGACGAACCCCTCGATCCACGCGGCCGCGTCCCCCGGCGCCGTACCCGGCGACAGCACGAGCCCCATGAGCACGGCCGCCTCGTCCTGCGCCAACTCCCCGTCGTCCAGCAACAGCCGCACGGCCCGCCCGCGCACCACTCCGGCCACACTGTCCCGCCCGGCCAGGACCCGAAGCACGGAGTGCCAACGCCGCCGCAACTCACCGCCCTGTCGACCCGGCGCCGCGACACCGGGGACGGTCTCCGCGCGAGCATCCCCAGAGCCACCTACGGAAGCCCCCTCGGCCGCAACGGGCAGCTGCCGGCGCCGCAGTTCGCTGCCATGACCTGCCGCGTGAACATCCTCCGGGCCCTTCACCCCGCCCCCCGCAGGACCGCCCCCGGAGCCCTTCCCGGCCTCGACAGCCTGCCCCGGGCGCCCGGACCCGCCGCGCTCTCCCGCCCCGAGGACATCCTCCGCAACACCGGCCTCAACTACGGCAGGACCGCCTTGGGAGACCACCCCGACCTCACCATCCGGCCCGGGGCGCCCTGACTCGCTGCGATCCTCCGCCCCGAAGACACCTTCCACGGCGCCCGCCCCAGCTATCGCAGGACCGCCCCCGGCAACTTCCCCGGCCGCAACTGGCTCCCCCGGTTCAGGGACTCTCGCCTGGACCTCGCCAGGGCCGCCCGCGGCGACGTCGCCCGCAGAGGCCCCCGAAGCCACCGAGGTACCCGAGGCCTCCGAGTCCCCGATGTCCGCCGGAGTTCCTCCCGGTGCCGGCGCGCTGGTCGGCGCCGGGCTCGTCGTCTCGCCGAGCAGCCCCACCGCCCCGTGCACCGCGTCCACGTGGCGTCGCATCTCCTCCGCCGCGTCCGTGTCGAGCGCTGCGCAGGCCGGGGGCAGGCCGACGAAGACGCGTTGGGCGAGGCCCGCCGCGACCTCGGTCAGCGCACGGGTGTCCGTGCCGCGTACGTCGCCGTAACGCAGGGACCGGACCAGCGCCGGCAGTGCCTGGGCCAGGTGGCCCACGTCGGCGTCCAGAGCCGCGCGGTCGGCGAGGACGCGCATCACCACGGGAAGTGCCTCGGACAGTTCGGCGAGCAGACAGCGCTCGGCGAGCGCCGTCACGTCGCCCAGTGAACCCGCCCCGACGGCGTCGGCCTCCGCTCTGGCGGTCGCCGCCGCGAGCACCGTGGTCCCCCACACCCCGGCCTCGGCGACCCGTACCGCCAGCTCCGGCTCCCACCGCAGCCGCCACGTCTCCCGGAAGGTACCGGTACTGCCGCGCGACGCCGAGGGCTCGCCCCACCCGACGCCGAGCAGTCGCAGCCGGTGCAGCAGCCGACTGCGCGCGGCGTCGGTCTCCTTGCGCAGGTCGAGCTCCAACTCCCTTTCCAGCGCCTCCGGTTTGAGCCGCAGCCGACGCTGGAGCCGAGTCAGGTCCCGCTGCAACGGCACTGCGGGCGCCGACTCCGGGACCTCCCCGAGCACATCCCCGACCACAAGCCGGTCGCGCACCAGGGCCAGCGGTACGTCCGAGCCCTCGCACATCACCGCCCGCACCGCGTCGGTCGTCTCGGTCAGCCCCGGCAGCGGGCGGCCCCGCACCGCGGCGAGCGTCTCCGCCAGCCGCACCGCCTCGATGACGTGCGCCGAGGAGACGATCCTGTCCTCGTCCCGCAACAGCCCCGCGACCTTGGTCATCCACCGCTCGACCGGCCGGTCCCGCGCGCCGAACAGGTGCCCGTACCAGCCGGGCGAGTCGATGCCCGCCCCGTATCCGCTCGCCCGCGCGAGCCTTCGATGCGTCCACGGCACCCAGGTCACATCCACCTTGACCTTGGGCAGCCCCTTCAACAGCGCCCGGTCCGCCGCGACGGTGGCCCTCCGCCGCAGCGCGGGCACATGCCAGGCGCCGCACACCACGGCCACCGCCGCGTCCCCGAACTCCCGTTGCGCCGCCCGCATCTGAAGCCGCATGTACGCCTCGCGCACCGGATCCCGGTCATGGCCCCCGGCCCCGTACACCTCCCGCAGCGCACCCATGGCCTCTTCGAGCACCTCGAAGGGAGCGAACGCGTCGCCTTCCGCCGCCCCCCGGTGCTCGACGACGTCCTCCCACCAGCGCTCCGGGTCGTCGTAACCACCGGACTGTGCGAGCACGGCGAGCGGATCGACCCGCACATCGACATCAACATCGGCATCGACATCGGTGTCCGGGCCCCCACCCGCACCCGTGTCGGGCGCCCGGCCGTCACCCCCGTCACCCCCGTCGCCCCCCTCCCCCTGGTCGGCCAGCGTGTGCGTGGCGGGGAGATCGATGAAGCGGGCGGGGACCCCGTGTTCCAGCGCCCAGCGGATCGCCACCCACTCCGGGGAGAACTCGGCCAGCGGCCAGAACGCCGAGCGGCCGGGTTCGTCGACAGCGTGGGCCAGCAGGGCGACCGGCGGCCGCATGTTCTCGTCGGCGGCCAGTGGGATCAGGGCATCGGCCTCGGGTGGCCCTTCGATCAGTACGACCGCCGGCCGCGCCGCCGTCAGGGCGGCCCGCACCGCCCGCGCCGACCCGGGCCCGTGGTGCCGTACACCGAGCAGCAGCGGCCCGGTGCCACGCTCAATGTCCGTCACTCCGCCTCCCTCCTGCGCCACGTCGAGTCGTCGTCACCAACAGCCACGCTCACCACACCGCCTCGCACGGACACCGAACCGCCTCCCACCGGCATGCCCCCATCACCCCCACGTCCGTTCACGCCCACACCCACACCCACACCCACATCCCGGCTCACGCGCTCACCTGGCGGCACGCCCGGTAGAAGTCCTTCCAGCCGTCCCGCTCGCGGACCACCGCCTCCAGGTACTCCTGCCACACCACCCGGTCGGCCGCCGGATCGCGGACGACGGCGCCGAGGAGGCCGGCGGCGACGTCGGAGGCCCGCAGGACGCCGTCGCCGAAGTGCGCCGCCAGAGCCAGGCCGTTGGTCACGACCGAGATCGCCTCGGCCGTGGAGAGCGTGCCGCTGGGCGACTTCAGCTTCGTCCGGCCGTCCGACGTGATGCCGTCGCGCAGTTCGCGGAAGACGGTCACGACCCGGCGGATCTCGTCGATGCCGTCCGGCACGGCCGGCAGGTCGAGCGAGCGGCCGATCTGGTCGACCCGGCGCGACACGATGTCGACCTCGGCGTCGGCGCTCTCCGGCAGCGGCAGCACGACCGTGTTGAAGCGCCGGCGCAGGGCGCTGGACAGCTCGTTGACCCCCCGGTCGCGGTCGTTGGCCGTCGCGATCAGGTTGAACCCGCGTACCGCCTGCACCTCCTGCCCCAACTCCGGTATCGGCAGCGTCTTTTCCGACAGGATCGTGATCAGCGTGTCCTGGACGTCGGCCGGGATACGGGTCAGTTCCTCGACCCGAGCCGTCATCCCCTCCGCCATCGCCCGCATGACGGGGCTGGGTACGAGGGCTTCGCGGCTGGGACCGTGCGCGAGGAGCCGCGCGTAGTTCCAGCCGTACCTGATCGCCTCCTCCGGCGTGCCGGCCGTGCCCTGGACCAGCAGCGTCGAGTCTCCGCTGACGGCCGCCGCCAGGTGCTCGGACACCCAGGTCTTCGCCGTGCCCGGGACGCCGAGCAGCAGCAGGGCACGGTCGGTCGCGAGAGTCGTGACGGCGACCTCGACGATGCGGCGCGGGCCCACGTACTTCGGGGTGATCACCGTGCCGTCCGGCATGGTGCCGCCTTGCAGATAGGTCGCCACGGCCCACGGCGACAGCTTCCAGCGGGCGGGGCGCGGACGGTCGTCCTGCGCGGCCAGCGCCGCGAGTTCGGCGGCGAAGGCGTCCTCGGCGTGCGGGCGCAGTTCCTCCGTGCCGTTCGCGTGCGCGGACTGCTCGTGACGCGGGTCGACGGATGTCGGTTCAGCGGAAACAGGCATGGCTCGGTCCCCCTCCAGCTCGGCCGGTCTTGGCCCGTTCGGATCTGGTGACCACACTGCACCACGCCACTGACAATCCGTCCTGACCTGCGAAAACGTCGTTTCGAGAGCCGAGCGGGGACAGCGGCGAGGGCCGATTGTCAGTGCCGGGATCTACCTTCGGTGTCATGACTCAGCAGGGGGTGCGCTGGACGGCGGATCAGGTGCTGGCACTGGCGCCTGACGTCTCGTCACGCAAAGCGGGAAGCAAACTCGGTGCGGCCGGGCCTTGGTCGGAGGCCGGCTGTTCTGACGAGGGGACGGTGTGGGGGTTGTGCAAGGGCAGTGGCAGCAAGCCGTATCAGACGGTCGTCGACATCGCGGACTCCACCGGGCCCGCGTACAAGTGCAGTTGTCCGAGCCGCAAGTTCCCGTGCAAACACGCTCTCGGGCTGCTGCTGCTCTGGGCGGCCGAGGACGGGGCGGTGCCGCGAGGCGAGGCGCCGGGCTGGGCCGAGGAGTGGCTGGCGGGGCGGCGGAAGCGGGCAGAGGACAAACGGTCGGCGGGGTCGGACGGTTCCCCGGCCGGGTCCGGTGATGCGGAGGCCGCTCGGCGAAGGGCGGAGCGCCGGGCCGAGCGGATCACGGCGGGGGCGACGGAGCTGGAGCAGCGTCTCACCGACCTGCTGCGCGGCGGCCTGGCCACGGCGGAGCAGGCGGGGTACGGGCTGTGGGAGGAGACCGCGGCCCGCATGGTCGACGCGCAGGCCCCCGGACTTGCCGCACGGGTGAGAGAGTTGGGGGCGATACCGGCCTCCGGGCCGGGCTGGCCGGTGCGGTTGCTGGAGGAGTGCGCGCTGCTCCACCTCCTCGACCGGGGCTGGCTGCGCCGGGAGGAGCTGCCGGACGGTCTGGCGGCGACCGTGCGGTCCCGGATCGGCCTGCCCGGCTCGGCGGACGGCCCGCCGCTGCGCGACCGCTGGCTGGTCCTCGCCCAGTACGAGACGTCGGACGCCCGCCTGACAACCCGTCGGATCTGGCTGCACGGCGCGGAGTCCGGCCGCACCGCCCTGCTCCTCTCGTACGGGGCGGCTGGCCGGGCCCCCGAACTGGCGCTGCCGGTCGGGCTGGAGTTCGAGGCGGAGGTGTCCGCGTTTCCGGGCGCCGGGCAGCTGCGGGCGTCCCTGGGCGAGCGGTTCACCCCGCCCGCGCCGACGAACGTACGGCCGCCCGGGACGACGGCCACGCGCGCGGCGGAGCTCTACGGGGACGCCCTCCGGGACGACCCCTGGCTGGAGTCGTACCCGGTGACGCTCGACCGGGTCATACCGGTCCCGGACAACGGTTCCTGGCAACTGGCGGACGCGGAAACGGACTTGGCCCTGCCGTTGACCCCCTCGGCCGTCGCCCACCCGGGCTTGTGGCGTCTCGTCGCCCTCTCGGGCGGCACGCCCGTCACGGTCTTCGGCGAGTGCGGTCACCGGGGTTTCACCCCTCTGACGGCCTGGCCGGAGGGGGTGGCGGGACAGGCGGTCCCGCTGTGTTGAGGCCCGCGACACCCCACGGCTCCACAACTCACCACCGGCGACCGGTGACCGGGTGACTGGGTGACCGGCGAGCGCACCACTGACGACCGACGAAAGGGAATCTCATGAACGGCAGCAGGGTTTCCGCCCCCGAGGAATCGCCTTCCGTGGGCACTCCCGCGGCGAGCGCCTGGGAGGAGCTGGTCACCGCGGCGCTGCTCGGCACGGAGCGGCGTACGCCTCCGGGCTGCCCGCCCGGCAGGCAGGCGCCGGTCGCGCTGCTCGACGCCGCGGCCGTGGAGACCGTACGGCGCCGGGCGGGCCTGCGTCCGGCCCGGGCCGCCAGACGGCCGGAGCCCGCTGCCCCGGACCCGCGCCCGTCACTGCCGCCCGCAGCGGCCCGTCGGCTTGCCCTGCTGCTGGCCGACCAGCCCGGCACCCCGGGCGGCAGCGGTCGCCGGGATACCGCGCCGGATCTGATGGAGCTGCTGCCCCAGTGGCTCGCGGCGGCCAACGCGCACGGGTTCGCGGCCCCTTCACACACCCTTCCCGCGCTGCTCGACGCGGCCAGGGGGCGTACGGATCTTCGTCCGGCGGCGCTTGCCTTCGCCGGCCCGCGCGTGCTGTGGCTCGCCCGGCTGAACCCGGACTGGCGGTTCGCCCTCCGCTCCGCCCCGGGCGGGGGCACGGCCCTGCCCGGCGTCGAGGAGACCGAGCGGATCCAACGGCTGTGGCAGGAGGGGCTGTTCGCCGAGCGGGTCTCCCTCCTCGCGGCGATACGCGCGCGGGAGCCCGCCGCCGCCCGGGAGTTGCTGGAGACGACCTGGCCGACGGAGCGGGCCGAGGACCGGCTGATGTTCCTCGACTCGCTCCGCATGGGCCTGCGCTCCGAGGACGAGCCGTTCCTGGAGCGGGCGTTGGCCGACCGCAGCCGCAATGTCCGGGCGACGGCAGCGGAGTTGCTGTCGGCGCTGCCGGATTCGGCGCTCGCCGCACGGATGGCGGTCCGGGCCGGAGCCTGTGTGGCGCTCGACCACACCAGTGGCCCAAGCAGCGCGAACAGCCCGAGCCGCGCAGGCGGTACGAGAGGCGAACCCTCGCTCGTCGTGGAGGCACCTCACGAGTGCGACGCCGGAATGGAGCGGGACGGCGTCGTGGCGAAGGCCCCGGCCGGGCGGGGTGAGCGGTCCTGGTGGCTCGGGCAGCTGGTGGAGGCCGCCCCGCTCAGATCGTGGCCGGGGCGGCTCGGTGGCCGTACGCCGGAGGAGATCGTGGCGCTGCCGGTGGCCGACGACTGGCAGGGCGAGCTGCATGCCGCGTGGTGCCGGGCGGCGGTGCGGCAACGGGACGCCGACTGGTCCCGGGCGCTCCTCGGCGCGCCTTCGACACCCGAGGCGGGCGGGCCCGGCGCGGTGTCCCTGGCGGAGCGGGCGAAGCTGCTCGCCACGCTGGACGACGCCGAACGGGCCGAGTGGGTGGCCGGGTTCATCGCGACGCACGGACTGTCCGAGGCCTTCCAACTGCTCGGGGTGTGCGCGGCGCCATGGGCGCCCCCGCTCGGGCGGGCAGTCGTCGACGCGCTCAATATCGCCCGTGACGCGGGGAGTTACCCATGGAGTTTCAGTGGGGTGATGGGGCTGGCGGAACGCTGCCTCGACCACTCCGAGGCCGGGCGGCTAGACGGCCTGCTGGCGGTCCCGGACGAAGGGGAGGACGCGTCACCGGGCGCGGGAACCTACTGGGCGGAGGCGTTCCAACGCCTGGTGGGCACGTTGCGTCTGCGCGCGACGATGGCCGAGGAACTGGGGTCCGCGCCACCGCGCACCCCTTCCGCTTGAAATGTGGGGGTGTGGGTGGGAACGTCTGAACAGCACCCGCACTCACCACCCCACACCCCGCACTCACCCCCTCACGACCGCACCGCTTTCCGAACCCACTCCACGACCGAAGCAGTGGTCGCCCCAGGCGTGAAGATCTCCGCGACCCCCTTCTCCTTCAGGGGCCCGATGTCCGCCTCGGGGATGATCCCGCCCCCGAAAACCTTGATGTCGGCCGCGTCCCGCTCCCGCAGAAGGTCGATTACGGCCGCGAAGAGCGTGTTGTGAGCCCCGGAGAGAACGGAGAGTCCGATCGCGTCGGCGTCCTCCTGGATCGCCGTGTCGACAATTTGTTCGGGAGTCTGATGAAGGCCGGTGTAAATGACCTCCATACCCGCATCCCGCAGTGCCCGCGCGATCACCTTGGCTCCGCGATCGTGGCCGTCGAGCCCCGGCTTCGCCACGACCACGCGGATCGGACCCGTTGCCGCACCCATCGCTGCCTCCAAGACGTGAACGACCGTTAAGTCAAGCATCCCGCAACCGGCAGTTTCACGATGCTCGGCGAGGGGGAAATCACACGGTGGGACACGTTCGCCGCGCACCGGCGGGACCGGCGCAAGGGGAGCCGCATCGAGGTCGTCGTACCACCGCGTCGCGAGCCACGCGCCGTGGCGGTACGGAGCATCGGAGATGGCACGAAGGGCAGGAAGGCACGCAGCGGGGAGCTTCGTGGCCGTACGGCTGGGGAGCTTCGCCACCCCTTGACGTCGCACCAACCACAAGCCCCACTCGTGCACCACCGCCGACGCCACCACCGGCCGCCCTCGTCGCGAGCCCCCATGAGGGCACACGGGGGACAGAGCAGTCCTCCCGCGTGCCGACAGGAGGTCGGCCATGAAGGTCATCCGGGCAGTACTGCCCATGCTTCCGCTCTGTGAGCGCGTTCTGCCGAGCAGGCTGACGGGGCTCTCGATCGCTCTCCTCAAGGCGACCGCCCTGGAGATCGCGATCCTGGCGGGGCATCTGCTCCTCTATCCGTCCGGCATCGTCCAGGAACGCCGGACCACAGCCCCGGAACCCTCCACGCTCCCCGAATCCCCCACCGCCCATCTGCCGACAGAGCCGCAGCCCCCGGTCGTCCTTCTCCACGGCTTCATCGACAACCGCTCCGTCTTCGTCCTGCTTCGTCGCGCCCTCACCCAGCACGGCCGGCAGCAGATCGAGTCGCTCAACTACTCCCCGCTGACCTGCGACATCCGCACCGCCGCCGAACTGCTCGGCCGGCACATAGAGGAGATATGCAGGCGCACGGGCCAGCCCCGGGTGGACATCGTCGGCCACAGCCTGGGTGGCCTGATCGCGCGCTACTACGTACAGCGACTCGGCGGTGACATCCGGGTCCGCACCCTCGTGACCCTCGGCACCCCGCACTCCGGCACCCGGGCCGTCCCGCTGGCCGACGCGCACCCGATCGTCCGCCAGATGCGCCCCGGCTCGGAGGTCCTCGAGGAGCTGCGACTGCCCGCGCCGGACTGCCGTACGCGTTTCATCGCTTTCTGGAGCGATCTGGATCACGTGATGGACCCGCCGGAGACCGCCTGCGTCGAACACCCGGACCTGATGGCGCAGAACGTGCAGGTCACGGGCATCGGTCACCTCGCGCTGCCCGTGCACCCCGCCGTCGCGACCGGTATAGGGCAGGCCCTGGACCAGAGCGACGAGCTCCCCGCCACCGGTGTGCGATCCGACCGGGCCCGAGCCGGTGGCCTGACGGTGGCGTAGTCGACGCTCGGTCCACGTCCGGAGCCGTCCAGAGGCGGCTTCGGACCGCCGCACAGCCACCGCGAATCGAACAATCATCGAACGCCAGGCCAAACCCGTGCCCGCAGTCCCCCGAAACACGGCCGAATGCCCGTTTCCCCCAGGCACGAAACCCACGGAAGATTGTCGCGCCCGCGTACCGCCGGGTACAGTCACCGCACTGCTCTGCCAGCCCCTGTTGTCGAGGCGAAAGAGAAGTTGGTGAACGAACGTCACCCGTCGGGGACCATTACCTCCCCGACTGCGGCTTCCGATGCCGCGACGGCGCATTACCCGTCGTACGGCACCCAGGAAGCTCCCCTCGGTGACTTCACCACGTACGACCCCACCTTCGCCAACGGTTTCGACGCGAACATGGGCACGGGTACCGCCACCGGAAATTTCGAAACCGACCCACTTTTCGGCAACATGGCAGGCGCCGAAGCCACGGGTTCGTACGACAACTCCCAGTGGTCCACCGGCAGTCACCACACCCTGAACTACGACCCCTACGCGGCCCAGCACCACGCCGCCTACGACACAGGGGCGTACGACACCACCACGTGGGCGCCCGGATACCAGCACCTCGCCGACATCCCCGCGCAGACTCCGCCTCCGGGCGCCGAGACCAGCGGTCAATGGGACGCGGGCGCCTGGCTCCAGCCCGAGCAGTCGGCCGACCAGACCCAGCACTGGGAATGGGGCACGCAGGCCTTCGACAGCGGTGTGTACGACGCCACCCAGTGGAACTCGGACAGCGGCCCGGACAGTACGCCGGCTCAGTCCGCCGAGTACGACCACGCTCGTGAGCACGAGTACGACGAGCAGGCCACCGCGATGTTCGAGCAGATCTCGGACGTGGCGGACGCACCGGAGCACGACCGGCACGCCCTCGACCACGACGAGTCGGACCTCGTCGCCGACGGCGAACTGCCCGCCGAGGCCCCCCTGCTCGACGGCCAGGAGGAGATCGACCCGGGCGCGGTACCCGGAGGCGGGCGCGCCGCGTCCCGTACGGCGGCGCGCAACGCGGGCCGGTCCCGGCGTCGCACCCCGGCCAAACGTTCCGCTCTGCTGACCATCGCCGTTCCGTCCGCCTGTGTGATGGGCGTCGCGGGCATCGCCGCCGCCTCCGTGGTCGGGACGAACGGTGATGCCGAGCAGAACACGACGACATCCGCGGCCGACGGCGTCGCCGTGAAGCCGTCCACCGCGAACAACAAGCTCGACTCCCAGCTGGAGAGCCTCTCCGCGGGCGCCGACGACTTCGCCGACCGGGCCAGCCGGACGCAGGAACGTATCGACCTCAAGGCCCAGCAGCTCGCCGAGAAGAAGGCGGCCGCGGCGGAAGCGGCCCGCAAAGAGCGGCTGCGCCCGAAGTACGCCCTCCCGGTCGCGCAGCACGGCCTCAGCGCCTACTTCGGCCAGGCCGGCATCAACTGGATGTCCGTGCACACCGGGATCGACTTCCCCGTCTCGTACGGCACGACGGTGATGGCCGCGACCGACGGCACCGTCCGGACGCAGTGGAACAGCGCGTACGGCAACATGATGATCCTGACCGACAAGGACGGCACGGAGACGTGGTACTGCCACCTCTCCAGCTACCAGGTCTCGTCCGGCACGACGGTCAAGGCCGGCGAGCCCATCGCGTACTCAGGGAACTCCGGCAACTCGACCGGCCCGCACCTCCACTTCGAGGTACGGCCCGCCGGCGGCTCGGCGATCGACCCGCTCCCGTGGCTGCGCAGCCACGGCCTCGACCCGACGTAGTTCCGGCCGGTCCCTGGATCCCCTACCCCGTCAGAGGCGTGACCCGGGCATCTCGACGATGCCCGGGTGTGCGCGGTTGCCCGCTCGCCCGTCCGGTTACAGCTTCTCCACCGGCGCGTATCGCAGCAGCAGCCGCTTCGGCTTGTCCTCGCCGAAGTCGACCGTCGCCTCGGCGTTCGAGCCCGTGCCCTTGACGCCCACCACGGTTCCCAGCCCGAACTGGTCGTGCGTGACCCTGTCCCCCACGGCCAGCGCGACGACCGGCTTCTCGGCGCCGCCCCGGCGCGTGGCGAAGCCGGACGCGCCCGAGGCTGCGGAGCGCGAGCGCGAGGACGCCACTGCCGACGCCGGGCCGGAGGACTTCGCCGAAGTCATCGCGCCCGTGCGCTTCCACTCCAGATGGGTCGCCGGGATCTCCTCCAGGAAACGGGAGGGCGGGTTGTACGAGGGCTGCCCCCAGGCGCTGCGCAGCGAGGACCGCGTCAGGTACAGCCGTTCACGCGCGCGCGTGATGCCGACGTACGCGAGCCGTCGCTCCTCCTCCAGCTCCTTGACCTGGCCGAGAGCACGCATGTGCGGGAAGACGCCGTCCTCCATGCCGGTCAGGAACACGACGGGGAACTCGAGGCCCTTGGCGGTGTGCAGGGTCATCAGGGTGATGACGCCGGAGCCGTCGTCGTCCTCGTCGGGGATCTGGTCGGAGTCGGCGACCAGGGCGACCCGCTCGAGGAAGGCGGCGAGACCGACCGGGGCCGGCGCGTCGCCCTCGGCGGGCTGCTCGCCGGGCTGCTCGGCCTCTCCCGGCTCCGCTGCCGCCGCTGATTCCTGCTCGAACTCCAGCGCGACCGCGGCGAGTTCCTGGAGGTTCTCGATCCGGGTCTCGTCCTGCGGGTCGGTCGACGCCTGCAACTCGGCAAGGTAGCCCGTGCGTTCGAGAACCGCTTCCAGTACGGTCGCCGGGCCCGCGCCCGACTCCACGATCGTCCGCAGGTCCTCCATCAGCGTGTTGAACCGCTTGACGGCGTTGGTCGACCGCGAAGCCATTCCGTACGCCTCGTCGACGCGTTTCAGCGCCTGCGGGAAACTGATCTTCTCGCGCTGGGACAACGCGTCGATCATCGCCTCCGCGCGGTCGCCGATGCCGCGCTTGGGGACGTTGAGGATGCGGCGCAGCGGCACCGAGTCCTCCGGGTTGGCGAGGACCCGCAGGTAGGCCAGGACGTCCCGGACCTCCTTGCGCTCGTAGAAGCGGACACCGCCGACGACCTTGTAGGGCAGGCCGACCCGGATGAAGATCTCCTCGAAGACACGGGACTGGGCGTTCGTCCGGTAGAAGACGGCGACATCGCCCGCCTTCGCGTCGCCCGCGTCCGTCAGCCGGTCTATCTCCTCGGCGACGAACTGCGCCTCGTCGTGCTCCGTGTCGGCGACGTAGCCGGTGATGCGCGCGCCCGCGCCCGCGTTGGTCCACAGGTTCTTGGGGCGGCGGGACTCGTTGCGCTCGATGACCGCGTTGGCGGCGCTCAGGATCGTCTGTGTGGAGCGGTAGTTCTGTTCGAGCAGGATCGTCGTCGCGTCCGCGTAGTCCTCCTCGAACTGGAGGATGTTGCGGATCGTCGCCCCCCGGAAGGCGTAGATCGACTGGTCGGCGTCACCCACGACGCACAGCTCGGCGGGGCGCAGGTCGTACTCGCTCGGCGGGACGTCGACGTCGTCGCCGGTGTGCTCGGCGGTGCCGACGAGTTCCCGTACGAGCGCGTACTGGGCGTGGTTGGTGTCCTGGTACTCGTCGACCAGGACGTGCCGGAAGCGGCGGCGGTAGTGCTCGGCGACGTCGGGGAAGGCGCGCAGCAGATTGACCGTCGTCATGATCAGGTCGTCGAAGTCGAGCGCGTTGGCCTCACGCAGCCGCGACTGGTACATCGCGTACGCCTGGGCGAGGGTCTTCTCGAAGCCGTCGCTCGCCTGGGCGGCGAAGTCCTCCTCGTCGATCAGCTCGTTCTTCAGGTTGGAGATCTTCGCGCTGAAGGACTTGGGCGGGAAGCGCTTGGGGTCCAGGTCCAGATCGCGGCAGACGAGCGCCATCAGCCGCTTGCTGTCGGCGGCGTCGTAGATGGAGAAGGAGGAGGTGAAGCCCAGTCTCTTGCTCTCCCGGCGGAGGATTCGCACGCACGCGCTGTGGAAGGTCATCACCCACATCGCGTTCGCGCGCGGGCCGACGAGCTGCTCGACGCGCTCCTTCATCTCACCGGCGGCCTTGTTGGTGAAGGTGATCGCGAGGATCTGGCCGGGGTGGACACCGCGCTCGCCGAGCAGATAAGCGATGCGGTGCGTGAGTACGCGCGTCTTGCCGGAGCCGGCGCCCGCCACGATGAGCAGGGGGGTGCCGGCGTGCACGACGGCCGCGCGCTGGTTCTCGTTCAGCCCTTCCAGGAGCGCGGCGGAATCCACCACCGGACGGGGTGCGCCGTCGCGGTAGTACGCGTCCCGGTCCGGCGGCGCGTCGAACTTCCCGCCGAACAGGTCGTCCGGAACGGGCTCCGGCGCGTGCTCGTCCTCGGGCGGTGGCGGGAGTTCCTCCGCGTGGGCCCGAGGGCCCTGGAGGTCCGCCAGGAAGCTGTCGTCAAAGAGGCTGCTCATCGCTCTCCGAGTCTAGGCCTCCCCACTGACAGCCCGCCCCCACCCCGAAAACATCCCCTGGTATCAGCACCGCCGACCAGGGCCCCTACGGACAGCAGGCCCAATAACGGCCATACATCGTAATTATCTGACAATCTTCATAAACAACTTCCGATCGACCACACAGAGGCATGTTTAGGGGCAAGGTCACAAAAACGTATCGGGCATAGCGGTCATCAACCTTCACAGGAGGCACACCTGTTGGTTAGCGTTTCGTAAGGCCGCTCGATCTCCACCGGCGAACCTCGCCGGGCCGTGCGGCCACCGCCGAGTCCGATCGTGCCGCCCTGTGCGGCAGGAGCCGGGGACCCACCGAAATCCTGGGGTGAATCGGTCCAACCGCCGTCCAGGCAAGGACCGTAGGGCAACCCTTCCGAACCACCCGCCCGAACCCGACAGCTAACCCGGTAGGCGGAACGTGGAAGGAGTCGCCTCCCTTGGCGTCGTCGCACCGCAAGTCGCGCCCTACGGGAACGCGCGTAGCAGGCCTTCGGACCCCCGCCTTCGCCACTGCGGCCCTGACCTCCGTCGCCCTGCTGTCCCAGACCGCCAACGCCGCGCCCACGGCGCCCTCCACACCCCCGGCTCCGGCGTCCGACGACAAGCCGAGCATGGAGGAGGTCGAGGCGAAGGTCGGCGACCTGTACCGCCAGGCCGAGTCCGCCACCGACAAGTACAACGCCGCCAAGGAGAAGGCCTCCAAGCAGCGGGGACGTGTCGACGCCTTGATGGACGACGTGGCCCGGCGCACCCAGAAACTCAACGACGCGCGCGAGGAGCTGGGTTCCTTCGCCGCGGCCCAGTACCGCACCGGGTCCGCCGCCCCGGACACGGCGACGTTCCTGCTCGCGGACGACCCCCAGGACTACTTCGACCAGAACCAGCTGATGGACCGTCTGACCGCCCGCCAGAAGGACGCGGTCGACGACTACATCACCGAGCAGGCCGAGACGACGCAGAAGCGCCAGGAGGCCTCGGTGACCCTCGAGTCGCTCACCGAGTCCCAGGACGAACTGCAGATCACCAAGACCGCCGTCCAGACGAAGCTCGTGGAGGCCCGCCGGCTGCTCTCCCGCCTCACCGCCGAGGAGAAGCTGCGCCTCGCGGCGATCGAACGGGAGAAGCAGGCGGTGGCCCGTCGGCAGGCAGAGGAACTCGCCCGGCAGCAGCAGGAGGCCGAGCAGCGCCGGCAGGAAGCGGCAGCCGCAGAGGCCGCGGCACAGCCCGCGGCGGGCAGCAGCGCCGCGAACACTCCGGCACCGGCGGCGCCCGACGCCTCGTACGCCGCCAAGGCCGAGAAGGCTTTGACCTTCGCACGCGCACAGATCGGCAAGCCGTACGTCTGGGGCGCGACCGGCCCGGATTCGTACGACTGTTCGAGTCTGACGCAGGCCGCCTGGCGGGCCGCCGGAGTCAGCCTCCCGCGCACCACCTACGACCAGGTGAACGCGGGCACGACGGTCTCCCTCTCCGACATCCAGCCCGGTGACCTGGTCTTCTTCTACGACGACATCAGCCACGTCGGCCTCTACATCGGCAACGGCATGATGATCCACGCCCCGAAGCCGGGTGCGTACGTCCGGGAGGAATCGATCTTCTACGACGGCGAGTCGACGATCCACAGCGTGGTGCGCCCGGCCTGACGCACAGGGCGGGAAGGTTCGGCCGGGTCAGGTCCAGAGCACGGCGATGAAGATGTTCGCTGTCGTGAACACACCGACCAGGCCGAACAGGCGCTTGTCCACGGTCTCCTCGTCCCGCTTCACATAGACGAGGCCGAGGATCACGATCAGCAGGGCCAGTTTGACGCCGATCTTGACGTTGTTGACCGTCTGATCGTCGGCCTGGTTGAGGCCCACCAGGGCGACCCCGGTGACCAGCATGGTGAACGCGCCGTGCAGCATCGCCGGCCCGAAGCGGGCCGTGCCCTGCCCCATCGCCTTCATCTGGGTGAGAAACCCGCCCAGAAGCGACGCGATGCCGATGATGTGCAGGCCGACGACGAGATGGATGAGTACGTCCATGAGGCCGGAGCCTAGTCAGAGGCCCCCGCACCCCATGACACCGGGCCAGGAGAGCGCCGGAAGACTTCGCATATATGCACCCCATAGCACCCGGTCACCCCCACGTGTCCCGTAAACCTCCGCATTGATCAACCCTCTGCGCGAAGGCGGCGGCCCCGGAACCGGATCACGGTCGCATGCGGTCACCCGGCGGTCGGCTCACGCCAGTTCCGTACATGGCGTTACCCCCGCGACACAATCAGGTTTAGCGTCCTCCTCCAGGTGGCCGGCTCCCCACCGCCGCCCGGGCCAGGGGCGGCAGTCGGACACCACCGCCGAGAAAGTCCGGCGGCGGACCGCTACCCCTGTGCGGACCGTCGCCGGACGCGCAACCGCCCTCCTGGGTCCGCTTCCCAGGCAGCCGTCCGGCGGTCGTCGTAGTGGCGGTCGTACGAAAGGACGTGACCCCCCGTGGCAGCGCACCGCAAGCCCCGACAGCGCTCGCTCAACGGCAATACGGCCCGCACCGCAGCGACGATCGCCCTCGCGGGTGCGGCGACGGCGACCGGCTTCGACGGCATCGGCCACGCCGAACCACAACTGACACCGGCGCAGGTCCAGGCCAAGGTGAACAAGCTGTACGAGGAGGCGGAGGTCGCCACCGAGAAGTACAACGGCTCGAAGGAGAAGGCGCAGCGAGCGGAGCGGCGACTGGAGAACCTGCGGGACGAGGCGGCACGCAAGGAGGAGCGGCTCAACTCGGCCCGGGAGGCACTGGGTTCGATGGCCGCGGCGCAGTACCGCGCCGGCGGACTCGACCCCGCACTGCAACTCGCCCTCTCCGACGACCCCGACGGCTATCTGGACGGCGCCGCCTTCGCCGAACGGGCGGGCAGCAGACAGGCGTCGGACGTGGCCCGTGTACGCAACCAGCTGCGGGAGATCGAGCAGCTGCGTGGGGCGGCCCACGTCGAACTGACCACCCTCAAGTCCCGCCAGGCCGAACTGAACCGCCACAAGAAGACCGTCACCGGAAAGCTGGGCGAGGCCCGGCAACTGCTGTCCCGGCTCACCACCGAGGACCGTGCCCGGCTCGCGGCGGACGGCGGAAGCGGTGGCGCGGGCTTGGGCGGAGCGCACGCCTCGCGGTCCTCGGGGAGTGCGCGGCAGGGGCTGGGGGCGGCCGGCACCACCTCCGCCCCCGGCACGCCCGGGGCCGCCGCATCCACCGGCGCGGCCGAGGCGCCCAACTCACGTGCGGCGGCGGCTGTTTCCTACGCCTACCAGAAGCTCGGCAGCCCCTATGTGTGGGGCGCCACCGGCCCCGACGCCTTCGACTGCTCGGGCCTCATCCAGGCCGCGTACCGCAACGCGGGCATCTCTCTGCCGCGCACCACCTACGCCCAGATCAACGCCGGTCAGCGTGTCTCACAGTCCCAACTCCTCCCCGGCGACCTGGTGTTCTTCTACTCGGGCATCAGTCATGTCGGCATCTACGTGGGTCGCGGCCAGATGATCCACGCCCCCAACCCGTCGGCGCCGGTACGGGTGGCCCCCCTGAGCGAGATGCCGTTCGCGGGCGCCACCCGAGTGGCATGAGGCCGCGCCCGCCCGGCTAGACCAGGCGCCGTGCCGTGGCCCACCGCGTCAACTCGTGCCGGTTCGACAACTGGAGCTTCCTGAGAACCGCCGACACATGCGACTCCACCGTCTTCACGGAGATGAAGAGCTGCTTGGCGATCTCCTTGTACGCGTACCCCCTGGCGATCAGCCGCAGTACCTCTCGCTCGCGCTGCGTGAGGCGGTCGAGGTCCTCGTCCACCGGCGGCGCATCCGTGGACGCGAAGGCGTCCAGCACGAAGCCGGCGAGCCGCGGCGAGAACACCGCGTCGCCGTCCTGGACACGGAAGACGGAGTCGACGAGGTCCACACCGGTGATGGTCTTCGTGACGTATCCCCGGGCGCCGCCGCGGATCACACCGATGACGTCCTCCGCGGCATCCGAGACGGACAGTGCCAGGAAGCGCACCGGCCGCTCGGCGTCGGCCATCAACGGGGCGCAGCGGCGCAGCACTTCGACGCCACCCCCGCCCGGCAGATGGACGTCGAGGAGGACCACCTCGGGCCGGGTGGCGGTGATGACGGTGACCGCCTGGTCGACATCGGCGGCCTCGCCGACCACCTCGACGCCGGTCCGCTCGGTCTGCCCGATCTCGGCCTGCACACCCGTACGGAACATGCGGTGGTCGTCGACGAGAACGACACGCACCCGCCGCCCGCTCGCGTCACCACCGCCGCTACCGTCCCCGGCAGGCCCGCCGGCCTGTGCGGTCTCGGCGGCTGCGGCCGGTCCGGCAGCCGCTGTCCGCTCGGCCGACTCCGCCGAACCGGCCGACTCGCTCTGCCTGTTCTCCCCGTGCGCCTCGCTCATGACGTGCTCTCCGCCCTCTCCATCTCCAGCTCGACCTCCGTGCCGCCGCCCGGTACCGCGCGCAGCCGCGCCGTACCGCCGTTGCGCTCCATCCGGCCGATGATCGATTCTCTGACGCCCATGCGGTCGGCGGGTATGGAGTCGAAGTCGAAGCCGGGTCCGCGGTCCCGGACGGACACGAAGACCGTCCTGCCCTCGACCTCGGCGTAGACCTGCACCGCGCCGCCCTCGCCACCGTACTTGGCGGCGTTCACCATCGCTTCCCGCGCGGCCTGCATCTGTGCGCCCGTTCTGTCGTCGAGCGGGCAGTCACCGACGACCACGACCTCTATCGGGACGCCGTGCTTGTCCTCGACCTCCGCCGCGCTGCGCCGCACCGCCTCGGCGAGGGTGCTGGGTTCGTCGGCCTCCTCCTTTCCGGTGCCCTCCGGTTTGTAGAGCCAGTTGCGCAGTTCGCGCTCCTGGGCGCGGGCGAGACGGCGCACCTCGTTCGCGTTCTCCGCGTTGCGCTGGATCAGAGTCAGGGTGTGCAGCACCGAGTCGTGCACATGAGCGGCGACCTCCGCGCGTTCCTGGGCGCGAATGCGCATCAGGCGCTCCTCGGAGAGATCCTGGGTCATACGGACGAGATACGGACCGGCCAGCAGGGCTATCCCGACCAGCACCGCCAGCGCGGCCTGCAGCACCGAGCCGAGGTGGGCGGCGGAGCCCTGCAGCACGAACACGCCGGAGACACCCGCCGTGACCAGCATGACGCCGGCCGCCGTGCGCAGGAGAGTGAGGGTGCGGCGGCGACTGCCGACCTCCATCCAGCGGGCCCGCCGTGCGTTGTCCGCCTGACGCCAGACCAGGGCGACACCGGCGGCGACGAGCACGGTCGGGAACAGATAGGCCTTGGCTCCCCCGCCGAGATTCACGTTGCCGACGAAGACCATGGCCACGACGACCATGAGGAGCAGGGCAACGATCTGCCCCTTGTCCGGCTTTCGGGCGACGAGTCTGCGACGGCCGTCGGGCGAGGTCTCGGCGGTGACGAGGGACGGGGGCCGCTGTGCCTCGACGCCGCCAACACCGAGCGGAACGAAGAACCAGAAGGCCGCGTACAGCAGCGCACCGAGTCCGTCCGCCATGAACAGGCCTACGAACATGAGGCGCAGCCAGATCACCGGCAGCCCGAGATGCCCGGCCAGCCCTCGCGCCACGCCTCCGAGCCAGCGTCCGTCGCTGCTGCGGTAGAGCTTGCGCGGGGGCCGCGGTTCGACGAGTGGCAACGTTGCGGCTTCCGGCATGCCATCGATGTTCACACGCCGGGCGGGCCCGGGCATCAGGGTCGGCCCCCGAGACTCCCCTGATCTTCCGGCCCGTCTGCCGTCGAACGCTTCCCCCGTCCCCTCTCAGGGCCGATATCAGGGTTCGCCCAGGGTCATCCCGACTGCCGCCGGGCCGCCTCAACCGCCACCATGGACGCATGACAGATCACGCACACGCCGCGACGGGTCCGGGACCCGGCCCCGGCCCGCGCCCCGTCCCGGGCGCCGGGCCGCAGGATGCCGCGCCCGCCGCGGCAGCCCCGCCCACGGAGAAAGGGGAACCGCGCGCGCCCGAGCACACGGACGCGGGCGCACAGACAGATACGGGAGCGGGAACACACACGGGTCCCCGCCCGCCCACACCGTCCGCCACGGCCGAGGAGCAGCTGCCGGCCAGGTTCCGGCGCGACCGGCGGCAGAAGATGCTGGGCGGCGTGTGCGCGGGGCTCGGGCGGACCTGCGACATGGACCCGGTGATCTTTCGGATCACGCTCGCGGTGCTCTCCGCGACCGGCGGCCTCGGCCTCATCTTCTACGGCTTCGCCTGGCTGTTCGTGGCGTACGACGACGAGGAGGAGAACGAGGTCCGCAAACTGCTCACCGGCCGAGTGGACGGCCAGGGGCTGGCGGCGGTGCTCTTCGCGCTGGTCGGCTGCGGCGTCTTCCTGACGATGCTGAAGAACGGCGGAGTGCTTTCCTTCGCCGTCATACTGTCCATCCTCCTCGGAGGCGCCGGCTACTGGTCGCGCAACCGCGGCGCCCCCGACCCCGATCCGCTGGCCGCCCAGGCCGTCGCCGACGCCCCACCGGAGGCCCAGGCGCCGCCGGTCCCCGCTTCCTACCCCTCGTGGTGGCGCGACCCCATCGTCAAGGACGGCACCCACGTCGGCGGCACGGGGTATCTGTGGGGCCCCCACGACACCCGGGACCGGGACATCGCGGCGGCGATCAACATCACGCAAGGCAAGTACGGCGGCCGGCATCCGGACATACGGGCCGCCTGGCCCCGCCAGCCGAAGCCGCGCGGCCCGCGCTGGATCGGCGGCTGGATCTTCCTGCTGGCGCTCCTGGCCGGCTTCATCGGAACGGCCGCGCGATGGTACGACCGGCCACTCGCCAACAGTTTGCAGACCGGCCTCGCCTGCGCCCTCATCGTGTTCGGCGTCGGCATCACGGTAAGCGCGTTCCTCGGCCGTACCGGAGCGGGCTCGGTGTTCCTGGCGGTCATCACCGCGGCTCTGCTGGCAGGGTCGGCGGCACTTCCCGAAGAGGTCAGCACTCACTGGGTGCGCAAGGAATGGACACCGACGGCGGTGACAGAGGTCCTACCGAGGTACGACGTCGGCACGGGCGTCGCCACGCTGGATCTGACCGGGTTGCGGCTCGCCAAGGGGCAGACGGTGAAAACCGCGGTCGAGGTGGGCGCGGGCCGTATCCAGGTGATCGTGCCGAAGGGCGTGACGGTGAAGGCGGAGATCGAAGTGGGCATCGGCGACATCCAGTTGCCCGGCGACGGCAAGCAGGACGTGGACGTCGCACCGGGCAAGCGCAAGGAGGTCACCCTGTCGCCGGCGGGTGGCGGTGCCGACGCCGGCACACTCGACCTCGACCTCGGTGTCGGTCTGGGACAGGCGGAGGTGACCCGTGCCGCGTCATGAGTTCCAGCCCGGAAAGCTGATCGCGGGCATCTTCGTCACCATCGCCGGCATCACCTACGTGGGTGACGCGAACGATGCCTGGAAGACACCCTGGTTCGCGGTGATCCCGCTCCTGATGTTCGGCCTGACCCTGGCAGGCGCGGTGGCCCTCCTGACGGGGGCGATACGCCGCGCCAGGGCTCGCCGCGCGGCGGCGCCCATCGGCCGCACGGCGGAGGGGGCGGGGCTGTCGAGGCCGCCGGAGATACCGAGCTGACCGGCCTCGACGTCCGGAGTCGGCACGCTCACGCGCACCGGCGCCAAGGCCCGGGCTCCAACGGGACCGGCTTCAACCAGCCCCGCCTGCTACCGCCCCGCCTGCTAGCGATATCCCCCGGACCGCTGCCGCCGTCGTGCCCGTAGGGCGGCGTCCACGGAGAGGACGGACGCGCCGGCGAGGATCAGGGGGATCCAGGCCATCAGGTAGGGGAGATCGTTGCCGTAGTAGTACGGATCGGCGGCCCAGCTCATGGTCAGCCAGAGGCTGAGGGAGATCAGCGCACCGCCGACCGCCGCCAGCCGGGTGAGCAGTCCGAGCAGTGTGCCGATGCCGACGGCCAGCTCGCCGAAGGCGATGGCGTAGCCGAAGCCGGCGGGGCTCTTGAGGGCGAGGTCCACCAGGGCGGGGATCGCGGAGGAGTCACGGACCGACCGCATCAGGTCACCGACGGAGCCTGATCCGGAGTCGGCGAAGAAGGAACTGTCGGTGAGCTTGTCCAGGCCGGCGTAGATGAAGGTGACGCCCAGGAAGATCCGCAGGGGCAGCAGGGCGTAGCGGGTGGCTGTGTCCCGCCAGTCCCGGTCGCCGTCGAGATAGGGAGAGTGCGTGTCCGTCCGAGTGCTGTGAGCCATCGCCCTTAGCCGCCTCTCGCGCGCCATGTTGACCCCTCAACAGACGATACGCACGACCAGGTGACCTCGCTCACCCCCGGCACAGCATTTTTCCGCACTTTGCCCGGAGAACAGCAGTCACCGAGACCGCAGCCCGCAAGCCCGCAAGCCCGCAAGCCCGCAAGCCCGCAAGCCCGCAAGAGTCAGGAGGCCACGCTCAGTCCGTCACGTCGATCACGCACCGGTTCGTCTCCACGCCCGCCGCCGTCACCACCTGCACCTCCACCCGGCCGGGCTCCACATCCGCCGGTACAGGCACCGTCAGTACCTCGTCCCGGGGGTTGCTGAAGCCACCGGGCACCGGGACCAGGGGGACATGCACATGGACCGGGCCGATGCGGACGACCATGCGGGACAGCCGGTCGGCGGTGCCCGCACCCGGGGGCACGAAGCCGGCGCCGCGGATCTCGATGTCGTCGCCGGTGCGGATCGGGGCGTCCAGGTCGCCCGCCTCCCGGGCCCGCACAACAGAGAGGATCACCGGTCGGCCGCCCTCGGCGTACTTGCCGGCCACATAGGTCGCCGCCGACACCAGCACCACCACCGCCAGCCCCCACGGCAAGTCCGGCAGTTGATCCGGGCGCCGGGCCAGCCGTACGACAGCGAACAGGAGAGCGACCGTGCCGATCACCACGTACTGGATGTCCGCGAAGGTGCCGCGGCCCGCGTCGTCCGTCAGGAGGTCGGCGGCGCGGGGGCGGTCCGCACGGACCTTCTGCAGCCGCTGGCCGAGGACACGCAGACCGACCACCCTGCGTACGAGCACCGCGATGGCGCACACCACCGCGAGGACGGTCACGACGCCCGCGCCCCGGGCGAGTTCGAGGCCGGCGATCAGCGCGTCGCGCTCCTCGTGGCCGGAGGCCGCCGCCAGCCGGCCCACCAGGACGAGCACGGCGTACGCCAGGAACAGCACCCAACCCGCCGCCACCACACGGGAGGTCGACAGGCGGTTGTCCTCGCCGATCAGGGGCGCCAGCGCCCCGCCCCGTGCCCGGTGGAACCAGGACGCGGCGGTCAGCGCGCCGCCGACGAGCACGGCGGCCACCAGCCCTGCCGTCCGGGCGGCGGTCCAGCCCGCCCCGATCGCGGTGAGCGCCTGTACGAGCAGCAGGACACCGATCAGCGCCCACACCGTGATGGCAGTACGGCGCCACAGTCGCGCGAGCCACATCTCGCCCTCGGCCCGGCCGCGCTCGGCGACGACGGCGGCCGACTGGGTCAGTTCGTCCGAGACCCACTGGCGGGAGGCCGAGGCCGAATGGGCCACCGCGGCCGGCAAGCCCTGCCCCGCAGCGAACCCTTCCCGCATGAGCAGGAACTCGGCGACCGCACGCCGGTGCCCCGCACGCGCGCCGTGCGGGCAGTCCCCGCAGGCGCAGCCACCCCCGTGTTCACCGGGCAGCACACCCTGCCTCGCCTCGTGCACCGCCACGCCCGACGCCCGCCTTCCCCACACCCGACACAACACACCAAGAACCAGGACATCAGCACACCGGTATGCACCGGAAAGCACCGGTATGCACAAGGACTCAGGAGGCCCGAAACCCGGCCGCGCAACTCCCCCACGACGAGAGCGAATTGTGCCCTACCTAACACCGGTCGCGTGCGGCAGGTCCGCCCCGGCAGCGGAAAGTGCGAGTGAAACCGCGACACCCGTGTTGACCCGGCTGCAAGAATTCACGTATGGCCGAGATCATCCAGCGCGACGGGACCTGGGCCTTCGACGGCAGCACGGTCAGGATCACGCCGGGGCTCCACCGTTCCGTGCCCCTGTTCCGGCAGACGTACGGCGAGGTCGCCGTGCCCCTGGAGGCCGTCTCGGGCGTCGTCTACGAACCCGAGCGCAAGCGTGGGCGGTTGCGGCTCAGGCTCCGCGAGGGAGCCGACCCGCTGCTCCAGGCGACCGGCGGACGGCTGCCGGACGCGGCCGATCCGTACCGGCTCACCGTGGACATCGATCGGTCCGGGATCGCCGAGTACCTCGCCGAGGAGATCCGCCACGCCCTGCTCCTCGATCCGGTGCACGAGGAGCCCGCCAAGGTGTATCTGCTCCCGGGCCCGCCCGTGCCGGTGTCGGTGCGCTCCAGCGACGGCACGGTGTCGTTCGACGGTACGCGGGTCCGTATCGACTGGGCCGACACCTCCGACCGGGTCAAACGGGCCACCGGCCCCCGCGTCATCGCCACGCAGGATCTCGTCCAGGTCGACTGGCTGCCCAACTCCGGCTACGAGGACGGCTTCATGCGCTTCGTGACCCGCGAGTCGGTGTTCTCCAAGCTGCCGCCCGAGAAGGACCCCTACGCCCTCGACCTGTGGGGCAGCGCGCGCCGCGACCTGCTCACGGCGCTGGTCGCGACCGCGGTCACGGCCCGGCTGCCGCACCCCTCCACCCGGGCGGTCGATCATGGGGAGCGTCCCCGGCTCACGCCCGCTGTCCCGCCCCAGTCCGACCACCACGACGTACTGCTGCGCAGGCTCCGGGAGTTGGGCGAGCTGCACCGCGAGGGTGTGCTCACGGACGACGAGTTCACGACCACCAAAGCGGCCGTCCTGCGAGGCTTCTGACCCGTCCGGGCTCTCGGCCGCGCGCGGGGTTTCCGGTGTCCCCAGGACCGCTGGTTCGGCTAGCTCAGCAGATCCGGCTCGCTTCTGCTGATGTCCCGCCACAGGGGCTGGTAGTTGATCCACGCGACGAGGTCCCCGCCGAGCTGCTCCCGTGTGGAGACCGCCTGTTTGTGGTCGATCAGGATGGGCCGGCCGGCCGCCCTCGCGGTCAACTGGACCTGGCTCGACCGTTCCATCGACAGGAACCACCAGGCCGCCGCGTCCACCGAGTCGCCCACCGTGAGCAGCCCGTGGTTGCGCAGCACGAGGGCCTTGCGGGAGCCCAGCGCGGACGCGATGCGCCGGCCCTCGTCGGCGTCCACGGCGACGCCCGTGTAGGCGTCGTACAGCGCGTGGTCCTCGTAGAAGGCGCAGCTCTCCTGGGTGATCGGGTCGAGGAGGTCGCCGAGGGCGGCCAGGGCGCGGCCGTGCACCGAGTGGCAGTGGGCCACGGCGACGACGTCCGGGCGGGCGGCGTGCACCTGGGCGTGCACGGTGAAGGCGGCCTGGTTGATGTGGTAGCGGCCCTCGATGACCTGGCCGTCCTGGTTGGCCATGACGAGGTCGCTCACGGTGACGTGCTTGAAGGGCATCCCGAAGGGGTTCACCCAGAAGCAGTTGCTGTACTCCGGGTCGCGCGCCGTGATGTGCCCGGAGACACCGTCCTCGAAGCCGAACCGTCCGAACAGCCTGATGGCCCCGGCCAGCCGTTCCTTGCGGTGCCTGCGCTCGTCGTCGAGCGACTCGTACATCGGGGGCATCGCGAACTGCAGCTGGTCGGTGGGCAGCGGCAGGGGCGGAGTGGGCCCGTGCATAGGTCCTCCAGCACTGGGTTCCTTTACGGAGCGGAAGTTACCGTCGGTCCGCGCAGGAGAACAGGGATGTTTGCGAAGTGATGAAACAGATATCTGGGCCAGGACCCGAGGCTCCGACGGGACGTCGGACGAAACTGCGGCGAATACACGTCAGGGGATGTCGGGTATCGGCGTCAGACTCGGCTCCATGAACTGGGCAGTATTCACCACAGCGGAACCCGACCTGGCCGAAACCGTCGAGAAACGCTTCCGGGCCTTCACCCACCACACCCTCGCCACCCTCCGCAAGGACGGGTCGCCGCGCACCTCCGGCCTCGAGGTGCGCTTCCTGAACGGCGAGTTGTGGCTCGCCATGATGCCGGACTCGCTCAAGGCACGGGACCTGCTCCGCGACCCCCGCTTCGCCCTCCAGGCGAACCCCGGCGCGGGGACGGACCTGGGCGGCGGCGACGTACGGATCAGCGGGCGGGCGTACGAGGTCGAGGATCCGGCGGTCAAGGCCGCGTACACCGAAGAGGTGGAACCGCCGGAGCCGTTCCACCTCTTCCGTACCGAGCTGACGGAGGTCGTGCGGACGTCTGTGGAGGACGAGAAGTACCTGGTCGTCCAGGTGTGGCAGCCCGGAGAGCCGGTACGCGCTCTCAGGCGGACGTGACCCGCACGGTCCCTGGGACTACTCCCACTCGATGGTGCCCGGCGGCTTGCTCGTCACGTCGAGGACGACCCGGTTGACGTCGGCGACCTCGTTGGTGATGCGCGTCGAGATCTTCGCCAGGACCTCGTAGGGGAGGCGGGACCAGTCGGCGGTCATCGCGTCCTCGGAGGAGACCGGGCGCAGGACGATCGGGTGGCCGTACGTACGGCCGTCGCCCTGGACGCCGACGCTGCGGACGTCCGCGAGGAGGACCACCGGGCACTGCCAGATGTCGCGGTCGAGGCCGGCGGCGGTGAGTTCCTCGCGGGCGATCGCGTCGGCCTCGCGCAGCAGGTCGAGGCGGTCCTTGGTGACCTCGCCGACGATGCGGATGCCGAGGCCGGGGCCGGGGAAGGGCTGACGCTGGACGATCTCCTCCGGCAGGCCGAGTTCCTGGCCGACCATCCGGACCTCGTCCTTGAACAGCTTGCGCAGCGGCTCGATCAGCTCGAACTCGAGGTCCTCGGGCAGCCCGCCCACGTTGTGGTGGGACTTGATGTTGGCGGTGCCGGTACCGCCACCGGACTCGACCACATCGGGGTAGAGGGTGCCCTGAACGAGGAAGGCGACCTCGGGACCCTCGTCCGCGATGATCTCGGCCTGCGCCTGCTCGAAGACGCGGATGAACTCGCGTCCGATGATCTTCCGCTTCTCCTCGGGATCGGAGACCCCGGCGAGCGCCTTCAGGAACCGCTCCTCGGCGTCGACGACCTTCAGCGTGACACCGGTGGAGGCGACGAAGTCCTTCTCGACCTGCTCGGTCTCACCCTTGCGCATCAGGCCGTGGTCGACATAGACGCAGGTCAGCTGGGAGCCGATGGCCTTCTGGACGAGGGCTGCGGCGACCGCCGAGTCCACGCCGCCGGAGAGGCCGCAGACGGCGCGCTTGTCGCCGACCTGCTCGCGGATCAGCGCCACCTGCTCCTCGATGACGTTGCCGGTGGTCCAGGACGGGGTCAGGCCCGCGCCCCGGTAGAGGAAGTGTTCGAGGACCTGCTGGCCGTGCGTGGAGTGCATGACCTCGGGGTGGTACTGGACCCCGTACAGCTTCTTCTCGTCGTTCTCGAAGGCGGCGACCGGGACGACGTCCGTGGACGCCGTGACCGAGAAGCCCTCGGGGGCGGCGGAGCAGGCATCACCGTGGGACATCCACACCGACTGGTCCGCCGGAGTGCCCTCGAAGAGGGTGGAGGACGTCTTGGTGACGGACAGCGGTGTGCGGCCGTACTCACGGGCTCCGGAGTTGTCGACCGTGCCGCCGAGGGTGGTGGCCATCAGCTGGAAGCCGTAGCACATGCCGAAGACGGGGACGCCGGCCTCGAAGATCGCGCGGTCCAGGCGCGGGGCGCCCTCCGCGTAGACCGACGAGGGGCCGCCGGAGAGGATGATCGCGGCCGGGTTCTTGGCGAGCATCTCCTCGACCGGCATGGTGCTCGGCACGATCTCGCTGTAGACCCGGGCCTCGCGGACTCGGCGGGCGATGAGCTGGGCGTACTGCGCACCGAAATCGACGACCAGGACGGTGTCGGGGGCGGGGGTCGCTGCTGACACGGGGGCCTTCCGGCGGTTGGGCGGGGGTCTGTGCCACCGATTCTACCGGGGTCGGGGTCGGACACCTCGCCGTCTCCGGGGGCTGCCGCCCCCAGGCCCCCCCCGGCTACGGCCCTGAACGGGCCTTGTCCTCGATCTCCCCCAGAGGGGGGACGACCCCCGGACGGGCTGAAGGTGCCCCCGCCTTGGAAAGATGCCCGTGCCCGTGCATACTGGCCCCCATGTTCACGCACACGGCGACCTTCGTCTTTACCTATGGCAACCGGCCCACCGGCTGCCATGGTCGTGCTGCTTGAGCAACTGACAAGCGACTTCCCAGGCGCCCCGGGCCGACAAGGCCCGGGGCGTCTGTCGTTTCCGGGTCCTGCCGGTCCGGGGCACCCTTCCGACAAGGAGCCCCCCATGACCTCTCTCGATGTGACCGGTGCCCGTACCCCCGAGGCCGCCGATGTGATCGCCGGCGCACGGGAACGCATCGACGCGCTGGACGACCGGATCATCGGTCTCGTCCAGGAGCGGATGGCCGTGTCCGCGGTGATCCAGGAGTCGCGGATCGCCTCGGGCGGCCGGCGCGTGAACCTGTCCCGCGAGATGGACGTCCTCAGTCACTACCGGGACGCGCTGGGCCGGCCCGGCACCTCCCTCGCCATGACGTTGCTGGAGCTGTGCCGGGGTCGTATCTGAGTTCGGGCGCCTTCTCACCCGTCCGGTGCGTGACCGGCGTACGCGGCTTTCGTTGGTACCGGTGTCCGTGCCAGCCAGGGGCGGGCCCGCACAAACCACGCGTGGCTCCAGGGTTGTGACCGGACGGCAGGGGACAGCAGCCCGGTCACCCCAGAGAACGGTCGGCTCCGGGGACGCCCGGGGCCGGCCGGCACAGCACAGTCGACTGCAAGCACAAGGGCCAAAAAGTACGAGCCCGGGTCAAAAGGTTGCGTACTCCGTGACCTTCCAGCACGATGCAAGAACAAACCAAGCGGCAAACCCAAGTCCCTTGGCGGGCAAGTGCATTGCTCGCGACCCCCGACCGCCATTGGTCCAGACCATGCGTGCGCCCCCTCGCACGCCGGACGGGACCATGGATGCAGACCATCAATGCGGCGCAACCCCCCGGCGCCGCTTCCCCCAGGCACCGGCGCTGCCCTGACGCCGGTGCTGACGGAGAAGGGCCCCGCGGCTCCGCCCCGCGGGGCCCTTTGCCATTGCCACTCCCGGCGACCAAACGCCTCTCGCCGACCCCATCACCCTCACCCCCTCAAATGTGACCCAGCACACATAAGTTTTCTGTGAGCGAAGAGCAACCATTCACAGCCGCCGCATGTCACACGTTCAGAACCAGGGGCCACGTCCCGTGCCCCTCACCTGGAACGTCCTGAGGTCTTGAGGTCTTCATGAAGCTTCGCCGTGCCATGGCCGCAGCAGCGGCGACGGCTGTCATAGCCCCGCTCGCCCTGCTGTCCGCGCCCTACGCGTTCGCCGAAGGCTCGCCCTCGGCCACCCCGACCGAGACGACGGTCACCGAGACGCCCTCGCAGGCACCGAGCGACACGGCTTCGGCGACGCCCACGGCCTCCGCACCCACCGGCACCAGCCTGCCGTCCGGCGGCCCGTCGTCGAGCAGCGCCTCGCCGAGCGCGAGCACGACTGACTCCACCTCGCCCTCACCGACCCCGTCCGACTCGGCCACGGCCACCGCCGAGCCGAGCGAGGAGCCGTCGGACCCGGACGTCCCGTTCTGTGAGGACCTCGACGAGAGCTACAGCAACGCCCAGGTGTCCGCGGACATCAAGGGCCTGCCGGGCAAGATCGTCGCGGGTGACGGTTTCCACAACTTCAAGCTGATCGTCACCAACGACTCGTCGGCCGACATCAAGGGCGTCGCCTTCTACGCCGAGGTCGAGAACTACGAGGTCGACGAGGCGAAGTTCCTGAGCCCGTACGTCGACCTGGAGTTCAAGAACCCCGAGACCGGCGCCTGGGACCGGGTCGGCGACGACGAGTGGGCCGGTGACTACTTCTTCTACGTCGACAAGCTGAAGGGCAAGGCGAGCCAGTCCGTCGACCTGCGCCTCAGCATCGCCAAGGGTGCGCCCGCGGGCGACGCCTACTCCTTCGGCTCCGGCGCCTACATCGACAACGTCGACGGCCAGGACTGCATCGCCGAGGGCTGGGCCCAGTACGACTTCCAGGTCCTGAAGGCCGGCGCCCCGAACACCGACCCGGGTACGGCCACGCCGAGCGACAACGGCTCCAAGGACTCGCCCCACAAGCCCCAGGGTGATGTCTCCGCCCTGCCGACCGGCAACCTCGCCGACACCGGCTCCAGCTCCGCCCTGCCGATGATCGGCCTGGTCGGCGGTGTCGCCGTCGTCGCCGGTGCGGGCGCGGTGTTCGCGATGCGTCGCCGCAAGGCGGGCACGGAGGCGTAAGCCTCCGGCACGAACTAGAGAAGGACCTGCGCTCGGAGGGGGGCGCGGGTCCTTCTCTTATTTTCGCGGGCCTTCTCTTATTTTCTGGACCTGCTGTTCTGAACCTACGTGTGCGTGTTCCGGACCTGCCGTTACGCCTTCTTCGGCACCGTCGGTATCCCGAGGAACGGCAGGCGCAGGGCGCCGAACGCGTCCGCCGGGACCGCCGGCGCCTTCGGCTCGACCGGCTGCAGTCGCTCGTACGCGGCACCCTGGGCCGGGCGCGGGTCCGCCTCGCCCTTGTTCGGCCAGTACGACATCGCGCGTTCGGCCTGGGCGGTGATCGTGAGGGACGGGTTGACGCCCAGGTTCGCGGAGACCGCGGCGCCGTCGACCACCGAGATGCCCTCATGGCCGTACAGGCGGTGGTAGGGGTCGATCACGCCCGTCTCCCGTGAGCCGCCGATCGCGCAGCCGCCGAGGAAGTGGGCGGTCAGCGGCATGCCCATCAGCTCGCCCACGTTGCTGCCGGCGAAGCCGTTGATCTCCGCGGCGAGCGCTGTGGCGCTCTCCGTCGCGGCCCTGATCTGCTTGGGGTTGGGCGAGCCATGACCCTGACGGGCCGTCAAAAGGCCTCTGCCCGCGCCCTTCGGCTTCAGATAGGTGGTCAGCGAGTTGTCCAGGGACTGCATCACCAGGCCGATGATGGTCCGTTCCGACCAATGGCGGTTGGAGATCGAGCGGAGGATGAGAAGCGGGTGGCGGGCGGCGTTCGCCAGCCAGCCCAGGGCCCTGGACGACCCTTCCGCGTAAGGGACTTGAAGGATGGACAGGCCGCCCATCGAGTTCGATCCCTTGCCGTAGCGGACCGGCTCGACGTGGGTGTTCTCGTCGGGATGGATCGAGGACGTGATGGCGACTCCGCGCGTGAAGTCGGCCTTCGTCTCCCCGGTCGCTCTGCGGTAGCGGCGGTTGTCGGTCTGGGCGCCGACCAGCGCCTCCGAGTTGGTACGGGTCAGCTCGCCCAACCGGTCGGAGAGATACGGGAGTTGACCGCCCGACTTCATCCGGTGCAGCAGGGTCTGGGTGCCGTACGTACCGGCCGCGAGGACGACGCGTCGGGCGGTGAAGGTCCGGCCCCCGCTCTTCTTCGCGTCGGTGGGGAGGGTGGCGACCGCGTAGCCGCCGCGCGAGTCGTCCGTGAGGGACACGACCGTCGTCAGCGGGTGGACGACCGCGCCCGCCTTCTCGGCGAGGTAAAGGTAGTTCTCGTTGAGGGTGTTCTTCGCGCCGTGCCGACAGCCCGTCATGCACTCACCGCACTCGGTGCACGCCTTGCGGTCGGGCCCCGCGCCGCCGAAGTACGGGTCGGGGGCCTCGTCCCCCGGCCGCACCTTGGTCGCTCCCTCGGCGTCCGCGCCGTCCCCGAAGAAGACACCCACCGGCGCCATGTGGAAGGTGTCGCCGACGCCCATCCGCTCGGCCGCCGCCTTGAGATGGACGTCGGAGGGGGTCATCGTCGGGTTGAGCCGTACGCCGAGCATGCGCCGGGCCTGGTCGTAGTACGGACTCAACTCCTCCTGCCAGTCGGTGATGTCACGCCACTGCGGGTCGTCGAAGAACTGCTTCGGCGGTACGTAGAGGGTGTTGGCGTAGTTCAGCGAACCTCCGCCGACACCCGCGCCCGCCAGCACCATCACGTTGCCCAGCAGATGGATGCGCTGGATGCCGTACATCCCGAGCCTGGGCGCCCACAGGTAGTTCTTCAGGTCCCAGGAGTTGCGGGGAAGCGTGTCGCGCGTGAAACGGCGGCCCGCCTCCAGTACGCCGACCCGGTACCCCTTCTCGGTCAGGCGCAGGGCGGTGACGGAACCCCCGAAGCCGGAGCCCACCACGATGACGTCGTAGTCGTACGACACTTGCTCTCCTCGTTGAGAACAGACCTTGCTGGACGCGGCCCTTGAGGCGGGCCCTACCGCAGCCTCAGTGCCTTCATCACCTTGAGGCTCCTGCTCATGAACTCCGCGTACTTCTCGTCGTCCATGCCCAGGGCGGGAGCCAGCGGCAGCAGTCGCTGCTGGGCGACCGTCTGGGCCTCGGTGTACTTGAGGATGCCCTCGGAGCCGTGGCGGCGGCCGAGCCCGGAGTCCTTCATGCCGCCCATCGGCGACTGGACGCTGCCGTACGCCGCCGCGTAGCCCTCGTTGACGTTGACCGTGCCGCAGCGCACACGGGCGGCGACGGCGCGGCCACGGGCGCCGTTCTTCGTCCAGACGGAGGAATTCAGGCCGTACGGAGTGGAGTTGGCGAGGGCCACCGCCTCGTCGTCCGTCTTGAAACGGTAGATCGAGACGACCGGTCCGAAGGTCTCCTCCGAGCAGATGGCCATCGGGGTCTCGACGCCGTCGAGGATGGTCGGCTCGTAGAAGTACGGGCCGATGTCCGGGCGTGCGGTGCCGCCCGCGATGACCTTCGCGCCCTTCGCGACCGCCTCGTCCACGTGCCGCGTCACCGTCTCCAGCTGGCGCTCACCGACCAGCGACCCCATGTCGGCGCCGTACGCAAGGGACTTGCCGAGCCGCATCGCCTTGGTGCGGGCGGCGAAGCGCTCGACGAAGGCGTCCGCGATCGACTCGTGGACGTACAACCGCTCGATGGAGATGCAGAGTTGACCGGCGGAGGAGAAGCAGGCCCGGACCGCGCCCGCCGCCGCCTTCTCTATGTCGGCGTCGTCCAAGACCAACATGGCGTTCTTGCCGCCGAGTTCGAGCGACACGCCGACCAGACGCGCGGCGGCGCCCTGCGCGACCTCGCGGCCGGTGCGGGTGGAGCCGGTGAAGGAGACGTAGTCGGCGTGCCTGACGACCTCGGGGCCGACGACCGGGCCCTCGCCGAGGACGACCTGGAAGACATCGGCGGGCAGACCGGCCTCGATCAGCAGGTCCCGGGCCCACAGGGCCGTCAGACAGGTCTCCGTGTCCGGCTTCATCACGACCGCGTTGCCCGCGACGAAGGCGGGGATCGCGTCGCCGACCGACAGCTCCAGCGGGTAGTTCCAGGGGGCGATCTGGCCAACCACCCCGCGCGCGTGCCGCAGTTCGGTGACCTTGGTGAGGGTGGGCATCGCGCCGGCGTGCCGCTTCGGCTTCAGGTACCGGGAGGCCATGCGACCGTAGTGACGGGAGGCCACGGCGACGGCCTGGACCTCCTCGTGGGCGTGCAGACGGGCCTTGCCGGTCTCCAGCTGGATGAGGTCGAGGACCTCCGCCTGGCGTTCCAGCACCAGGTCGTGGAAGCGGAGCAGCACCGCCGCGCGCTGCCGTACCGGGGTCTGCTCCCAGACGGTCTGCGCGGCGCGGGCCCGCTCGTACGCCTTCTCCACGTCCTCGGGGGTCGACTCGGGCAGGTCGGCCAGCTTCTCGCCGGTGAACGGGGTGTGGTTGGCGGTGCGACCGGAGCCGACGACACCCTTGGTGAGCTGGGCGACCAGCTCGGGGGTGACCACGTCGGCGGCGGTGCGGGCGCCTGTGGGCGCGGGTGCCAGGGGGTTCGTACCGGTGGGGGCGTCGGTGCCGGGCTTTACCGGGGCCTGCGAGTCCGTCATGAGCCGCAGGGTATGACGGACTCGCAGGCTTTGGATACCCATGGGTAACTCGGATTCGCCTGCCTCGCAGGCCAGCGGCCATGCTGCCAGTGATCACTGGCAACGAAACCGCTGATCAGGGCGTTGGTCGTGCGAGGTCGTACCGTCTGCCCGGCGGGAACAGCGCGATAAATCACTTCAGGCTCACTGCCGCTGGATCTTCAGTCGGTCGCGCGCCCCCTTGAAGACGTCCATCCCCCGCTTCTCGTTCGCCGTCCCCTTGGGCATGTCGACACGCAGCTCGTACAGCCTTCCGTCGTCGGTCAGGATCTCCACCTGCATGACGCGGACGAGCCTGCCCTCGGTGTCATAGGTGGTGTCGGCCTGGACCGCCTTGAAGCCGGCGACGGTCGTGTCGGTGTACTGGGTGTGCGACTGGCCGTATCCCGACCAGGTTTCGGCGGCTTCCTGCGCCTGGCCGAGCGGTGAGCGGGGCGCCTTGTCCCAGAGGGTGAGGCGGACCTGGATGACCGCGTCGTTGTCGTAGATCGCCATCCGGGGCTGGTCGACGGCGTCGCCCTGCTCATGGAAACGAACGTACTGGCGAGGCAGGGCGAGGACCGCCTTCAGGTCCTTCTCGTCATGGGCCAGCCAGCTGTCGAGGGTCGGCAGCACCTCCGTCGGCGCGGGCACGGAGGTGGGTACGCCGCCCGAGGTGCCGCTCGGCTCGCGGCCTGCGGCCGCCGTGTCCTCGCCGCTGGTCTCGCCGCTGGTCTCGAGAATCGTGTTCTCGACCAGCATGCCCGCACCCACGAGCGCGACGGCGGCGGCCAGGACCGCGAGGGTCACCCGCAAGGGCCGTCGGCGACGCGCCGGCTTCGGGTCGGGCAGCGCCGTGGCGCGGGTCTCGGCGGAGGGCTTCGGGCCGGGCGCCTCGGGTACGGGGGTGCCGGAGGCGGAGGTGCCGGGTGCGGCCGTCTCGGGCCCGGGGTCGGATTCGGGCCCGGTCTCGGCCGGGGACTCGGGCGCGGGCGCTGGTGCCGGCGTCGGTGCCGGCGTCGGTGTCGGTGTCGGTGTCGGCATCGGTGTTGGCATCGATGTCGGCGTGGGCGACGGCGTCGCGTCGTCGGCCTTCAGGCGTACCGTCCCCTTGTCGTCCGCGAACTCCCTTATCCCGGACGGCTCCTGAGCCTTCGTCGACTCTCCGCTCTCCGGCGCCTTCGGCAGCGGCCAGCCCTTCGCCACCGCCTCCAGGGCCGCCGCGACCTCCTCCGCGTCGGGACGGTCGGCGGGGTCCTTCGCCAGCATTCGTACGAGCAACGGGCCGAGCGGGCCCGCGTGTTGAGGCTGGACCGGCTCGGCGGCGAGGATCGCGGCGAGCGTGGACTCGAGGGTCGTACGGCGGAAGGGGGACCAGCCCTCGACGGCCGCGTACAGGAGTACGCCGAGCGACCAGAGGTCGGAGGAGGGGCCCGCGCCCCGGCCCGACATGCGCTCGGGCGCGACGAACTCGAGGGAGCCGATGAACTCCCCGCTCATGGTGAGGGATTCCTCGCCCATGATGTGGGCGATACCGAAGTCGGTGAGGACGACCCGGCCGTGCGGGCCGAGCAGCACGTTGGCCGGTTTCACGTCCCGGTGGACGATCCCGACGGAGTGCGCGGCGCGCAGCGCGCCGACCACGGCGAGGCCGATGCGCGCGGACTCGGCGGGGTCGAGGGCGCCGCGCTGGAGCAGCTCGTGCAGGGACTCGCCGCGCACCAACTCCATGACGATCCAGGGGAGTCCGTCCTCGACGACGACATCGTGGACGGAGACGGCCGAAGGATGGTCGACACGTGCGGCGGCCCGCGCCTCACGGTGGAGACGGTGGGCGATCCGCTGGTGGGCGGCGTCCTGCGGGTCCCCGGGAAGCCTCGGCTGCTTGACGGCGACCTCACGCTCGACGAGTTCGTCCCGGGCCCGCCACACGGTGCCCATGCCGCCGGAGCCGATGCGCTCGGTCAGCCGGTACCGCCCACCGACCAGCCGTCCTTCGTCCCCCTTGTTGCTCCGCTGGCCGCTCCCCCCGCGCGCCCTGTCCTCCCCGCTCTCCCTGTTCTCCCCGTTCCTGTCCGCGCCGCCGCCTTCCCCGCTGTTGCTCATGCCCCGTCCCTGTCCTGCGGGGCCGACGCCTGCCGACGCCGGTTCAGGGCCTCCGTCGTACGGCTGGGCAGTGCCGTACGGCCCACCGTGGCCGCCAGTTTGCGCAGCCGCCGCCAGTCCATGGGCGGCGTCGGGGCGGGTACGCCGGGCCGGTGCCGGGGGACGCGGACGCGCAGGGCGCCCGGTTCGACGCGGCAGCGGACCGGGGTGGGCAGGACGAGGGCCTCGCCGTCGAGGCCGACCTCGATCTCGGGCCGGTCTGCGTCGACGACGACCTCGTGGGCGGTGACGAGGGTCAGGCCGGTCGCGTACCGGCCGAGCAGCAGTTCTGCGGCCTGGGCCGCGTCCTCGACCTTGATGCCGAGCACCCCGAGGACACCGGCGTCCAGCCGCTCGCGGCGGCCGAGGCCGGCGAAGTCGTCCATGCGGTACCGGTTGTTGCTGACCAGCACGGCCTGCGGCGCGTGCACGACCGTCTCCCCCGACTGCTGCGGCGACTGCTTCGGCGACTGCGGGTACGCCCGCGCGGTCAGCGTCGCGCCGCGCTCGAAGGTGAGCAGTTCGGGCAGCAGCCCCAGGGTGGTGCCGACCTTGTCGTCCCGGTAGGCGGGGCTCTGCACGATCGAGGCGTACGCGCCGAAGGAGGCGTTGTTGACGAAGGGGCGGCTGTCCGTCGTACCGCCGTCGTCCGCGCCGCCGGCGCCGCTGTCGAGGAAGCCCAGATCCACCTTCAGCTCCACGCCGCCCGCGTCGGTGAGGGCCTCGAGACAGGTCGCCGGGTCGTCCCGGTCGAGGCCGAGGTCCATGGCGAAGTGGTTGCGCGTACCGGCGGACACGACCAGGAAGGGCAGGCCGTGTTCGGCGGCGACGCCCGCGACGAGGGCCTGGGTGCCGTCGCCGCCGGCCACGCCGAGCAGATCCGCGCCCGCCGCGACCGCTTCCCTGGCCAGGGCGACGACGTCCTCGGGCTCGGGCTTGTCGGGGTCGATCAGATGGACGCGGGCGCCGAGCCGCTCCGCCTTCTCGCGCAGCCGGAAACGCTCGACCTTGCCACCGCCCGAGCGCGGGTTCATGAGGAGGAAGGGCCGGACGGGCGCGGGCGCCTCGTACTCGCGGACCGGAACGACATGGGACCCGGTGCTGCTCAGCGCGAACTTGCCGGCCCACAGGGCGGCGCCCCACAGGACGAGGGAGGCTGTCGCCGGGGCCAGCAGGTTGGCGGCGGCGAAGATGGCGACGACGGCGACAGGTGTGGCGACGGCGAGCAGTGCTCCCACCGCCCGCACGAGGCCGCGCCGGGCGAGGGCCCACCACAGGCCGGCGGCGGTGAGCGCGGCCCCGCCCACGCTGACCGCGGCGAGCAGCAGGCTGCCGAGGCCGGCGGACCCGATCGGCAGCAGTACGGCCAGCACCGCGGCTCCCAGCGCACCGCGCGCCGCCCAGCGCTGCCGGGCGTGCGCACGCCCCAGCAGTTCGATGCCCACGCCGCTGCCCATGTCCATGTCGACGTTTTAGCAGAGTTCGTAATCTGCCCGCGCGCGGAGGGAACAAAGCGGGCATTCAAGGGTGCCGGACCCACCTCGCTGAGCTGGATCATCACGGCACCCATACCTTGAAGGCACGATCAGGTCACGGTATGTTCACGATCCAGTCGGCACGCATACCCGATCACGGCGCGCGCATTCGCGTTGCACACTTCGCACTTCGCACTGTTTGGAGAACGTGACGATGACCGTGCCGAAAACGGATTCCCTCAGACAGTCCGAGACGGCGGAGACAGGGGAACGGGCAGAGCCTGCGGACCCGGAGATACGTCACCACATCACGAAGGCCGAACTGCGCGGCACCCGGGTCCGGTTGGCCGGGTACGCGTATCTGCACCCGATGCAGACCCACGACGTCACCACCGAACTCGTCCTGCGCGAGCGGGAGTCGGGAACGCAGTACCTGCTGCCTGTCACGCCTGTCAGGCCTGTCACCGGCGCCGAGAAGGCCGGTTTCGAGGCGGAGATCGACATCGACACCGTCGCCGACGGAGCGCCCCTCGACGACGGGCTGTGGGACATCTCCCTCGCGGTCGGCGCACAGGGGCTCACCCGCGAGGTGCGCATAGGCAGCAGCCGGGCCGACCGGCTCCCCGGCCGACCCGACGTACGGATCACGGAGACCGTACGCGGCAGGCGGGCGGTCACCCTCTACACCACCGTTCCGTACGGCAACTACACGATCGACCTCGGCGAACGCAAACACCCTGTGCTGAAGCGGATCACCTTCGGGAACATCCGCTGGCACGCGGGACGGCCCACCGAGTTGCTGATCACCGGCCGCTGCACACTGGGCGCGTACCCGCGCGGAGCACTGACCGTGCACCTCAGCAACACAGAGAACCCGGGGAACACGGAGAACACGGAGAACACGGAGAACACGGCCGCCACGGTCGTCCTCACCGCCGTACGGCCCCCGCACAGCGAGCAGTTCACCGTCCATGTGCCGGTCGCCGAGCTGGGGCCGGGTCTGTGGAGCGGTGAACTGCGGCTCGGGGAACGGGTGTTGCCCCTGCCCCAGCCGCCGAAGAACCTGGCTGCGGTCAAGTGGTGGCGTCGCAGCGGACTTTGGCACGCGAAGTCGGTCAGCCGTCCAGGGGGCGGGTTCGCCCTGCGCGTTGGCAGAACAGGCAAGGCGGGGCTTCTCAGGGCAGCCGTCCGCCGCTGACCTCGCCGCTTCCTGTCAGGGCGGATCAACCGCCGGCCACGAAGGTGTCCAGGGCGACATCGAAGTACTCCTTGGCCTCCCGCACCTTGCCGACGGGCGCCGACACCCACACGTCGTACAGCCGCCCGCCCTCCTCCCAGCACAGGTCGTAGGTGTGCCGCGGTCCCTCTGCCGCGCTGAAGCCGTCCCAGGTGAACTCCCAGAGCGCGGCGGCATGTTGGGCGTGCACCGTCTCGGTGACCCGGCCGTCGCGGTAGCCGGGGTTCGAGGAGGCACCGCTCGCGTCGGCGCGCTTCATCACCGCGAGCGGGCCGCCCGGTTGGGGGGCGACGACCTTGATCCCGAGCCGGAAGGTCTCCCCCGGCGACAGATAGAAGACCCGCTCCTTCTGTTCGGTGCGCGTGAAGTCGTCCGGAACGGCGAGCGAGAAGCCGCGCGGGTCGCGGGCGAGGCGGTAGCCGGAGGGGGCGGTCCGGGAGGAGGCGGAGGGCACGGTCGCACCGGGCGTCGCGGACGCATCACTGGACGCCCCAGACCCCGACCCCGCCCCCGACGCCGTCGCCGTGGAGGTGCCGGTGTCGGTGGCCTTGCCCGACACCGTGGCCGTCGCCGTCGTTGTCGTGGTGCTCCCCGGTCTTTTGCCCCCGTCGTCCCCGGCGTTCATCAGCAGCGCCGCCGCGGAGACCCCCGCCCCCGCCAGCGCGGCGACCAGCACCGCGGCGACGAGCGCGGTCCGTCCCGCAGGCCGCGGCGACTGGTCCGCCGTGCCCACGGCAGCCGTACGGGCAGTGGCCGTACGGCGAAAAGGCGTCGGCGTCGCCTTCGCCTCCCGGCCGCCGGACTCCTCGCGTCGCTGGGTCTGGGTCTGCTGCCGGCCCGGGGTGTATCCGGCCGTCAGCTTCGGCGTCCGCCCGGTCGCCCGGAACGCCCGCAGCATCCGTTCCGCCTCCGCCGCGTCGAGGCGCCGCTCCGGATCGCGTTCGAGGAGCCCCCGTACGACGGGCAGGAGCGGCGCGGCCTGCGCCGGTGGCCGTACCTCGTCCATCACCACGGCGTGCAGGATGCCGCCCAACGAGTCGCGCCGGAACGGCGACTCGCCGCTCAGGGCCGTGCACAGGAGCGCGCCGAGCGACCACAGGTCGGACTCCGGGCCGGTTCTGACGCCGGACATCCGTTCGGGTGCCGTGTATTCGGGCGAGCCGACGAAGGAGCCGGTTTCGGTGAGCGTGGTGGCGCCCGCGACCTGGGCGATACCGAAGTCGGTGAGGACGATCCGGTCGGTGGCGTCCTCGAGGAGCACGTTCGCGGGCTTGATGTCCCGGTGCAGCACACCTGCCGCATGGGCGGTCCCGAGGGCGCCCAGCAGGGCGATGCCGATACGGGCGGCCTCGTCGGCGTCGACCGGGCCGCGCTGGGAGATCCGGTCGGCGAGCGAGCCGCCGTCGATCAACTCCATGACGATGTACGGGCGTTCGTCGTCCTCGACGACATCGTGCACAACGATGATGTGCGGGTGGCTCAACTGGGCGACCGCGCGCGCCTCACGCAGGGTGCGCTCGCGTCGCAGCCTGGCCTCGTCGATGGAGAGGGAGGTGTCCTGCGTCAGCTCCTTGACCGCGACCCGCCGTTCGAGCAGCTGGTCGGTCGCCCGCCAGACGACACCCATGCCGCCCCGGCCGACCCTCGCCTCCAGGCGGTACCGCCCGGCGATCACACGGAAGCTCTCCCCCTCGGTCCCCATGAGCCACATCATGCCCCACCGGAGGACAGGACTCCGGGATGGTGTCCTGCGGATGACCGACAACCGCCGTACCAGGCACGTTGCGTCGGGGCTCGGTCAGCCGGAGCTCGGGCGCCATCCGCGCAGTACCGCCGTGAACTGCTCGCGCGCGGTCGCCCAGTCGGCCGCCGGAGCGGACATGTAGATCAGGTACTCGGCCCCGTCCCGGCCGAGATACGCCTGCTCGATGGCCCGCCGCGGCCCCGGAAAGGCCGAGTCCTTGGCCAGCGCGGTCCAGGTGAAGTCCCAGAGCGAACCCTTGCGGTCACGGTAGATGTTCGATTCCAGGCTCACTGTCCTGTAGTCGCGGAGCCTCTTGAGCTGCTCCTCCAGGTCGAGTTGATGGAGGTAGGGGTCGTCGTAGTCCGGGGACTTGTCGATGGCGATCCGCAGGAAGTGGTCCCCGCCGTCGGGCGAGTAGTCGATCTGGCCGTTGGTCTCCGTCCGGGTCCATCCCTTGGGCAGCGAGAGGCTGAAACCGGCCGGATCGTCGACCCGCACCCAGTCCTTCGGCACGCTGCTCGGCACGCCGGTGGACTCCCCGCCCCCGGCAGGAGCAGACGCGGTACCTGAAGAAGATCCGGACGATGTACCGGACCCGGTACCGGACGCAGGGGCCGGAGCAGCCGAGTCGGCCTTCCGCGTCCCCGAGTTCCACTGGTGCAGCGCGACCGCCCCACCGCCGCCGACCAGCACGACCAGCGCTGCGACGAGGGCGATCGTACGACCCCGGCGAGGCGGCCCGGCCGGGCCTGCGGGCGCGATGGCGGTCCCCTGATGCGGCGTGGGTGAGCCGACCGCCGTCCCGCCTATCCGGAAGGTCCCGACCTCCCCCTCCCCCGGCGTCCGCACCGCCCCGGCGTGCAGCGTCGGCACGTACTGCTGGGCCGCGCGGGGCCGCCGCCCCTCCGCCGCCTCCGCGAGCATCTGCTCGGCCTCGGCCGCTCCCGGCCGTACGGCGGGATCCTTGAGGAGCAGGGCCGTGATGACGGGCGCGAGCGGACCGGCGTACGTCGGCTCGGTGGGCTCGTCCTCGACGACCGCCTGCATGGTGGTCAGCGGGGAGGTGCGGCGGAACGGTGAGCGGCCCTCGACCGCCGTGTACAGCGTGGCCCCGAGCGCCCACAGGTCGGAGGACGGCCCCGGGTCCTCGCCGCGCAGCCGTTCCGGAGCGAGGTAGTCGACCGAGCCGACGATCTCTCCCGTACGGGTGATGGTCGTGTCCCCCTCGACCTGCGCGATGCCGAAGTCGGTGAGCAGCACACGGCCGTCCTGGGAGAGCAGGACATTGCCGGGCTTGACGTCCCGGTGCAGTACGCCCGCGGTGTGCGCGGCGGTCAGCGCGCGCAGCACCCACAGGCCGATCCTGGCGGCCTCGCGCGGGTCGAGCCGCCCGACGTCCTTGACCTCGTCGGCCAGCGAGTTGCCCTCGACGAGCTCCATCACGATCCACGGCCGGCCGTCGTGGTCGAGTACGTCGTGCAGGGTGACGACGGCCGAGTGGTTGATCCGCGCCGCCGCGCGCGCCTCGGCACGGGTGCGGGCGAGCAGGACGGCCTGTTCGCTCTCGGACACGTACAGGGCGGCCGTCAGCTCCTTGATGGCGACGGCACGGTGCAGCAGCTCGTCGTGCGCACGCCACACCCGGCCCATGCCGCCGCTGCCGATGACACCGACGAGCCGGTAGCGGCCCGCGAGAAGCAGGCCCTGCATCTCATTCACGTTTCCCCGCAATGGTCTTGACAGGGGCAACCCTAAGGAGAGCCCACGCCGGAAGGAACCGCAGGGGGCCGTACAGGGACAGCACTGTGACGGTTCCGCCCGCCGGCCAGGCGGACTCCCTGTCAGCCGGTGAACTGGTAGGTGGCCGACGCCTGCTCGTACAAGCGCGTCACCTCGTCCCGCTCGGCCTCCGGTCCGCGTACCTGAACCACGTGATACCGCCCGTCGATGATGATCGCGAGATTGCGCACGAACACCTCACTGCCGGAGCTGTTCTGCCAGGTGAACTGCCCCTCCGCCATGGTCCGTCCGCCCACCTCGATGGTCCGCATCCCGCTGGACGTGGCCCACGTGGAGTCGCGGAACGGCTGCAACTCGTACTCCCGCTCCCGCTGGTACGCCATCGGATCGGCGCCGTCCGCCTTCGTGGTGTCACGGCCCGGCACAACGATGAGCTGGAACGAGCCGTGCGAGTAGACGACTTGCCCGCGCCCGTTCTTGCCCGTCCGGTCCCAGCCGTTGGCCACGGCTATCCGGAAGCCCTCGGGGTCGGCGCGCACGGTGAAACCGGCGGCGGCACCGGGACCGGCGGTCGCCCCGTCGGACGAGCCGGACGTCCCAGTCGAACCGGCCGACGGGGACGAGCTGTTGCCCTTCTCGCTGCTCGGCGAGGTCTGCTCGGGCCGCGGCTCGCTGCTCGCGTCCGGGTTGTCGGCAGACTGCTCCGGCGCGGCACTCACGTCCCCGGCGGAACCCGTCCGCTGCCCGTCCTGCGCTCCGTCGCTCTTGGCCTTCGGCATGAAGAACATGGCGTACGCGATCGCCGCGGCCAGTGCCAGCAGTATCAGGAGGAGCAGGTTGCGGCCCAGTTTTCGTGGCGCCTTCTGCTCCTGTCTGCCCCGCTTGTGCCGGCCGTGCGGGCCGGTCGCGGGCAGGCCCGCCCGGCGCCTGCGCACCAGCTCGCCCCGGCGTCGCACGATCGGCAGCCGACGCGGATCGGTGGGCGGCGCGGCGACGAGATGCGCCCCGGCCTCCGGCTCCGGCGCCGACCGGACGAGGGAGCGCAGCCAGCCGTTCAGCTCCTCGAAGTCGAGGCGCTCGGTGGGGTCCTGCCGCAACAGGGACTCCACGACGGGCCTGAGCGGACCGCACTCCTCCGCGAAGGCGGGCGGCTCGGCACACACCAGCTGCACCAGCTCGGCCGTCGACTCCTCCGGGTAGGGCGCATGCCCCTGTACGGCCCTGAAGAGCAGCGCGCCGAGCGCCCACAGGTCGGTCGCGGGACCGATGGGCGGGGCCAGCTGCCAGTTCTCGTGCACGGGACCGGCCTGCTCCGGCGCCCAACGCTCGGTCACCGCCCCGACGACAGCCATCCGGGCCTGCCGCGCCCGCTCGGCGGCCAGCGCGGTGGTGGGACCCCGCCTGGGGACATCGGCGACGGCCGTGTCACCCCAGCGACCAGTCGGTTGGCCGGGAACACGGTCGGCAGGCGTCAGCTGATCCTGCGGGTGGCCGTGAGTGAGCGGGCCGGTCGGCTGCTGCGGAACGCTGTCGGCGACCCTGCTCGGCACGGCGTCACTTCCGCCGGCGGGAAGAGCGGTACGCCCCTGCCCGGCAACTCCGGGCGCGGGAGCGGCGGCCCCGTTCCACGCAGTCGTCGTCCGTACGCCGTAGGGGTCGGCGATCTGCCCCGGAGGCGGAGTGGCCGGCGCCCGCTCCACACCGGTGCCGTAGGCTTCGCCGGCGGTGTCACCCGCGGCCTCGATCGAGGGCCGGGCGCCGGGCAGCGCGGCCCGCCCGCTCTGCTCGGCCTCCTGAACCCGGGCCGCGGCCCGAGCACCCGCCCGATACGCGGCGATCGCCCCGGCCCGCGCCGCCCGAATGTCCCCCCCGGTCTCCAACGCCCGCCGCTCACCCCCGGCGGCCCCTCCATTGCTCCCCTCGACGCCGGGCACCCCACCACCGTTCCGCGCCTCGATGGCGGCACGCCGGGCAGCCTCCGCATCCGCCGCGGCATCCCCCGCGAACGTCCCCCCGGCAACCCCATAACCCCCGCCAGGACGCCCACCCGAAGCACCGCCCCCGGACACCCCACCACCGGCCCGCGCCTCGATAGCGGCACGCCGAGCAGCCTCGGGGTCGACAGCGGAATCCCCGGCAAACGTCCCCCCAGGAACCCCATAGCCCCCGCCAGGACGCCCACCCGGAGCACCACCCCCGGGCACCCCACCAGCGGCCCGCGCCTCGATAGCGGCACGCCGAGCAGCCTCGGGGTCGACAGCGGAATCCCCGGCAAACGTCCCCCCAGGAACCCCATAGCCCCCGCCAACCCGCTCCGGACCGCCCGCTCCACCGCCGGTCAAGCCCTGCGGCCTCGCCACGCCCTGGCCACCCGTCGGCGACACCGGTGACTCTCCGTACCCACCAACCCCGCTGCGCGCCTCGATGGCGGCCCGCCGAGCAGCCTCGACGTCCCCGGCGAAGGTGCCCCCGGCAACCCCGTAACCCCCGCCACCGGCGGGCGCACCGACTGGCGTGCCCGCACCCCCGATGGCCTTCGCGTCCTCCGGCGCCCCGGCCGTACCACCCGTCCCCGGCGCGTCCCGGCCAGGTACCGGGTCGTACCCGCACAGGGCCTCTTCCGCGGCCCCGGCCGCCAGCCCGGTGAGCATCACCCGCCCGTCGTCGCAGACGAGCACCGTGCGCTCGGTGATGTTGCGGTGCACCCAGCCATGGGCGTGCAGCACCCGCAGGGCCATGAGGACGTCGGCGGCGACCTCGGCCGCGCGGTACGGCGTCAGCGGCTTCTCGGCGAGCAGTGACTCGAGTGACCTGGCCGGCACCAGTTCACTCACTATCCACAACGAGCCGCCCTGCGCGAACACGTCGAAGACCTGGTCGAGCCGTGGATGGTCAGGGATGGAGGCGGCTGCCTGCGCGGCCTCGATGGCCCGCCGTACGGCCGGATCGCTGGGCCGGCGAGTGGCCGCGGACCGCGCGGCAGCGCCTCGCGCCCGACCGTCCCGCGCCACGAACCCGTCCGGCAGCCCGCTCGCGTCGAGCACCTCGGCCTCGACGACTTCGGGCAACGGCACCTGCCTGACCAGGACTTCCTGCCCGCTGTATGTGTCGAAGGCCCGGGTCTCGGACTGCTCGAACTCATCTGTCGGCGGCAACGGCAGGCGATAGCGGTCGGCGAGTACCCGCCCCGCATATTCCTCCACGATGCCTCCCCCGACCGGCCGACTGCTCAATCCCGTTCGCCATACGTCCCGTTCTGCATGCGTACGGTCCGCAACCACTCACGATACGTGCCGGAGGCAACTCACCAAGAGAGGATGCGAGATCTCACGGCCTCAACTCGGAAGCGCAGGCATCACGATTTCGGCTCGAACGTCTCCGTGAACGTCCGCCATGTCTCCTTGCGCTGCCCACTGTCCCAATTCGACGCCTTCGCCGTGTACATGAGCCCATACCCGAGTTGCCCGCTGACGACGAACCCCCGGTCCACCGACCGATACGTGGTCCCGCCCTCCGCGTAGGTGAACTCCCAGTCGGCCGCGTTCCAGCCCCGGTAGTTCACCTTCTCTATTCGGATCCGGTCGTACTGCGAACGCGTCATGTATTGCTCTTGGTTCTTCCAGTCCGCCACGGGATCACTCTTGGGTGTCGTGGTCCACCCGACGAGGAGCTTCTGCCCGTCAGGTCCGGCGAACCGGGCGCCCGCGGTCCCCGTGGACTCGTACTTCCACCCGGCGGGGAGCCCGATGGAGAACCCCTGACCGCCCTTGTGCGTGGACACGCGCCCCGCCGCACCGGACCCGGTCGCCGACGCACTGGGCGAGTTCGCCGGCCCCGCTCCCGCCCCCGGGCCGGTGCCCGCCTCCGTGCCCTTCGTGGCGTCGGCGCTCTGGCCGCCGTCCGTACGGGTGCCGTCGTCGGTGGTCTCCTTGCCCCCGTCGCCCGCCTTGTCCCCCTTGTCCTCCTTGGTTTCGGCGGAGCCGGAGGTCGCGGACGTCACCTTGTCGCCGGCGCTCTTCCCCCCGTCGGCGTCGGTGGAGTTGTCACCGCCGAGCACGAGGGCCAGCACCACACCGAGCACGATGACCGCGACGACCACCACCGCGATGATCACCAGCGTCCGCTTCGGCACGACGTCGGTGATCGGCGCCCTGGGCACGGACCGGGGCGGCAGATCCGGCGGCGGCACCACGGGCCACCCCGAACTCCGCCCGCCGGTCACGGGGTTACCCGCCTGAGGCACGCTGTCCCGAGCCTGCCCGTCCCGGGCGCCGGGAACGACGGCCCCCCGAGCAGCACCCCCGGCCGGCTTCCCGGACTCCCCTTTGCCGCCGCTCTTCGCAGCCTCGTCCGCCGCACCGGCGGAAGCCACACTCCCGGAGACCGCGGTCTCGGAGGCCGCCGCCCCCGCACCAACACCGGTCCGGCCGGGGTCGCCGGGGTCGGCGGACTTCGTCCGCACCGCCGCTCCCGCCCCGGCGCTCGCCGCGACGGCCGCCTTCTTCACCGACCGGAACGCGCCGCGCAACCGCTCCCCGGCCTCCTCGCCCCGCTTGCCCCCGGAGCCCGAATCGGCGGAACTCCCGCTCTCCGCGCCCTTGTCGGCCCGCTTGCCCTTGCCGGGAACGACCGGCAGCGGCACCACCTTCGTGGCGTCCATGGGCTCCAGCTCGGCCGGCTTGGGCTCGGGCGCGTGGATCACCGCGTTGAGCATCTTGCGCGCACCGGCGTCGTCGAGCCGCTTGGCGGGATCCTTGGTGAGCAGGCCGTAGATCACGTCCCTCAGCGGACCCGCGTTCTTCGGCTCCTCCAGCTGCTCCGTCATCACGGCGGTCAGCGTCGCGATCGCGGACCCCTTGTCGTACGGCGGCACGCCCTCGACCGACGCGTACAGCAGCCCGCCGAGCGACCACAGGTCGGCGGCCGGGCCGGGCTTGTGGCCTCGGGCCCGCTCCGGCGAGATGTAGGAGGGCGCGCCGACGAGCATGCCGGTCGAGGTGATCGACGGGTCGCCCTCGACCTGTGCGATACCGAAGTCGGTGAGGACGACCCGGTCGTCCTCCGACATCAGCACGTTCGACGGCTTCACATCACGATGCAGGATGCCCTCGCGGTGCGCGGCCCTGAGCACGTCGAGAATCGCGAGGCCCACCTCGGCAGCGCGCTGCGGCTCCAGCAGCCCGTCCTCACGGATGACCTCGGCGAGCGACTTGCCCTCGACGAGCTCCATCACGATCCACGGCCGGTCGTCCTCCTCGACCACGTCGAAGACGGTCACGGCGCTGTTGTTGCGGATCCGCGCGATCGCCTTGGCCTCGCGCAGCGTCCGGGTGATCAGCCGCCGCTTCTCCTCCTCGTCGATGCTGCCCGGGAACCGCAGTTCCTTGACGGCGACCGTCCGCCCGAGGGTCTCGTCCTGCGCGCGCCAGACGGTGCCCATGCCGCCGCGGCCGAGGACTCCTCCCAGCCGGTACCGCCCGGCGAGGAGACGCTCACTCCTGTCCTGACGGGATGCTCCCGCCCGCTCCGCCTCCGACATGCGTCCCCTCATGCAACCCGCCCTGACAGAGCCTCCATTGTCCCTCACCCGACAAGCGGCCGGTGCCCCGGGTGCCCCTCGGGACGGACGGCGGCCCGTGGGGAGGGAGGTCGCGTGAAGCACATGTTCTGCCGTCCCACCAGCTGTCACTGTCTTCCCCCCTCCCCGATGAACACGGACCCGAGCGCGGGGCCCGGCCTTCGAACCGGCCCCGTCCGCCGCCGGGTTCTGCCCCGGCACCTCGTAGAACGGACGGGTGCCGAGCGAAGATCCCAGCTCACGACACTCGTTCGAGTGAAGCTCACGTGTTCGACGAGAACGCGCCGCCAGGAGTCGGGAGTTCGGAGCCGGGGTCCGAACGGGAAGTTTTGCCGACCGTCAGAGCGGCACGATGTCCGGCGCGCCCAGTCGTGCCGCGTCCGCCGTCAGGTCGTCCGGCTGCCGCTGCGACTCGCGTTCCGCCTCCACCCGCTTGTTGTAGTGCTCGACCTCACGCTCGATCTGGTCCTCGTCCCAGCCGAGGACGGGTGCCATCAGTTCCGCCGCCTCACGAGAGCTGCGCGTCCCCCGGTCGAACGTCTCGATCGAGATCCGGGTCCGCCGCGTCAGCACGTCGTCCAGATGCCGCGCGCCCTCGTGCGAGGCCGCGTACACGACCTCCGCCCGGAGATAGTCCTCCGCCGCCTTGAGCGGCTCGCCGAGCGAGGAGTCCGCGGCGATCAGGTCGAGGACCTCCTGCGCCAGTGAGCCGTACCGATTCAGCAGGTGTTCCACCCGCACCACATGGAGGCCGGTCCGCGCGGCCGTCCGCGCCCGGGCGTTCCACAGCGCGCGGTATCCCTCGGCTCCCAGCAGCGGCACATCCTCCGTCACGCACTCGGCGACCCGCTGGTCGAGTCCGTGCACCGCCGCGTCGACCGCGTCCTTCGCCATCACCCGGTACGTCGTGTACTTGCCGCCCGCCACGACCACGAGCCCCGGCACCGGATGCGCCACGGTGTGCTCGCGCGACAGCTTGCTGGTGGCGTCGGACTCACCGGCGAGCAGGGGCCGCAGACCCGCGTACACACCTTGGACGTCGTCCCGCGTCAGGGGCACCGCGAGCACCGAGTTCACATGTTCCAGCAGATAGTCGATGTCGGCGCTGGAGGCCGCCGGGTGGGCCTTGTCCAGGTCCCAGTCGGTGTCCGTCGTCCCGACGATCCAGTGCCGGCCCCACGGGATCACGAACAGCACGGACTTCTCGGTGCGCAGGATCAGCCCGGTCGTCGAGTGGATCCGGTCCTTGGGCACCACGAGATGGATGCCCTTGGACGCCCTGACGTGGAACTGCCCGCGCTCGCCGACCATCCCCTGGGTGTCGTCCGTCCACACGCCCGTGGCGTTGACGATCTGCCGGGCGCGGATCTCGTACTCCCCGCCGCCCTCGACGTCCTGCACCCGGGCGCCTACCACTCGCTCGCCCTCACGCAGGAATCCGGTCACCCGCGCGCGGTTGGCGACTTTCGCGCCGTACGCCGCCGCCGTGCGCACCAGGGTGGCCACATAGCGGGCGTCGTCCATCTGTGCGTCGTAGTACTGCAACGCTCCGACCAGCGCGTCCTTCTTCAAGGCGGGCGCGACGCGCAAGGCGTGACGGCGGCTCAGGTGACGGTGCGCCGGCAGGCCCCGTCCGTGCCCGCGGGCCATGGACATCGCGTCGTAGAGCGCGACGCCCGCCCCGGCGTACAGCCGTTCCCAGCCCTGGTGCTGAAGCGGATACAGGAACGCCACCGGCTTCACCAGGTGTGGAGCGAGCCGCTCCAGCAGCAGCCCGCGTTCCTTCAACGCCTCCCGGACGAGGGCGAAGTCGAGCATCTCCAGATAGCGCAGGCCACCGTGGATGAGCTTGCTCGACCTGCTCGAGGTGCCCGACGCCCAGTCACGGGCCTCGACCAGCCCCGTGGACAGGCCGCGGGTCACGGAGTCGAGCGCGGTGCCCGCACCGACCACGCCGGCGCCCACCACCAGCACGTCCAGCTCACGCTCGGCCATTGCTGCCAGTGACTCGGCGCGTTGTGCCGGTCCCAGTGCCGCTGTCCTCATCGCTGCCTCCCGGTGTCGGTCGCGCCGGCCGTCTCCGTACGACCGGCCGGCTGTGTCCCGCCGTACGTCTGCGCCTGCCCGAATCCCCCTGCCCGAATTCTGACCGGGTTGCCCGACTTCGGCCACCACCCGCCCTCAGCCTGTGGACAACCTCCACGGAAACACCTGTGGAAACTCGCCCACCCAATCCCGCATATCGGTCATATTTACTCCTAGTCTGACATTGCGCTCGCCCGTCCAGTCCACAGGGTTTGCGCACCTGTCCCGCTTCGGCTACTGGGAAGGACGGCCCACGCATGCCCGCAGACCTCGCCGTCATCGGACTCGGACATCTCGGCCTGCCGCTGGCCCAGGCCGCAGTCGCCGTCGGCATCCCCACCCTCGGTTACAAGACCGGCCCCGAAACCGGTTCCCTCACCGCGGCGGAACTGCGCCGGATGCTCTCCGGGGGCTTCCGGACGGCCGCCGGCCCCGCCGAGCTCGGCCGCGTACGCACCGCCGTCATCTGCGCCCCCACCCCGCGCGGCGCCGACGGCACGCTCGACCTGAGTCAGGTGGAGGCAGCCGCCCGCACCCTCGCCGCCCGTCTGCGCCCGCACACCACGGTGATCCTCGAATCACCGGTGCAGCCGGGCACGACGGAGGAATTCCTGCGCCCCCTCCTCGAAGAGGGCTCCAGGCTGCGGGCGGGCCGCGACTTCCACCTCGCCTACTCCCCCAGCCGCGTCGACCCCGGCAACCGCGACTTCACTCCCGCCAACACCCCCAAGGTCATCGGCGGCCTCACCCCCGCCTGCACCGAGTCGGCCGCCGCGTTCTACGGCCGGCTCACCGACAAGGTGGTACGCGCGCGTGGACCACGGGAAGCGGAAACCGTGCAGCTCCTTGAGACCAACTTCCGGCACGTCAACATCGCCCTCGTAAACGAGATGGCCGTCCTCTGCCACGACCTGGGCGTCGACCTGTGGGACGTCATCCGCTGCGCGGAGACCAAGCCGTTCGGCTTCCAGGCATTCCGCCCCGGCCCGGGGGTGGGCGGCCACGCCGTCCCCCAGGACCTCGCCAACCACACGGGCCGCACCCTGCGCATGGTGGAACTCGCCCAGCAGGTCAACAACCACATGCCCCAGTACGTCGTCCAGCGCGCGGCCACCCTTCTGAACGAGCACGGCAAGTCGGCCCGGGGCGCCCGCGTACTGCTCCTCGGCGTCACCTACAAGCCCGACCTCGCCGACCAACAGGGCTCCCCCGCCCAGGAGATCGCGATCCGCCTGATGGAACTGGGCGCCTCCGTCAGCTACCACGACCCCCACATCCCGTCCTGGAGCGTCCTGGACCGCCCCCTCCCGCGCGCGGACTCCCTCTACGAGGCGGCGGCCGACGCCGACCTGACGATCCTGCTCCAGCAACACCGCACGTACGACCTCCAGGGCCTGTCGGTGAAGGCGCAACTGCTGCTGGACACGCGGGGCGCGACTCCTACGGGGGCGGCGCATCGGTTGTGAAGGGGGGCGCGTGGGGCACGGCGGGCTCCAGCGATGGTGGCAAGCGGCTCCCCACGCCGGTACCGTGAAACAGGTGGAGCCCACCGCAGCGGGTACTGCGGCAGGCTCCTGAAAAGTGAACGGAGTGTCCACCCCTAGTCTTCGTGGGGGTGGCCGCTCACCATCCGTATGTCCACAAGATGCACCACCTCCGGCACCGGGCCGCCCGACGGTGAATCCGGTACCGTACAAAAGGTGGAGCCCACCGCAGGGGCACTGCGGCAGGCTCCTGAAAAGTGAACGGAGTGTCCACCCCTAGTTCTCGTGGGGGTGGCCGCTCACTTTCCGTAGGTCCACAAGAGACACCTCCTCCGGAACTTGACCGCCCGAAGACGGATCCGGTCCCAGCGGGTGGGCTTGCGGTGACGCCCCATGGGTGCGCCCCCTTCCATGACGCCGCCCAGTCAGCCCGGTGGACGGTCCATTGGAATTCGGGCCGGGCCCCGAGGGCGGGGTCCGGATCGTCATCCTTGGAAGGGGGCGCCCCAGAGGACTGGGGTCGCCGAAACAGACGCTATCGCCCCGGCACGCCCCTTCCGCGCGCATTCGCCCCGAACGCAACCGTGCGCCCCCACCCGCAAAACGCGCCCCACCAGCGTCACTTGGACACACGAAGGGGCCCGGTCACCACACGGGTAACCGGGCCCCTTCGACCTCACTCAAGCCGAGCGCGGCGTCATCTCACGTCACCGCATGTGCGTCGAGTCCGCCACCGTCACCTCGACGCGCTGGAACTCCTTGAGGTCGCTGTAGCCGGTCGTGGCCATCGCGCGGCGCAACGCGCCGAAGAAGTTCATCGAGCCGTCCGGGATGTGCGAGGGGCCCATGAGGACCTCCTCCACCGTGCCGACCGTGCCGAGGTCCACCTTCTTACCGCGCGGCAGCTCTTCGTTGACGGCCTCCATGCCCCAGTGGTGGCCCTTGCCGGGCGCGTCCGTGGCGCGGGCCAGCGGGGAGCCCATCATGACCGCGTCGGCGCCGCAGGCGATCGCCTTGGGGAGGTCGCCGGACCAGCCGACGCCACCGTCGGCGATCACGTGCACGTACCGGCCGCCGGACTCGTCCATGTAGTCGCGGCGGGCCGCGGCCACGTCGGCGACCGCGGTGGCCATCGGGACGCGGATGCCCAGCACGTTGCGCGTGGTGTGCGCGGCGCCGCCGCCGAAGCCGACCAGCACGCCGGCCGCGCCGGTGCGCATCAGGTGCAGGGCCGCGGTGTACGTGGCGCAGCCGCCGACGATCACCGGGACGTCCAGCTCGTAGATGAACTGCTTGAGGTTCAGCGGTTCGGCGGCACCGGAGACATGCTCCGCGGAGACCGTCGTACCGCGGATGACGAAGATGTCCACGCCCGCGTCGACGACGGCCTTGGAGAACTGGGCCGTGCGCTGCGGGGAGAGCGCGGCGGCGGTGACCACGCCCGAGTCGCGCACCTCCTTGATGCGCGCGCCGATCAGCTCCTCCTTGATGGGAGCCGCGTAGATCTCCTGGAGGCGGCGGGTCGCGGTGTCCGCGTCGAGCTCGGCGATCTCGTCGAGCAGCGGCTGCGGGTCCTCGTACCGCGTCCACAGGCCCTCGAGGTTCAGGACGCCGAGGCCGCCCAGCTCGCCGATGCGGATCGCGGTGGCCGGGGAGACGACCGAGTCCATGGGGGCCGCCAGGAAGGGCAGCTCGAAGCGGTAGGCGTCGATCTGCCAGGCGATCGAGACCTCCTTCGGGTCGCGCGTACGACGGCTCGGGACGACGGCGATGTCGTCGAAGGCGTACGCCCTACGGCCGCGCTTGCCGCGCCCGATCTCGATCTCAGTCACGTGTGTGGCCTCTCCATCCTTGGTTGTGCGCCTCCCAGTATCCCCGACGGGTACGACAAAGGCGGTCCCGGAGTACTTCCGGGACCGCCCCGCGCACGTCCGGTTACCGCTCGCGCCTACTTGCGGCTGTAGTTGGGCGCCTCGACCGTCATCTGGATGTCGTGCGGGTGGCTCTCCTTGAGGCCCGCCGAGGTGATACGGACGAAGCGGCCCTTGGTCTCCATCTCGCTGACGGTGGCCGCCCCCACGTATCCCATGGTCTGGCGCAGACCGCCGACGAGCTGGTGCAGGACCGCGGCCAGCGGACCGCGGTAGGGCACCTGGCCCTCGATGCCCTCGGGGACCAGCTTGTCGTCGGAGCCGACCTCGGCCTGGAAGTAGCGGTCCTTGGAGTACGACTTCGCCTGGCCGCGCGACTGCATGGCGCCCAGCGAGCCCATGCCGCGGTACGACTTGAACTGCTTGCCGTTGATGAACTGCAGCTCGCCCGGGGACTCCTCGCAGCCCGCCAGGAGGCTGCCCAGCATCACGGAGTCGGCGCCGGCGGCGAGCGCCTTGCCGATGTCACCGGAGTACTGCAGGCCACCGTCACCGATCACCGGGATACCCGCGACGCGGGCCGCGAGGGCCGCCTCGTAGATGGCCGTCACCTGCGGTACGCCGATACCGGCGACCACGCGCGTGGTGCAGATGGAGCCGGGGCCGACGCCCACCTTGATGCCGTCGACGCCCGCGTCGATCAGGGCCTGGGCGCCGTCACGCGTGGCCACGTTGCCGCCGATCACGTCGACGTGGACGCTCGACTTGATCTTCGACATCCAGCTCAGGGCGTTGCTGTTGTGCCCGTGCGAGGTGTCGACGACCAGGAAGTCCACGCCCGCCTCGGCGAGCGCCTGGGCGCGCTCCAGCGCCTCGGGGCTGGCGCCGACGGCCGCGCCGACCAGCAGGCGGCCCTCGGTGTCCTTGGCGGCGCTCGGGTACTTCTCGGCCTTGACGAAGTCCTTGACCGTGATGAGGCCCTTGAGGAGACCGGAGTCGTCGACCAGGGGAAGCTTCTCGATCTTGTGGCGGCGCAGCAGCTCCATGGCCTCGGTGCCGGAGATGCCGACCTGGCCGGTGACCAGCGGCATCGGCGTCATGACCTCGCGGACCTGACGCGAGCGGTCGGTCTCGAAGGCCATGTCACGGTTGGTGACGATGCCGAGCAGCTTGCCGTTGCCGTCCGTCACCGGGACGCCGCTGATGCGGAACTTGGCGCACAGCGCGTCGGCCTCGGCGAGCGTCGCGTCCGGGTTCACGGTGATCGGGTCGGTGACCATGCCGGACTCGGAGCGCTTCACGAGGTCGACCTGGTTGACCTGGTCCTCGATGGAGAGGTTGCGGTGCAGTACGCCCACGCCGCCCTGCCGGGCCATGGCGATCGCCATGCGCGACTCGGTCACCTTGTCCATCGCCGCGGAGAGCAGCGGGATGTTGACCCGGACGTTGCGGGAGATGAGGGACGAGGTGTCGACCGCGTTGGGCAGCACTTCGGATGCGCCCGGCAGCAGCAGCACGTCGTCGTAGGTCAGCCCGAGTGTCGCGAATTTGGCGGGCACTCCGTCGACGTTGGCAGTCATGACACCTTCCCCAAAGCCTTGATCGGTGCGGATGTCCATGCTAACGGGAAGCACGGCTCCCGAATTCCACAGTGCGAGGTGCCCCTGGGCTTCGTATGTTCGTACGGAATCGACTATTCGTACGGAGCCGGCGCCCCGGCCGTTCACCCGCAGGCCGGTAACAGGGGCCGCCGCTGCGGGCTTTACTGCTCCGCGAGCGCCCGGAGCCGGCTCAACGCGCGGTGCTGGGCGACACGTACCGCTCCGGGTGACATTCCCAACATCTGGCCCGTCTCCTCCGCCGTGAGGCCGACCGCGATGCGCAGCAGGAGCAGCTCGCGCTGGTTCTCGGGGAGGTTGGCCATGAGTTTCTTGGCCCACTCGGCGTCACTGCTGAGGAGGGCCCGTTCCTCGGGGCCCAGGGAGTCGTCGGGGCGTTCCGGCATCTCGTCCGAGGGGACCGCGGTCGAACCAGGGTGGCGCATCGCGGCTCGCTGGAGGTCGGCGACCTTGTGGGCTGCGATCGCGAAGACGAAAGCCTCGAACGGGCGTCCGGTGTCGCGGTAGCGCGGCAGGGCGAGGAGTACGGCGACGCAGACCTCCTGCGCCAGGTCCTCCACGAAGTGGCGCGCGTCGCCCGGCAGTCGGGACAGCCGGGTGCGGCAGTAGCGCAGGGCGAGGGGGTGGACATGGGCGAGCAGATCGTGCGTCGCCTGCTCGTCCCCGTCGACGGCGCGGTGGACGAGCGCGCCAATCACCCCATGGGCATAAGCCGCCTCGTCGTCACGCATCGGACCATGGTGCCTTGGCGCCGCTCTCTCCGTGGCACCGCGTCCGTTGTTGTGCACCGAAGCGTTATGAGCAGGTGCGCCGGAACTCATCTCCTGCGCCCTCCCCTTCCGCTCGACCGACTCGTCCCCGAGGAACTCCACACCTCAAGGATGCGGCATCCGCGGCGAAACGAGCAGTGGGCACCCGGCGGGCCGTTTCCTGACCCCCGCCCGCCTTGCGGCAGGCGGGGACTTCCGCACCCCGGGTTCGCCTGGCGATGTCCACGCCGCTCATCACTGCTGACCTGCGATTCTGCTGGGGTCCCGGGGGTCCGCGGCGGCAGCCGATGCCGGAGTCCCCGGGTGGGTGCGACCCCCGGCGAGGTCCACCTAACGGACCAGACCCCACCGGAAACCGAGCGCCACCGCGTGCGCGCGGTCCGAGGCGCCGAGCTTCTTGAACAGGCGCCTGGCGTGAGTCTTCACCGTGTCCTCGGAGAGGAACAGCTCGCGCCCGATCTCCGCGTTCGACCGGCCGTGGCTCATGCCTTCCAGGACCTGGATCTCACGCGCGGTGAGCGTCGGCGCGGCGCCCATCTCGGCCGAACGCAGCCGGCGCGGCGCGAGGCGCCAGGTCGGGTCTGCCAGCGCCTGCGTCACCGTGGCCCGCAGTTCGGCGCGCGAGGCGTCCTTGTGCAGATAGCCGCGGGCACCGGCGGCGACGGCGAGCGCCACACCGTCCAGGTCCTCGGCGACGGTGAGCATGATGATGCGCGCTCCGGGGTCGGCGGACAGCAGCCGCCGGACCGTCTCGACGCCGCCCAGACCGGGCATGCGTACGTCCATCAGAATCAGGTCCGAACGGTCGGCACCCCAGCGGCGGAGGACTTCCTCGCCGTTGGCCGCCGTGGTCACGCGCTCGACACCGGGCACGGTCGCGACCGCGCGGCGGAGCGCCTCTCGGGCAAGCGGGGAGTCGTCGCAGACGAGGACGGATGTCATGGCCGCCCTCCGCAGCTGATGCGCGTCACCTTGAGCCTCCAGGCTGGTACTAATCGTCACCTGTGCGGTTGACGCTCGACCGAATATCCCGGCAGTGGGTACTGCCGCCCGTCCGAGCGCTTGTTCCTCCAACCGCCTCCGCACTCTCAACGACGGTCACTCGAAAGAGTTACGGGGCTGTGTGTCGTCTTCGGCACTCTACGTGAGGGCGCGCACACGGTGCAGACATGCACGACAGACCCACAACGTTTCATCACAACCTATGCCCCATTCAGCCGTTTTTCTTCCCTTTTATTGGTGTCTGAGGCTAGATTCGCAATGAGTCATATTTTCATCTCCTTAGATCGTAGTTGTACGGTCGAGGGCACCATCTCAGCCCAGAACGGCAACAAGGGGACATGTAATGGCAGATTTCTCCCGCCTTCCCGGTCCGAACGCGGACCTCTGGGACTGGCAGCTCCTCGCGGCGTGCCGTGGGGTCGACAGCTCGCTCTTCTTCCACCCGGAGGGAGAGCGCGGTGCGGCACGGAGCGCTCGCGAGAACTCGGCCAAGGAGGTCTGCATGAGATGCCCGGTCCGCGCGCAGTGCGCGGCACACGCGCTGGCGGTGCGTGAGCCCTATGGCGTGTGGGGCGGGCTGACCGAGGACGAGCGCGAAGAACTGATGGGGCGGGCCCGCAACCGTCTGGTGTCGGCGTCGACCGGCGGAGAGCTCGGTTCGAACAACTGAAGGAACGTTTCTCCTCGGGCCGGGGCCCGGCTCAGGTCCGCGTCGCCGCCCGTGCCAACTGGTCCAGCGTCGCCGCCACCGCCGGCACCTGCGCCAGATCGGGCAGCGTCAGCGCGACGATCTCCCGCCGGACCGCCGGTTCGAGCGTCACCGTGCGCGCACCCCGCGGGCGTACGGACTCGATGGCGAGCTGGGGCAGCACCGCGACGCCCAGGCCCGCGCCCACCAGGCCGACCACCGCGGGATAGTCGTCGGTCGCGAAGTCGATGCGCGGGGTGAAGCCCGCGCTCTCGCAGGCCTCGACCAGCTGACCCCGGCAGCGCGGGCAGCCGGCGATCCATGGCTCGGCGGCCAGTTCACCGAGGGCGACCGATTCCGCGCGGGACAGCCGGTGCCCTTCGGGTACGAGACCGACGAGCCGGTCGGTGAGAAGGGGGCGCACCACCAGGTCGTCCCACTCGCCGGCGCCCGCGGCACCCTCGTACCGGAAGGCGAGGGCCACGTCGCAGTCACCTTCGCGCAACAGTTCGACGGAATGCGGGGGTTCGGCCTCCTCGAGCGAGACCCGGGTGCCGGGGTGGGCGGCACGCAGGGCGGCGAGCGCGGTCGGCACGAGGGTGGAGCTGCCACTGGGGAAGGAGACCAGCCGGACCCGCCCGGCCCGCAGGCCCGCGATCGCGGCGACCTCCTCCTCCGCCGCCGTGAGGCCCGAGAGGATGCCGGCCGCGTGCCGCACGAGCGCCTCGCCCGCCTGCGTCAGTCGCATCTCGCGTCCGCTGCGGATGAGCAGCGGCGTGCCGACCGAGGCCTCGAGCGCCTTCATCTGCTGGCTGACGGCGGGCTGGGTGCAGCCCAGCTCGCGGCCCGCCGCCGAGAAGGAGCCGGTGGTGGCCACGGCACGCAGGACACGGAGATGACGCGCTTCGATCATTTCTCGATCATAAGTGATCCTTGGGCATTGAGGAGAATAATGCGTGGTTGCTTTGGGGATGAGTGACTTAGCGTGTGGTCGTGGTCATGAATCCAGCGAACGAGGGGTCGGCGTGACGAGTACGGGGGCGAGTGTCGCGATGAAGGTGTTGTCCGTGAACGTGGGTCGTGCGCGGCCCGTGCCGTACACGGATCATCCGCAGGGCACGGGCATCGACAAACAGCCGATGGACGGGCCGGTGCGGGTGGCGCCGCCCGGGCCGAGGGGGATCGGCGGCAGTGGTCTGGCCGGGGACGCGGTGTGCTCGAAGGAGCACCACGGGGGTGACGAACAGGCGGTGTACGCGGTCGCGCGCGAGGATCTCGACGAATGGGAGCGCGAGCTGGGCCGCCCGCTGCGATCCGGGATGTTCGGCGAGAACGTCACCACCCAGGGTCTGGACGTGTCCGGCGCGCTGATCGGTGAGCGCTGGCGGATCGGTTCCGAGGTGGTCCTCGAGGTCACCAGCGGGCGCATCCCCTGTGTCACCTTCCAGGGCCATCTGGGTGAGAAAAGGTGGGTGAAGCGGTTCACGGAGCGAGGTGCGCCGGGTGCCTATCTGCGGGTGATCGAGCCGGGTGAGATACGGGCGGGTGACCCGGTCGACATCGTGCACCGGCCGGAACACGAGGTGACGGTCGCCCTGTACTTCCGGGCTCTGACGACCGAGCGGGCACTGATGCCCCGGCTGCTCACGGCCGGTGCGGCGCTGCATTCGGAGGCGGCGCGGGCGGTTCACGCGTATGTGGAGAAGTACGGCTGACGCGCGGGAGTGGCACGGCTGCTGACGAGGGCTTACGTCCCGGCTGCGAGCGGGGACTTCACGAGAGGGAGGGAGCGGAAAGGGAGCAGGCAGCCGGCAGGCGGCGGGCGGACGGTCACAGCCCGGGTCACTAACCTTGCGCCATGACAACGGCTTTGATTACGGGATCGACCGCGGGAATCGGCGCCGCGTTCGCGCGGCGGCTGGCGGCCGACGGCCACAACCTCGTCCTGGTGGCGCGCGACGCCAAGCGGCTCGGCGAGCAGGCGACCGAACTGCACGACCGGCACGGGATCGAGGCGGAGGTGCTGAGCGCCGACCTCGCCACGGACCCGGGCATCGAGGCGGTGGCCGCTCGTCTCGGCGACCGCAAGAACACGGTCGATCTGCTGGTCAACAACGCCGGGTTCGGCAACAAGGGCCGCTACCTCGACGTGCCGATGGCGGACGAGCTGAGAATGCTCAAGGTGCACTGCGAGGCGGTGCTACGACTGACCGGCGCGGCGGTCGAAGCCATGCGGGAGCGGGGGCGCGGGGGTGTCGTCAACGTGGCGTCCGTCGCCGCCTTCGTGCCGCGCGGTACGTACGGGGCGTCGAAGGCGTGGGTCGTGCAGTTCACGCAGGGGGCGGCGAAGGACCTGGCGGGAAGCGGGGTGCGGCTGATGGCGCTGGCTCCCGGCTTTGTGCGCACCGAGTTCCACGAGCGGGCCGGGATGGGGACGGACAACATCCCGAACTGGATGTGGCTGGACGCCGACAAGCTGGTCGCGGCGGCGCTCGCCGACCTGGCCCGGGGCAAGTCGCTGTCGATTCCGGACCCGCGCTACAAGGCGCTGATGGGCGTGGTGAAGGTGACTCCCAGGTCGCTGCTCGGCGGGATCTCGTCGAAGACGGGGCGAAAGTACGGGCCGCAGTGACCCACTTACGGGACGGTGTGCAAGAGGTGGTGGCGCGACTCCGGTGGGAGTATGGAGAGAGGTACCGGACCCAGGGGGGCCGGAGGCGGCGCCATGACGTTCGTACAGCTGATTGATTGCAAGACCAGTCGGTTCGACGAGATGAACCGGTTGATGGACACCTGGGTCGAGCAGACCAAGGGGAAGCGGTCCGCGACGCATGCGGTGATCGGCAAGGATCTCTCGGACTCGTCGCACTTCGTGGAGATCGTGGAGTTCCCGTCGTACGAGGAAGCGATGCGGAACTCGAACCTTCCGGAGACCGACCGGATCTTCCGGGAGATGGTCGCCCTGTGCGACGAGATGCCGACGTTCACCGATCTGGACGTGGTGCGGGACGAGCAGTTGTGCGCGGATTCGGCGCGGCGGTTCTTCGAGGTCATCGCCACCCGGGGTGAACTGCCCCCGCTCAACGACCTGTTCGTGGAGAGCTACCACGACCACGATCCGTCCAACGAGCAGGATCTCATCGGGCTGGACGCGGCCCGGCGCGAGATGCAGATGTGGCGTGAGAGCTTCGACTTCGCGTTCACCGTTCACGACCAGATCGCTCAGGGCGACCGGGTCTGCACCCGCTGGACGTGGAACGGGACTCAGCGGGGTGAGTTTCTCGGGATTCCCAACAGCGGCAAGAAGGCCTCGATGACCGGCATGACCACCCACCGGTTCGACGGGGACGGGAAGATTGTCGAGGGCTGGTGGGAGTACGACCGGCTGGGGCTGATGGCGCAGCTCGGGGCGCTTGACTCGCTGGAGCAGTAGCGAGAGCCGGGAAGGGTGGAGCAGTGGGGGCAGGGGAGGACATCGGACCGCCCGCGAAGGGAGAAACCCCCCGTTCCGGCCAGGAACGGGGGGTTTCTTCGTGCCGTGTGAGCTGCCCGCTCAGTGGGCGTGGCCGTGGCCACCGGCCGCGGCCGGCTCTTCCTCTTCCTTCTTCTCGACGACCAGGGTCTCGGTCGTGAGGAGGAGGGAGGCGATCGAGGCCGCGTTCTCCAGGGCGGAGCGGGTGACCTTGACCGGGTCGATGACGCCGGACTTGACCAGGTCGCCGTACTCGCCGGTGGCGGCGTTGAAGCCCTGGCCCTTGTCGAGCTCGGCGACCTTGGAGGTGATGACGTAACCCTCCAGGCCGGCGTTCTCGGCGATCCAGCGCAGCGGCTCGACGGCGGCCTTGCGGACGACCGCGACACCCGTCGCCTCGTCGCCGGTCTTGTCGAGGTTGCCCTCGAGGATCTTCACGGCGTGGACGAGCGCGGAGCCACCACCGGAGACGATGCCCTCCTCGACCGCGGCGCGGGTCGCGGAGATGGCGTCCTCGAGACGGTGCTTCTTCTCCTTCAGCTCCACCTCGGTGGCGGCGCCGACCTTGATCACGCACACGCCGCCGGCCAGCTTCGCGAGGCGCTCCTGGAGCTTCTCGCGGTCCCAGTCGGAGTCCGTGTTCTCGATCTCGGCCTTGATCTGGTTGACGCGGCCGACCACGGCGGCGCTGTCGCCACCGCCGTCGACGATGACCGTGTCGTCCTTCGAGATGGTGACGCGGCGGGCGGTGCCCAGCACGTCCAGGCCGACCTGGTCGAGCTTGAGGCCGACCTCCTCGGCGATGACCTCGCCGCCGGTGAGCGCGGCCATGTCGCCGAGCATCGCCTTGCGACGGTCACCGAAGCCGGGGGCCTTGACCGCGACCGCGTTGAAGGTACCGCGGATCTTGTTCACGACCAGGGTCGACAGGGCCTCGCCCTCGACATCCTCGGCGATGATCAGCAGCGGCTTGGAGGAGTTGGTCTGGATGACCTTCTCCAGCAGCGGCAGCAGGTCCTGGATGGAGGAGATCTTGCCCTGGTGGATCAGGATGTACGGGTCGTCGAGGACGGCCTCCATACGCTCCTGGTCGGTCACCATGTACGGGGACAGGTAGCCCTTGTCGAAGGCCATGCCCTCGGTGAAGTCGAGCTCCAGGCCGAAGGTGTTGGACTCCTCGACGGTGATGACACCGTCCTTGCCGACCTTGTCCATCGCCTCGGCGATGAGCTCGCCGACCTGCGCGTCCTGCGCGGAGAGCGCGGCGACGGCGGCGATGTCGGACTTCTCCTCGATCGGGCGGGCGGTCGCGAGGAGCTCCTCGGACACGGCCTTGACCGCGGCGTCGATGCCCTTCTTCAGGGCGGCCGGGGAGGCGCCGGCGGCGACGTTCTTCAGGCCCTCGCGGACGAGCGCCTGGGCCAGCACAGTGGCGGTGGTCGTACCGTCACCCGCGATGTCGTTGGTCTTGGTCGCCACCTCCTTCACCAGCTGCGCGCCGAGGTTCTCGTACGGGTCGTCGAGCTCGACCTCGCGGGCGATGGTGACACCGTCGTTGGTGATGGTGGGAGCGCCGAACTTCTTGTCGATGACGACGTTGCGGCCCTTGGGGCCGATCGTCACCTTGACCGTGTCGGCAAGCTTGTTGACGCCGCGCTCAAGGGCGCGACGGGCGTCCTCGTCGAACTTCAGGATCTTCGCCATGGGAGCGATTCAGCCCTCTCGGAAATTTGGGAGAAACGAACTGCGCCCCCAGCACCCGGCTTGTTGAGAGTCGCGGGGGCCAGGGGCGCAGTCACTGCAATGCTGGTAGTACCGGTGCTACCGGTATCACCGGTGAATCCGGGTGAATTACTTCTCGACGATCGCGAGCACGTCGCGAGCCGAGAGGACGAGGTACTCCTCGCCGTTGTACTTCACCTCGGTGCCGCCGTACTTGCTGTACAGCACGATGTCGCCGGTCTTCACGTCGAGCGGCAGGCGCTCGCCGTTCTCGAAGCGGCCCGGGCCCACGGCCAGGACGACGCCCTCCTGGGGCTTCTCCTTGGCGGTGTCCGGGATGACCAGGCCAGAGGCCGTGGTCTGCTCGGCTTCGAGCGGCTGGACCACAATGCGGTCCTCGAGCGGCTTGATGGCAACCTTGGAGCTGGTGGTCGTCACGATCCGACCTCCCCCTTCGGAGATCTCACGGGGTTAACTGTCTGAGGTGGCGACCAGGTGGATCCGTCGTCGCGGGTGCCGGACCTGCCCGTCGCTGTTGGCACTCTCCAGGGGGGAGTGCCAGACCTGAGACTATGACTGCGATTAGCACTCGGTCAAGCGGAGTGCCAATGCCGCCGGCGGTTTCGCGGGGTTTTTGGTGGGCGTGGGGTCGGGTGAGGTGCCGTTCGTCGGTGTGAGCGGCGCTTCTGGGGGCTGTGCCCCCAGGCCCCCCTTCGGCCCTGGACGGGCCTTGTCCTCAAGCGCCGGACGGGCTGAGAGTTCCTGAGCGGCGCTGAGAAGTGCGGGCCCCGGCCTGGGTTCGTGGGATCAGAGGTAGTTTTCCAGGCGGCCAACTGTCAGGCCCTTCTCTCGGATCTCGCGGAGCAGGCCCACCGTTCGCTCGACCAGTGGGGGGCCCACCGCGACGATGTCCCCGGGGCCGAGGGGCTGCCGGCCCTTTGTCCACAGGACCACCGCCGAGATTCCGCAGTCCGCGGACGCTCTCAGGGTGGTCGGGTCGTAGGTGCCGTAGGGCGGGCGGAACAGGCGGGGGCGCAGGCCGAAGCGTTTTCGGAGTTTGTCCTGTTGGCCGCAGATCTCGGCGCGCTGGCCTGCGTACGGCAGGCCCCGCAGGGGCTGGTGGTCCAGGGTGTGGTTCTGGACGTTCGCGCCGACCTCGCGCAGGCGGGCGAAGTGGGCGTAGCCCGGGCCCACGACGCTGTCCGTGAGGAACATGCTGACCGGGAGGCGCAGTTCGCGGACCAGGTCGACGAACCGGGGGTCGCGTTCGGCGCCGTCGTCGTAGGTGAGGAAGACGACCTTGTCGTGGGTCGGGACGTGGTCGACGACCGGCGGGAGGCCGGGGCCCGCAGCGTGGAGACGGGGGCGGAGGGACGCGGGCGGAGCCGGGGGCAGGGGGGCCGGCAGGCCCCAGCGGCGGTACGCGTGCGTGTCGCCGGGCGGGGCGTGCGTACGCGCTGCCTGTCGGGCCGCGTGGGCCGCCTTGCGGCCGAGGCGTTCGATGGGGTCCACGGACTGGGCGCAGCCGGTCGCCGTTGTCGCCAGGAGGGTGGCGGCCATGAGGACTGCGGCTAGGGGGCGGGCGGTCACAGGTAGTCCTCCAGGCGGGCCACCGCGTATCCCTTGGCGGTGACGAGCTTCATGAAGCGGCGGATCATGTCGGGCATCGTGCCCTTTCCGTCGGTCTTGCCCCGGAAGTGGCTGAGGACGATGTCACCCGGATGGAGGTCCCGGTCCGCCTCTCGGTAGTCCCAGTGGTCCGCGAAGACCTCCTCGTTCCACAGCGGGACGTACTTCACGCCGCATGACTTGGCTGCCCGCAGGCTGTCCTCGTCGTAGTTGCCGTAGGGCGGGCGGAAGAGGGCGGGACGGGTGCCGTAGCGCTTCCTGATCACCTCCTGCATGCCGCAGATCTCGGCCTTCTGGCGCTCGTAGGACAGGGCGGGCAGGTAGGGGTGATGGAGGGTGTGGTTGTTGAGTACGACGCCCCGGTCGCGCATCTTCCTGAAGTAGCCGTAGTCGTCCTTGACCAGGTAGTCGCTGAGGAAGGCCGTGTACGGGATCTTCAGTTCGCTCGTCATCCGCAGGAACGCCGGGTCCTTCTCGGCGCCGTCGTCGATCGTGAGGAAGACGATTTTTTGGCGGGTGGGGATGGTGGTGAAGACGGGAGGCAGGCCGCGTTTCGCGTGGTCGTCCACCTCGAAGCCCTTGCGGGTGGTGAGTCTTGGCTTGCGGGCGGGGGGCGGCGGTGCGAGCAGCGGGGGGTCGGTCAGGCCCCAGCGTCTGGCCGCTGCCGCGCGGGTGGCGTAGGCGCGGCGCAGCTTCTGGGCGTATGCGTCGAGGGCGCGGGCCGGGGGCGCGTGGAGTTGCGGCTGGCCATCGTGTTCTGGCTGGTGTCCGGCGGGTGCGGGGGCCGGGTGTACCGGTTTCGCGGGGGCCGCGGCCGCGCAGCCGACCGCGAGGGTCAGTACGGCCGTCCCGGCGCACAGCCTGATACAGGCCCGCGTTGCCCACTTTTTGTCATTTTGTCCTACTGTCCGCATGGTGTCGGATCTTCCCAGGGCGCCGCTGCCCCGCCGGTCCGACACCGGCGCGGGACGCGTGCCGTCCACCGTCTGGCTCACAATGACCCGGTGAACGACCTCGCCGCTTCCCTCGCCGCCTTCGCCGCTCTGCTCACCCCGGACGGCCGCGCCCTCCTCGACGAGGTGCGCGGCACCGAGCCGGCCCGTGAACTGACCGTCGCCACCCGGCTGCGGCGCGAGCACCCCGCCGAACTCGTCTCGGCGGCGCTCGGCCAGGAACGTCTGCGGCAGCGGGCGGTGGCGAAGTTCGGGGCCGGGGACGCCGGGCGGATGTTCTTCACGCCCAACGGGGTCGAGCAGTCGACTCGGGCGAGCGTGGCCGCGTATCGGGCCGAGCGGTTCAGGGAGTTGGGCGTCACCTCCGTCGCGGACCTGTGCTGCGGGATCGGGGGCGACGCTCTCGCGCTCGCCCGGGCCGGGATCCGTGTCCTCGCCGTGGACCGGGATCCGCTCACGGCCGCCGTCGCCCGTGCGAATGTCGAGGCCCTGGGCATCGGGGATCTGGTGGAGGTGCGGGAGGCCGACGTCACCGAGGTCGACACGTCGGCGTACGACGCGGTGTTCGTCGATCCCGCGCGGCGTGGGGGACGCGGGAGGATCTTCGACCCCGAGGCGTACTCACCGCCGTTGTCGTGGGCCGTGGAGGCGGCGCGGAAGGCTCCGCTGGCCGCGCTGAAGATCGCGCCCGGCGTGCCGCACGAGACGATTCCCGCCGACGCCGGCGCGGAGTGGATCTCGGACGGCGGCGATGTGAAGGAAGCGGTGCTGTGGTTCGGGACCGGGCCGGGGGTCGTACGGGCAACTCTGTTGCCGGGGCCGCGTGTTCTGGTCGGGCGCGGGCTGCCGGATCCCCAAGTGCGGTCGGTGGGACGGTATTTGTACGAGCCCGATGGTGCCGTCATCCGGGCGCATCTGGTCGCGGAGGTGGCCGAGGAGGTCGGCGGCGGGCTCGTCGACGAGACGATCGCCTATGTGACGGCGGACGAGTTGCGGGCCACCTCGTATGCGACCGCGTACGAGATCACCGATCAACTGCCGTTCGGCGTGAAGAAGTTGAAGGCGTTGCTGCGGGAGCGGGAAGTCGGGGTGCTGACCGTGAAGAAGCGGGGGTCGGCGGTCGAGCCCGAGGAGTTGCGGAGGATGGTGAAGCCTCGCGGGGGGAACTCGGCGACGGTTTTTCTTACTCGGGTGGCGGGGGCGCCGGTGATGCTTTTGGGGCGTCCCGTGCGGTGAGCTCCGCTGGTTGGGCGGTTTTTACGTGCGGGTGGGTGGGGGCTTGTCGCGCAGTTCCCCGCGCCCCTAGCGCCCCTGGGGGGCGCACTCCATCGCGCGGCTTCTCAGCAGGTGCCGTTCTTGTTCGTTGCTGGTCAGGGCTGCTGCTCTGAGGAATTCCGCTTTTGCTTCTGCCTTGCGGCCCAGGCGTAGGAGGAGGTCTGCTCTGACGCTGGGGAGCAAGTGGTAGTCCTGTAGGGCCGGTTCGGTGGTGAGGGTGTCGATGATGTGGAGGGCCTGCGCCGGGCCCTCGGACATCGAGATGGCCACCGCTCGGTTCAACTCCACTACCGGGGACGGGGATCGGGTGGCGAGGGCCGTGTACAGGGCGGCGATTCGGGGCCAGTCCGTGGCCTCGTAGGAGTGGGCGTGGGCGTGGCAGGCGGCGATGGCGGCCTGGAGGGCGTACGGGCCCGGGCCTGACGTTGTTGTCGTGGCGCCCGCCGCCTCCGCTCGGGCCAGGGCTGTGAAGCCGCGGGCGATCAGCATGCGGTTCCAGCGGGCGCGGTTCTGGTCCTTCAGCAGCACCGGTTCGCCCGACGGGCCCGTGCGGGCCGCCGTGCGGGACGCCTGGAGCTCCAACAAGGCTGTCAGCGCGTGCACTTCGGGCTCCTTGGGCATCAGGCCCGACAGCACGCGGGCCAGCCGCAGGGCGTCCTCGCAGAGGGCGGGGCGCAGCAGGTCGTCGCCCGCTGTGGCCGCGTAACCCTCGTTGAAGATCAGGTAGATGACCTCCAGGACCGAGCCCAGGCGGGCCTCGCGCTCGGGGCCGTACGGGACCTCGAAGGCGACGTTCTTCGTCGCGAGAGTTCGTTTGGCGCGGACGATCCTCTGGGCGACCGTCGCCTCGGGGACCAGGAAGGCGCGGGCGATCTCGGGGGTGGTGAGGCCGCCGAGGAGGCGGAGGGTGAGGGCGATTCGGGCCTCGGCGGAGAGCACCGGGTGGCAGGCGGTGAAGACCAGGCGGAGCAGGTCGTCGTCGATGTCGTCGGGGACGGACGGTTCGACGGGCGGGATGGTCGTTTCCAGGCTGCGGCCGATCTCCGCCAGCTTGCGGGCGTACGTCTCACGGCGGCGGACCAGGTCGACGGCGCGGTGCCTGGCGGTCGCCATCAGCCAGGCGCCCGGGTTGTCGGGGACGCCGTCGCGGGGCCACTGTTCGAGGGCGGCGACCAGGGCGTCCTGGGCCAGTTCCTCGGCGATGCCTATGTCCCGGACGGTGCGGGTGACGGCCGCGATGATGCGGGGGGACTCCAGGCGGAAGACCGTTTCGACGGTCTGTTCGGTCGCGGTGTCGGAATTCGCGGTGCCGGAGGTCGCGGTGTCGGAGTTCGCGGTGTCGGAGGTGGGCTGCTGGGTCACAGCCCACCATCAGACACCGTCGGCGGCTATCGGCCAAGGAAGCCCTTCGCTCGGCCGCTCAGCCCTCCGCGATCTCGCGCACCTCGCAGGTGACCGTCCAGTGCTCCTCGTGGACCTTCAGGAAGCGCTTGGTCCACTCCAGGGCCTCGGCCTTGTCCTTGCACTGCATGATCGCGTAGCCGCCGACGACCTCCTTGGACTCGGTGAAGGGGCCGTCGGTGACCGAGATCTTGCCGTCCTGCCAGTGCACACGGGTGCCCTGCGCGGTCGGGGTGAGGCCGGCGGTGTCGAGCATCACGCCTGCCTTGGTGATCTCCTCGATCAGCTCGCCCATGCGCTGCATCAGCTCGGGGCTCGGGCCCTCCGCGGGGGCGGTCGCTTCGTCGATCTGCACGAGGGAGAGGTATCGGGGCATGGGCTTCCTCCTTGGGCGGGGCCCAGACCTCTTCCGGGCTCTCACCTGTGCGTCGAACGGGCAGGGCCTGGATCGACACGGCTGCGGAAGTTTCTTCGGGAATTTTTCCCCGGGGTCGTTTCCGCAGCTCAGAAGGGAGCGCGCTGTCTCAGTGCAAGGTCGCCCACAGTTCCGCCGCCTCCGGTTCCTCGGCGACCACCCGGTTGGGGTCCGATGCCGCCGTCACCACCGGCATCGTCACCGTCGTCAGCTCGTCCGCCGACAGGCCCTGCAGGCTCTGGCCCAGGCTCATCAGCTTGCTGAGCGAGTTGAGGCCGGTGTCCGTGGTCAGGCTGGCCGTCGCCACGTCGGCGACCCTGTACAGCTTGGCCGGGCTGGTCAGGAGGTTCGTCGAGGAGATCTGTCGGAGGAGGGCCTTGACCAGTTTCTGCTGGAGGCCTATTCGGCCCAGGTCGCTGCCGTCGCCGATGCCGTGGCGGGTGCGGGCCAGGGCGAGGGCCTTGGTGCCGTCGAGGTGGTGCTCGCCCGCCTTCAGGTCGAGGTGGCTGTCGTCGTCGTGGATGTCCTCGTCCGTGGTGACCGTCACGCCGCCGAGCGCGTCCACGAGGTCCGCGAAGCCGGCGAAGTCGATCTCCAGGTAGTGGTCCATGCGGACGTTCGTCATCGACTCCACCGTCTTGACCGCGCAGACCGGCCCGCCCACCGAGTACGCCGTGTTGAACATGACCCCGGACACCTCGGCCGTCGAACCCCCGTCCGGCAGCGGGCAGGACGGGCGCGTGACCAGCGTGTCGCGCGGGATGCTCACGATCGTCGCCTTGGTGCGGCCCGCGTCGAGGTGCACGACCATCGCGGTGTCGGACCGCGCGCCCTCGCTGCTGCCGCCGCCGAGCGCCTGGTTGCGCTTGCCGCTGCGGGAGTCCGACCCCAGGACCAGGATGTTCAGCGCCTCGCTCGGCAGCGGGGACGCCGAGGCGGACGGGCCTGTCGTCGGCAACGACTGCGTCTTCGCCGGGCGGTTGTCGCCGAGCGCGCTGTCGATGTCGACGCTCTTGATGTTGTGGTTCAAATGCCAGTACGCGTATCCGGCGCCCATGGCTGCGAGCACCAGGGTGCCCGCCAGGGTGAAACCGACGGCCTTCAACCAGCGTGACGACCGTCGGCCCACCACCTTCCGGCCCACCTGTCTTCCCGCGCCCCCGTCGTCATCCGACGTCTGTTCCTCGTCTCCCGTCACACAGAGGAACGTACGTCCGAATTATTACGAGCGGGGGCGCATGAGCGGCATTCTTCGGAAAATCTCACACTTCTCGCCGGGTTCAGCCCAGGGTGACCGTCGGTACGGGGTTGCTGCCGCTCCAGGTCCCGTTGAAGCCGAAGCTCACCGAACCGCCGCTCGGGACCGTCCCGTTGTACGAGGCGTTCGCACAGGTCACGGCTGCCCCGGCCTGGGTGCAGTTGGCGTTCCAGGCCTGCGTGATCTGCTGTCCCGCGCCGTACGTCCAGTTCACCTTCCACGACGACAGCGAGCGGCCCGCGGAGCAGGCGATCGTCACCTGGCCGGTGAACCCGGTGTTCCACTGGCTGGGGACGCTGTACGACGCCGTGCAGCCCTCCGTCGACGGGGTGCCGCCGAACGACTGGGCGATCGCGTAGTACGCCGGTTTCGGGCTGAAGTTCTCGGTGTACGGGGTTGCCGCGCCGTAGCCGTCGAACACGTCCGGGATCCATGAGTCGGAGTCCGTGAACCCCCAGACCGTCACGCCGACGCACCTGGTCACAGCCACACAGGCGCCCATGACGGCCTTGTAGTCGGCCGCCTGCTGGGTCAACTTGGCGTCTGTGGCGGGCAGTTGCATACGGATGTCCAGTTCCGTGATCGCCACGTCCACGCCCAGATCGGCGAACCGCTGGATGTTCTGCTGGAGGCTCGAGGGGTACTGGCCGAGGATCAGGTGCGCCTGCAGGCCGACTCCGTCGATCGGGACCCCGCGCTCCTTCAGGGACTTGACCAGGTTGTAGAGGGCCGTGCTCTTCGCGTTGACGCCCTCCACGTTGTAGTCGTTGATGTAGAGCTTCGCCGTCGGGTCGGCCGCCCGGGCCCAGGTCAGGGCCTGGGCGATGTAGTCGGTGCCGAGGTTGTTCGACCAGATGGTCGAGCGGTAGGTGCCGTCCTCGTTGAAGGGTTCGTTCACCACGTCCCAGGCGGCCAACTTGCCCTTGTAGCGGGTGACTTCGGTGGTGATGTGGTCCTGGAGGATGCCGGTCAGCTGGGCCGGGGTCCAGGTGCCGTTCGTCAGCCAGCCCGGGTTTTGGCTGTGCCAGACCAGGGTGTGGCCGCGGACCTGTTGGTTGTGGGCCTGGGCGAAGTTGACGATCTGGTCGGCCTCGGTCCAGTTGTATGTGCCGCGGGTGGGTTCGACGGACTCCCACTTCATGGCGTTGCCGGGGGTGAGGGAGTTGAACTGGGTGCCGGCGAGGTCGCCGTAGGTGCCGGTGAGTTTGTTGCCGGTTACCGCTGTGCCTATGACTTTGCCCTTGGTGGTGGCCAGGTCGCGGAGTGGGGGGTCTGCGGCGGTGGCTGTTCCGGTGGCGGCGGTGAGGAGGAGGGTGGTGGCGGTTGCCGTTGCGGCGAGGAGGAGGGGGAGCAGGCGGGGGCGTAAGGGGGTTCTGGAGGGGCTCATTGCGGGTGCCTCCGAAAGTTTCGGCTGGTTGACCGATTGACTTCGGTGCAGTGTGGGGGGAGTTGGGGGGCTCGTCAATATGGTGGGGGCGGTGGGTTGGTGCGGGTACGTTGGGGGTTTCGCGCAGTTCCCCGCGCCCCTTATCGGGCCGGTGGGTTTGTGCGGGTGTGTTGGGGTTGTTCGCGCAGTTCCTCGCGCCCCTGAGGGGGGCGGTCAGGCCGGTGGGGTTCGTGCGGGTGCGTTGTGGGTTTTTGCGCAGTTCCCCGCGCCCCTGAGGGGGGCTGTCAGGCCGGTGGGGTTCGTGCGGGGGCGTTGTGGTGGGTTTTTGCGCAGTTCCTCGCGCCCCTGGAGTTGTGGTTGTTCGCGTAGTTCGCCGGCAGTCACCGCGACCCCGGTCAGGGGGTCGATGGTGGTGTTGTTGTGCTGTTTCTTACTACCAAGGTTGTGGCCAGTTCCACCCTTGTTGCGCCTGAGGTGCCTTCTTCTCGGCCCAGGTCCAGGACCAGCTTTGCCGCTGTTTCCGCCATTTCCATCAGGGGCTGGCGGATCGTTGTCAGTGGGGGGCCCACCAGGCGGGCGATCGGGAGGTCGTCGAAGCCGACGACGCTCAGGTCCTCCGGGATGCGCAGGCCCAGTTCGCGGGCGGCCTCGTACAGGCCGAGGGCCTGGAGGTCGTTGCCGGCGAAGACCGCGGTCGGGCGGTTCGGGGTGCGCAGGAGTTCGAGGCCGGCCCGGTAGCCCGTCTCGTGGTGGAAGTCGCCGACCTTGAGGAGGGCCGGGTCCACGGGGAGGCCCGCCGTTTCCAGGGCCGCGCGGTAGCCGTCCACGCGGGCGCGGCTGCACATCATCCGGGAGGGGCCGCTGATCGACGCGATGCGGGTGTGGCCCAGTTCGACGAGGTGGCGGGTGGCGGCCAGGCCGCCCTGCCAGTTGGTCGCGCCGACGGAGGGCACGTCGTCGCCGGGGTCGCCCGCCGGGTCCATCACCACGAACGGGATGGAACGGCTGGTCAGCAGTGCGCGCTGGGACTCGTCGAGGCCGGACAGGACGAGGATCACGCCGTGCGGGCGGCGCGCCGCGACCTGGTCCGCCCAGGTGCGGCCCGGGGTCAGACGGCCCGCGCTCTCGGAGAGGACCACGCTCAGGCCCTCCTCCCGCGCCGCGTTCTCCACACCCCGGATGACCTCCATCGCCCACGCGCTCTCCAGCTCGTGGAAGACCAGGTCGATCAGCGGGGAGCGGGTCGCCTCGGCTCGGCGGCGCCGGTAGCCGTAGGCCCGGAGCAGGTCTTCGACGCGGGTGCGGGTCGCCGGTGCGACATCTGCGCGGCCGTTGAGCACCTTCGAAACAGTCGGGGCCGATACGCCTGCCTCGCGGGCGATCTCGGCGAGCGTCGCGGTCTGCGTGGACTGCGGTGTCGTCTGCGTTTCAGCGGGTTTCGGAGGTCTCATGGCGGCGATCGTATCCCTGCGTGACCTCTTGACGAAGACCTCGTCCCCTCATAAATTTCCGGAACATTCGACGTACCACCCGAAAGATTCGTGCAGAGACTCGTTCCGGTTTCGTTCAGAACATTCGCGAGAGGTGCAGTCATGGAGTCGAACAGAGGGCGGTCCACGGGGGCCACCGGTACGGCGTTCAGCAGGCGCTGGGTGCTCGGCGCCGGTGCCTCCGCCCTGCTCACCACCGGCCTCAGCGCCTGCGGCTCCGGTGAGGGTTCGGGCAGCGGCGGGGACACGATCACCGCGTTCGTGTACGGGGACGACGCCGTGAAGGTGCAGGTCGCGGCAGTCAAGCGGTTCAACGCCTCGCCGGCGTCGAAGACGGCCAAGGGCAAGATCAAGCTGGAGAAGATCCCGGGCTCGGACTACCTGCCCAAGCTGCGCACGGCGATGGGGTCGCCCAGCGCCCCGGACGTCTTCTTCAACTGGGGCGGCGGCTCCATCAAGGCGTATCAGGAGGCCGACAAGATCGTCGACCTGACGGATGTGATCGAGAACGACCCCGTGTTGAAGAACGGCTTCCTGCCCTCCGTGCTCGCCGCCGGTGACCTCAAGGGGCGGCACTACGGCATACCGATGCGCGGTATGCAGCCGGTGATCCTCTTCTACAACAAGACCGTCTTCGCCGAGCAGAAGCTCCAACCGCCCACCACCTGGGACCAGTTGCTCGACATCAACACCAAGCTGAAGAAGGCGAACATCACCCCGTTCGCCCTCGGCGGCTCCGACGTCTGGCCCGAACTGATGTGGCTGGAGTACCTGGTTGACCGTATCGGCGGCCCCGAGGTCTTCCGGCGGATCCAGGACGGCGACGCGGAAGGCTGGGGCGACCCTGCGGTCCTGAAGGCCGCCGAGATGGTGAAGGGACTCGTCGACGACGGCGCCTTCGGGTCGAAGTTCACCTCGGTGTCGTACGTCAACGGCGGTGCCCCGGCGGTCTTCGCCAAGGGCAAGGCGGCGATGCATCTGATGGGCTCGTGGGAGTACTCGACGCAGCTCGGCAAGTTCCCCGACTTCGCCAAGTCGAGCCTGGGCTGGGCGGCCTTCCCGAAGATCGAGGACGGTTCCGGGGACGTCCGTAACGTCGTGGGCAACCCCACCAACTACTGGTCGATCAACCCCCGTACGCAGAACAGGGACGCGGCGATCGCGTTCCTCAAGGACTGCGCGTCCGAGGCGTACGCGAAGGACCTGGTCGCCCTCGGCGACGTCCCGACGACCTCGAACGCCGCCGCGCTGCTGTCGTCCGCGCCGAACCCCGAGTACGCCAAGTTCCAGTACGACATGGTCCAGCAGGCACCGGCGTTCACGCTCTCCTGGGACCAGGCGCTCGGCGACGAGCTGGGCACCAAGATGCACACGGAGATCGGCAAGCTCTTCACGGGCAAGTCGTCGCCCAGCGACTTCGTGTCGGCCTGCAAGGGGCTGAATTGAATCCTCCCCCAGCTGAAGCAGGGGGATTCCTGGCTCACGCTGCCTGCGGGTCAGCGACCCGGCAGGGCTTCCACGATCAACACCAGCCGGGTTGAAACCAGCCCGGTTTGATACCGCAAAGCTTGGAGGTGCATGTGCTGTCTTGGCTCTCGATCAGCACGGTGTACGCGCTTGGTTCTCGCAACGCACAGCGTGCAGCTTACCCGATCAGGTGGACGATGTTTCGCCTTTGGGGCGAAAGCCCGCTTCCTGCCCTGCTCCGCAGGAGTCCGATTCTCCCCCGCAAGCGGGAGGTGCCCCCACCCCGGCCTGAAGGCCGAGGCATCCTCGGAGGGGCCCAGTGAGCGTCGCGGACAAGACGGCCGTGGCGTCCGCCGCACGGTCCGCCGGGAGCGGCAAGGTGCGGGCCGGGCGGCCCAGCGCCGTGTGGGCGCTCCCGGCGGTGCTCTTCTTCACCTTCTTCGCGGTCGTGCCGATGGCCCTGGCCTTCTATCTCTCCTTCACCAAGTGGGACGGCCTCGGCGACCCCAAGCCGGTGGGCTTCGCCAACTGGCAGAAGCTGCTGGACGATCCCCGGCTGACGCAGTCACTGGGGATCACCGTCCTGCTGACGGTGGCCAGTTGGGTTTTCCAGACGGTGGTGGCGTTGCTGCTCGGGGTGTGGGCGGCAGGCCCGCAGCGCAACCGGGCGGTGCTCTCGGCGATCTTCTTCGTGCCGTTCCTGCTCTCGTCGACCGCCATCTCGGTGCTGTTCTACGCCCTGCTCGACCCGAACTTCGGCATCATCCAGAAGGACACACTGGGCTCGTCCAGCGGCGCGTTCCTCGCGATCGTGTTCGTCGGCGGCTGGCAGTTCATCCCGTTCCACACGCTGATCTACCAGGGCGGCGCCCGCCAGATCCCCACCGTCCTCTACCAGGCGGCGGCGATCGACGGCGCGGGCCGCTACCGCCAGTTCTTCTCGATCACGCTGCCGCAGCTACGGCACACCATCACCACGTCGACCGTGCTGATCGTCGTCGGCTCACTCACCTACTTCGAGACGGTCCTGATCCTGACCAAGGGCGGCCCGGGCACGGACACGGCGATCCTGCCGTACCTGATGTACGAGGCGGGCTTCAAGACGTACGACTTCGGCTATGCCAGCGCCATCGCGTCCGCGCTCGTCCTGGCCGCCACGGGCCTCTCCGTGCTCCTCGTGCGGCTGACCGGTTTCGGCGGCATGCGCAGTACGCGTGAAGGGATGTGACGGAGTGTCACACGACACACTCCCCCGCCCCACGACCGCCGAGAAGCGTCCGGAGCAGCCGGGGCGGCGGCCCGACGGGCGGCGGCGCAAGCACTGGACGAAGCGCGCCAACCCGCTCGCGGGCCTCGGCTCGATCGTCTGGCTGGTGATCGTTCTCGTCCCGATCTACGCCATGCTCTCCGCCTCGCTCACCGGCCCCGACAAGGCCCTCACCGGCAACCCCCTGAAACCGCCCGCCGATCCGACCCTCGACAACTACAACACCGTCCTCCACTCGGGCTTCTGGCATCTGCTGAGCAATACGGTGATCGTCGCCGTCACGGTCGTCGGCATCGTCCTCGGGCTCTGTGTCCCGCTGGCGTACGTGGCCGTGCGCACCCGCACCCGGTGGTCGGGGGCGGCCTTCCGGCTGTTCCTCCTCGGGGTCGCCATCCCGGCGCAGGCGGTGGTGGTCCCCCTCTATCTGCTGATCGCCAAACTCGACCTGTACGACAGCCTGTTGGCGGTCATCCTGCCGACGGCGGCGTTCGCCATGCCGGTCTCGGTGCTGGTGCTCACCGGCACCCTGCGGGACATCTCGGAGGACCTGTACGAGGCGATGGCCCTCGACGGCGCCTCCCCGCTGCGCATGCTGTTCCAGCTGACCGTCCCGCTGGCCAAGGGCGGGATCAGCACCGTCGTGATCTACGCGTCCCTGCAGGCCTGGAACGGCTTCCTCTTCCCCCTGATCTTCACCCAGTCCGACGAACCACGCGTCCTCACCCTCGGCCTGTTCAACTTCGTGAGCCAGTTCGGCGTGAACATCCCCGCCCTGCTCGCGTCGGTCGTCCTCTCCGGCGTCCCGATCTTCGCCGTCTATCTGGTGGCCCGGCGCGCACTGGTCGGCGGCCTGATGGGCGTGGGCGGCAAGTGAACCGGCGGCCGGTGAACCCCCCTTCCCTGACAGGAGTTTCATGACCACGGCTCCCTGGCGTGACCGCGCCCTGTCCGCCGACGCCCGCGTCGCCGACCTGCTCTCCCGGATGACCCTGGAGGAGAAGGCGGCCCAGTTGTACGGCGTGTGGGTGGGCGCCTCGGCGGACGGACGCGACGTCGCCCCGCACCAGCACGACATGACCGCCGACTACGAGTGGGACGAGCTGATCACCCGGGGCCTGGGCCAGCTCACCCGCCCCTTCGGCACGGCCCCCGTGGACCCGGCGCTGGGCGCGCAGGCGCTGGCCCGCGCCCAGCGTCGCATCGCCGACGCGGGCCGCTTCGGCATCCCGGCGCTGGCCCACGAGGAGTGCCTCGCGGGCTTCACCGCGTGGCGCGCGACGGCGTACCCGGTCCCGCTGGCCTGGGGCGCCACCTTCCACCCCGAGCTGGTCGAGGAGATGGCGGCCCGCATCGGCCACGACCTCGCCTCGGTCGGCGTGCACCAGGGCCTCGCCCCGGTCCTGGACGTCGTACGGGATGCGCGCTGGGGGCGGGTGGAGGAGACGATCGGCGAGGACCCGTATCTGGTGGGGACGATCGGGTCGGCATATGTGCGGGGCCTGGAGTCGGCCGGGATCGTCGCCACGCTGAAGCACTTCGCGGGGTACGCGTCCTCGGCGGGCGCCCGCAATCTGGCGCCGGTACGGGCGGGCGTACGGGAGTTCGCGGATGTGACCCTTCCGCCGTTCGAGATGGCGTTGCGCGAGGGCGGGGCGCGTTCGGTGATGGCGGCCTACAACGAGACGGACGGCGTGCCCGCCTCGGCCGACGCGCGTCTGCTCACCCAACTCCTGCGCGAGGACTGGGGGTTCACGGGAACGGTGGTGTCCGACTACTTCGGCATCGGCTTCCTGGAGTCCCTGCACCGGGTGGCCGGTACGCCCGCCGAGGCGGCCCAGGTCGCTCTGGCGGCCGGCATCGATGTCGAGCTGCCGTCGATCCGCAGCTACGGCGACGCGCTGGTGGCGGCGGTACGGGCGGGGGACGTACCGGAGTCGCTGGTGGACCGGGCGGCGCACCGCGTCCTGACGCAGAAGTGCGAGCTGGGGCTCCTGGACGAGGACTGGCGGCCGGAGCCGGACGGCGGGCCGATCGACCTGGACTCGGCCGGCAACAGGGCGCTGGCCCGGCGACTGGCCGAGGAGTCGGTGGTTCTGCTGGACAACCCGGACGGGCTGCTCCCGCTGGCCCCGGACACCCGGATCGCGGTGGTCGGGCCACGGGCGACGGACGCCCTGGCGATGCTGGGCTGCTACTCCTTCCCCTCGCATGTCCTGCCCAGCCATCCGGAGATCCCGGTGGGGGTGGAGATCCCCACGCTCCTGGACTCGCTGCGCGCCGAACTCCCGGACGCCAAGGTGACGTTCGCGCAGGGCTGCGACACCTCGGAGCCGGGCACCGAGGGCTTCGAGGAGGCGGTGGCTCGGACCGCCGAGGCGGATGTGTGCGTGGCGGTACTGGGCGACCGGGCCGGTCTGTTCGGCGGGGGCACGTCGGGCGAGGGCTGCGATGTCGCCGAGCTGCAACTGCCCGGCGTACAGGCGGAGTTGCTGGACGCGCTGGTGTCGACGGGCGTTCCGGTGGTGCTGGTGCTGCTCACCGGCCGGCCGTATGCGCTGGGCCGCTGGCGCGGTCGGCTGGCGGCGGTCGTGCAGGCGTTCTTCCCCGGGGAGGAGGGCGGTCCCGCAGTCGCGGGTGTGCTGTCGGGCCGGGTCACGCCGTCGGGGCGGCTGCCGGTGAGTGTGCCGAGGGAGCGCGGGGGCCAGCCCTGGACGTATCTCCAGCCGCCGCTGGGTCTCGCGGGCGGGGTGAGCAACCTGGACCCGACACCGCTGTACCCGTTCGGGCACGGGCTGTCGTACACCTCATTCGTCTGGGAGGACTTCGCGGGCGAGAGGGGCGAGGGGGGCGACACGGCGGAGATCGGGACGGACGGGTCGTACGACGTGTCGGTGACCGTTCGCAACACGGGCGAGCGGGCCGGAGCGGAGGTCGTGCAGCTGTATCTGCACGACCCGGTGGCGTCGGTGACCCGGCCGGACGTGCGCCTGATCGGTTACCAGCGGCTGGAGTTGGCGCCGGGAGCGGCACGCCGGGTGACGTTCCGCTTCCACGCGGAACTGTCGGCGTTCACGGACCGCGAGGGGCGCAGGATCGTCGAACCCGGGGTGCTGGAGCTGCGGTTGGGTGCGTCCAGCGCTGACGTACGGCATACGGCTCGGGTGCGGATCGTGGGCGAGGTGAGGGAGTTGGGGACGGACCGGCGGCTGCGGTGCGAGACGGAGGTCGGCCCTTAGCGCCGATCCGGTCCTCTCCGTTACGGCACGGCGGGGCCGTCCAGGTAGCGGCCCTGCGTGTCGTACGGCCAGGCGTTGGACACACAGCCCTTGAGGCCGTCGATCTGCTGCATCATCGCGGGTGCGGGGAGACCCGGCCCCGGGCAGGTCAGATGCCCTCGGCCCAGATAGTGGCCGACCTCGTGGTTGACGATCAGGGCGCGGTACTCGACCGGCGGCCCGTCGAACTCGGGGGAACCGAGCTGCCAGCGCTTGAGGTTGATCACCACGGACGGGCCTGTGCGGCAGTTGACCTCGCCGATGTGGTCCGCCTGCTGCACGTTGCACAGCCTGTCCGTGGTGGTCGCGGTGGCGATCTTGAACGTCAACTCGGCTTCGGCGCCGGTGACTTGGCGGAAGGTGGCGCCCGCCCGGCCCCAGCCGCGCCGGTCACCCAGGATCGCGCCGATCTGCCGGGCCGCGTCCGCCGGGTCGACGCCCGCGCCGTCCTCGACCTGGACGCGGAAAGGGGTTCCCGAGGCGGGACCGGTGACGGTGAGGGGGGCCGTGGCGAAGGTGCCGGGACCGGAGGCGGGGACGGCGGGCTGCGAGGACCCCGTTCCCGAGCCGCTCCCCGCACCCTTCCCCTTCCCCGACCCGGAAGTACCGTCGGCTGACGGTGACTTGGGCACCTGGGGGGCCTTGGCGGACGCGGCCGCCCCGGAGGCGTCGGATGCGTCGGATGCGTCGGGGAGGGGGGCCGTACCGTCCGTCCCCGCGTCCGGGGAGGGATTGGTCGGCGACCGGACCGCCTCGGTGGAACGGCCCTGCGACTCCCTCGACGTGTTGTCGGGCAGCAGCCGGGGCAGCAGCATCGGCACCGCTGCCGTACCGAGCGCGGCGAGGCAGACGGTGGCGCCGATCGCCCCGAGCCGTTTTCGCTGCTTGCGCCGCCGCCGTAACGCGATTATTCGGCGCGGTCCGTTCGTGGCACGTCGTTGCTCACTCATTGCGAACCGCCTGTCGTGCTGTTGCTGTCGGTGCTGTCCGGGTCGCTCGCCGGGGAAGGCTCGACGGCGGCTCTCTGGGCATCGGAGGTCTGGGCGTCGGACGGCTCGTCGTCGGAGGTCTGGGGGACGGAGGCCCGCGGAGTGGGCTGCGTCGTGGCGGGCGTGGCGGGCGGGGCGGGCGGGGCGAGGGATGCCGCGCCCTCCGGGTTGGCCGGCTGATGGTCCGCGTCGTCCAACACCTGCTCCTTCATCTCGGCCTTCACCTCGGCCAGCACGGCCGGGGAGCCCGCCGCCTTCACCAACTGGGCGGTGGTCACGGGAGGGGAGAGCCCGAGGGAGCGGTCCGGGTCGACGGTCAGCTTCACGGTGCTCTCCGCGTAGCGGTAGCTGACGCTGAGGGACTGGCCGCCCAACAGGGCGCCGCCCGCCACGACGACCCGCGCCTCGGTCCGGTCGGGCAGCAACGCCGTATGGCAGGTCATGGCCCTCTCGGGCGGGTTCGGGCACTCGGCCAGGGGGGTCGCCCCGAGCACGACCTGCAAGCTCACGGGGAAGGTGTGTCCGTCGATCCGGCCGGCGAAGCGGCCCGTGTCGTCCACGGTGACGGTCCCGATCAGGTCGCCCAGCGCCCGGGTCAGCACCTTGGCCATGCGTAGCCGCTGGGCGGTCTCCGCTGCGTCCGTGGCCACGGGCGCCGGTGCGGTCGAGGCCGGCGGAGGTGTCGTGGAGGGGGCGGCGGGCGGTGCCGCCGGGATGACCGGCGCGGACGCGTGGTTGCCCAGGCCGCTGAGCACGGCCGAGCCGACGCCCCCGATCGCCAGGACCCCCAACACCGCGCCGGCGACGGCGGCCCTCGCCCGGATCCGGCGGCGCCCGCCGAGTCGTACCGCCTCGTCCGTCAGATCGGGCAGCATGGGCAGACCGGCGGCGGCCTGCTGCATCAGATCTCTGAGCTCCCCGACGAGCTCGTCGTCGGGTCCGGCCTCCGGCGCGGGCCCGTGCGGGCGGCCGGGTGGCGTGTCGTACACGGAAGTTCCTCTCAGCGCTGGGCGGTTCAGTACTCGGCGGTGTAAACATGGGCCTCGCCCAGGAGCTCGCGCAGCCGGGTCAGGGAGCGGGAACACTGGCTCTTGACCGTGGACTCGCTGCACCGCAGCTGCTCGGCGACCTCCGCGACACTCAGGTCCTCCCAGTAACGCAGGACGACCATCGCCCTTGCGCGGGGCGGGAGTTCGGCGAGCGCGGCCATGAGGGTGACGCGCAGCTCGGGTCTGGACACGGCGGGCGCGGGGTCGGGGCGGGCATGGGCGAGCAGGTCGCGCAGCCGGCGCCGGCGCTCGTGCAGGAACAGCCGGGTCAGGACGGTACGGGCGTAGGCGTCGAGGTGCTCGGCGCGGCTCGCGCGGGCCCAGTGCTGGAAGAGACGGGCCAGCGTGGACTGGACCAGGTCACGGGCGTGCTCGCGGTCGCCGCTGAGCAGATACGCCGTCCGGTAGAGGCGCTGCCGCCCCGCCCTCGCGTACTCCTCGAAGTCCCGCTGCCGGACCGTCGCCGACATCCAACCTCCCTGTCCCCGTGGTGCGTATGGCCGTTGCTGCCACGTGTCTCATACGCATCACGCCCCTCGCACGCCTCACAGGTCTCTGTCTCACCTGTTCTTGAGCGTGTTCGGGGTGGAAAGGTTGAAGGGGTTCAGAACATTTTTTCGAGACGGTTCGTTCATGTCACTCGTGGACGTGAGGTGATCCTGCTGCCGCACGCCGGCATGCCACATACCGCTGCGCGCCAGTCGCGCAGATCAGGGCGACGGGCAGGGAGGCCAGCCGCCACCCGTCCGGCAGCAGCCAGGCCGAGAACGCACCGAAGACGACCAGGACCAGAACCTGAACGACTCGGTCGCGGCGCCCCAGGATGCCCCTGCCCACACGCCACATCCGGGCGGTCACCGTCCGCCCCACCGGGACCTTGCGAGCAGCAGGACCGCGACCAGGGCGCAGACCAGGGACGAACCGGCGAGCATGTCGGCCCACAGGAGACGGTGGCCGCGTGGGATACGTGCTGTGATCCCGAGGGCGAGCCCAGCGCCGAACAGGATGTTCACCCACGCTCCCGCCCTGCCTCGGCTCCCCTCCGGACCTACCGGCGTTGCTCGCCCCGCGAGTTGGACTACGCCTCCCCCGACGAGAAACGCGGCCATGACGAACCCCACCACACACTGGGTGACTTCCACAGGTTTCCCTACCTTCCCGCGCGCTTCTTCGCCCGCATGACCCCGGCCGTCCGCCCCGCCATGAGGAGACAGGCGACCAGGGTGAGCGGCCAGATCCAGGCGGGTGCGTCGGGAAAGGTGACAGGGGTGAGGCCCGCCAGGGCCGACAAGGCCGTCCAGAGGGCCAGCCGTGCCCACAGGAGGGCCCAGGAGTTGGTCGGGCGGGCGTGGACGAGGCGTCCGCGCAGAGAGTCCGGCGCGATGGTCACGCTTGATCATCCGGGTCGGGGCGAACGCGGGTGGGGATCAGCCCAACAACCACCCGGGGGAACCCAAAGCACACCCCAAGCGAACCCGAAGAAGGCAGCCGGACGGACAGGAACAACCCACCGAAACGCCCGTTTTAGAGAGGATCATCCACCCTCCCGGCCCTCATCCGGGCAAAGCGATGATTGCCCAATCCTTGACGGGATATAGGACATCGCCCACAATCACTCACCCACCACCTCAAACCGCCACCGATGCACCGCCCGCGCCACCAACTCCGCGTCCGGCTCCGGCAGTTCGGGCAGCTCGGCGTCGAACTCCGCGTCCCACCACGTGATGACGAGGACCCGGTCCCCCGGAGCCCGGAGCGTCTCCCGGCGCACCGGTGGCGCGGGCAGGGTCCGCGCCTGCGCCCGTGCCCAGGCGAGGAGTTCGTCGGCGCGTCCCTCGGCGGCCCGGGCCTCCCACATCAACGCGACGGTCACGTGTACAGGTTCCCCTCACTCACCGCATGCGAATGGCCGGGCACATGCGGGTCGGTCACCGGCAGCGAGGAGTCGGCCGACAGGCCCCAGTCGGAAGCCGGCCGGTTACGCGCGACCATCTCCGCGCCCAGCGCCGCCACCATCGCACCGTTGTCCGTGCACAACTTGGGCCGGGGCACCCTCAGGCGGACACCGGCCGCCTCGCAGCGCTCCTGGGCGAGCGCCCGCAGCCGCGAGTTGGCGGCCACGCCCCCGCCGATCATCAGGTGGTCGACGCCCTCGTCCTTGCAGGCCCGCACCGCCTTCCGGGTGAGCACGTCGACGACCGCCTCCTGGAAGGACGCCGACACATCACGCACCGGCACCTCCTCCCCCGCCGCCCGCTTCGCCTCGATCCAGCGGGCCACGGCCGTCTTGAGCCCGGAGAAGGAGAAGTCGTACGCCGGATCGCGCGGCCCGGTCAGCCCGCGCGGGAACGCGATGGCCTTCGGGTCGCCCTCGCGGGCGTACCGGTCGATGACCGGACCGCCGGGGAAGCCCAGGTTCAGCACGCGCGCGATCTTGTCGAAGGCCTCGCCCGCCGCGTCGTCGATGGTCGCGCCCATGGGCCGTACGTCGGAGGTGATGTCCGAGGAGAGCAGCAGCGAGGAGTGCCCGCCGGAGACCAGCAGGGCCATCGTCGGCTCGGGCAGCGGCCCGTGCTCCAGCTGGTCGACACAGATGTGCGAGGCGAGATGGTTGACGCCGTACAGCGGCTTGCCGAGCGCGTAGGCGTACGCCTTCGCCGCCGAGACACCGACCAGCAGGGCGCCCGCGAGTCCGGGACCGGCCGTGACGGCGATGCCGTCGAGGTCCTTCGCGCTGACCCCGGCCTCCTTCAGCGCCCGCTCGATGGTCGGCACCATGGCCTCGAGGTGCGCGCGCGAGGCGACCTCGGGCACGACACCCCCGAACCGGGCGTGCTCGTCGACGCTGGACGCGATGGCGTCCGCGAGCAGTGTCGTCCCCCGGACGATCCCGACGCCGGTCTCGTCGCAGGAGGTCTCGATGCCGAGGACGAGCGGCACGTCCTTGGAGTCAGCCATTGCTCTCGGTTCCTTGTACGTCGTCGATTTCGTGTACGTCTGTTTCCGGGACGTCGGTTTCCTGGACGCCGGCTCCCGGTACGTCCGTCTCCCGCGCCGGCAGCGACGCCGCCGGGTCGCGCAGCCGCATCACCAGTGCGTCCACGTTCCCCGGCTGGTAGTAGCCGCGCCGGAACCCGATGGGCTCGAAGCCGAACCTCTCGTACAGCTTCTGCGCGCGCACGTTGTCCACCCTGCACTCGAGCATCACCTCGGCGCACTCGAACGCGGTCGCCGCCCGCAGCAGCTCGGTCAGCAGCACGGCACCGAGGCCGGTCCCCCAGTGCTCGCGGGCGACGGCGATCGTCTGTACGTCGGCCACGTCCCCGGCGGCGGCGAGCCCTCCGTACCCGATGATCCGCCTGCTCCCGTCGGCGTTCTCGTCCTCGGCGACGAAGTACCGCCGGGTCGCCTGCGGCCCGCGCGCGTGGGCCAGGTCCGACCAGAACATGCCCCGCGACCAGGCGTCCTCGGGGAAGAGGTCCTTCTCCAGCTCCAGCACGGGCTCGATGTCCCACCAGCGCATCTCGCGCAGCACGGCAGTCGTCACTTGGGGGTGACCACCTTGTAGTTCTTGGGGACCTGGGCGTCGGGACGGCGCAGGTAGAGCGGCCGGGGGGCCGGGAGTTCGATGCCCGCCGCCAGCCGTTCGGCGGCCAGGGAGACGAGGGACGCGGCGGAGACGTGCTCGGGCGCGTGCGCGCTCGGGAAGGCGTCCGGGTAGAGCAGGGCGCCCGCGCCGACGGCCGGCAGGCCCGTGACCTGGTCGGCGATGTCCGCCGGCCGGTCGACGGACGGCTCGGTCACCCTCGTACGGGAGTCGCTGTAGCGCGCCCAGTAGACCTCCTTGCGACGGGCGTCGGTCGCCACGACGAAGGGGCCCTCCGGGACGTCGGCGGCGTACGCGAGGCCGTCCAGCGTGCAGACGCCGTGTACGGGAACGCCGAGAGCGAGTCCGAAGGTGTCGGCGGTCATCAGGCCGACGCGCAGCCCGGTGTAGGGGCCGGGGCCGATGCCGACGACGACGCCGGTGACGGCGTCGAGGCCCGTGCCCGCCTCGGCGAGGATCCGGTCGACGGCGGGCAGCAGCAGTTCCCCGTGCCGGCGGGCGTCGACCTGGCTCGACGCGGCGACGACGGCCGTCCCGTCGTGCAGGGCGACCGTGACGGCCGGGGTGGCGGTATCCAGAGCGAGCAAGAGCACGCGAACAGCCTACGGCGCCCGCGCCCCCCGTACGGCCGCACAGGTCGGCGGTACGGCTGCTGCTACCGTCGCCACAAAACGGGACGTACGAGACGAAGAGGTGGGGCGCTGGTGACCAGGAGCAGCTCGGGATTCGTGGCCGGGCTCACCGCGGCGGCCCTCGCGGGGGTCGGCTACCTCGGCTACCAGGCCTCGGCGAACGTCCCGCAGCGCCCGGGCGCCGAGCGCCTGCCCTCCTCGACGCCGGTGACCACATCGAGGGTCCCCCGGGACATCCGGCACCCGAACGCGCTGCCGGCCGGCTCGGGCGCGGGCAGGCGGGTCGTGTACTCGCTGGAGGACGACCGGGTGTGGCTGGTCGGCGCCGACAACAGGGCGCGCCGCTCGTTCGGCGTCACGCCCGGCACGGTCGATCCGGCGCCGGGCAGCTATCTGGTCACGTCCCGCTCGATCTCGATCACGGGCACGGACGGCATCCCGATCGAGCACGTCGTGCGGTTCACGGGTGTGGAGGGTGTGGCCATCGGCTTCAGCGCGGCGGTGGACGGCTCGACTCCACAGGCCGCCCCGCAGGCCGACCCGGAGGTGCGCACCGGCGGCATCCGGGAGACGCGGCCGGACGGGCGCGCGATGTGGGAGTTCGCGATGATCGGCGAGAAGGTCGTCGTGATCCGCTAGCCGGTCAACGCGGCCTCAGGCGGCTTTCGGCTGCTCCCTGACGGGTGCCTCGGGCGGGCGCGGAGGCGTCGAGACCGCGCGGGCGGCGGCACCCGCGGCCAGCAGATCACGCATGGAGACGCCGGGGACCACGTACGGCCCCGACTCGGACCTGGTCGTGGGCGTGTTCGTCTTCGTGTTCGCGCTCGTGTACTCCGCAGCCGACATGGCGCCTCCTGAAGTTCGGGGGCGGGCTTGGTTAGGTAAACCTAACCACGAACTGGATACCATGTGACCACGCATGCGACGCCCGACGCAACATCTTGCCGACCGATTGTCGGAACATTCACGCAAACGTTCACACCGCGCCGAGGTCAACCGCCGCCCACCGCTCCCCCACCCCCGTGAGGGTGATGTGCCGTACCTCGTCGGTGGTGTCCCCGACGGCCCGGTGGATGAGGAGATGGAGCCGGTCGTCGGTCAGCTCCTCGACCTTGCCCTCGCCCCACTCCACGACGATGACGGACTCGGGCAGCGACACGTCGAGGTCGAGGTCCTCCATGTCGTCGAGACCGCCGCCCAGCCGGTACGCGTCGACGTGGACCAGCGGCGGCCCGTCGACCAGGGAGGGGTGGACCCGGGCGATCACGAAGGTGGGCGAGGTGACGGCCCCCCTGACGCCGAGCCCCTCGCCGAGCCCGCGCGTCAGCGTCGTCTTGCCCGCGCCCAGCTCACCGGTGAGCATGACGAGATCGCCGGCCCGCAGCAGCTTGGCGAGCCGCCGGCCGAGGTCCCGCATCTCGTCGGGTGAGCTGACGACGATCCGGGCCGTGCCCGGCCGGCCGCTCTCGGTGCCGGTGTCGCTCTCGGTGTCGGTGTGGCCCGTGGCCGATTCAGCCGGGTTGTGCGCTGCCCCTGGTGCTTCCATAACCGGAAACGGTAGCCCCTGCCGGCACCGCGCCCGCACGGGTGAGCAGGTCGGCGAGCCGGTCGGTGACCGCCTCCGGGTGCTCCAGCATCACCAGGTGCCCGGCGTCCGGCACGAGCACCAGTTCGGCGTCCGGCAGCAGGTCGGCGATGACCTCGCTGTGCTCGCTCGGTGTGACGAGGTCACCGACTCCGGCCAGCACCAGCACGGGCAGCTCCTTGAAGTGGCCGAGCGCCTCGGTCTTCTCGTGCTCGGTGAACGCCGGATAGAACTCGGCGACGACATCGATGGGCGTGCCCTCGATCATCCGCTCCGCGAACCGGGCGACGGCGGGATCGACGTCCCGCGACGAGAACGAGTACCGCTTGATGATCCCGGCGAAGAGGTCGGCGGTGGCCCGCCGCCCCCGCTCCACCCACTCGGCCTGCTGCCCCAGCGCCTTCAGCACGCCCGGCAGCACCCGCCGGACGGCGTTCACGCCCGCGACCGGCAGCCCGAAGTTGACCTCGCCGAGCCGCCCGGACGACGTACCGACGAACGCGACGCCCACGACCCGTTCCCGCACGATGTCCGGGTACTGGTCGGCGAAGGCCATGACGGTCATCCCGCCCATGGAGTGCCCGACGAGCACGATCGGCCCCTCGGGCACGGCCGCGTCCAGGACGGCCTTCAGGTCCTGGCCGAGCTGGTCGATGGAGACGGGCACACCGTCGTCGTGCTGGGCCACTCCGCGCCCGGACCGCCCGTGGCTGCGCTGGTCCCAGTACACGCTGCGTACGACACCGCGCAGGGCGGCCCGCTGGAAGTGCCAGGAGTCCTGGCTGAGGCAGTAGCCGTGGCTGAAGACGACGGTGACGGGCGCCGGTGCCTTGCGCCCGAAGAGCCGACGCCGGCGCGGGGTGAGGGCGGGCGCGGCCTCCGGGTCGACGTCGTCGACCTCGTAGTACAGCTCGGTGCCGTCGTCGGCGACGGCCTTGCCGGGGGTGCCGCGCAGGGAGCCGTAGGGGCCCGCCGAGTCGAGGGCGAGCCGCGCCTTCTGGCGCATGCCGCGCCCGACGGTGAGCCGCTCGACGGCGACACCCGCGGCGGCACCGGCGGCCACCACGCCTATGGCGACGCCCGCGATACCGGTCACCCGGCGCCAGCCTCCCGCCGTCGCCGCCTCCGCGGCGGAGGCCACGGCCGCCGTGGCGGCGCTCGCGACGACCTCCGCACTGCTCTCGCTCACGTACCGCTCCTCGCTGGAATCACTGCTACTGCTGTGGAAAGACTTGCCGGTGTTACTGGGTTACCGGGTTATCGGGGTTGCCCGGTTCACGGGAGTTGCCGAAATGTCGGGGTTACTCGTGCCGCTGGTGTCGCTGGACCCGTTTTCTACGAGTTCCCCGTGCGATTACCCCACTTGTTACTCATTCACGTAGACGCGGGGCACCCGGGTTCCGATGCGGGTGACGATTTCATACGCGATCGTCCCGGCCGCCTGCGCCCAGTCCTCGGCGGTGGGCTCGCCCCGGTCGCCGGGCCCGAAGAGCAGGACCTCCGCGCCCTCCGGGGGCTCGTCGCCCCCCAGATCGACGACGAACTGGTCCATGGCGACCCGCCCGGCCACGGTCCGCCATTTGCCGCCGATCAGTACGGGACCGGTGCCGGAGGCATGACGCGGGATGCCGTCCGCGTAACCGACGGGGACGAGGCCGAGGGTGGTGTCGCCGGGGGTGACGTAGTGGTGTCCGTAGCTGACACCGTGCCCGCCGGGTACGTGCTTGACCAGCGCGAGGGACGCGGCCAGCGTCATCACGGGGCGCAGGCCCAGGTCCGCGGAGGTGCCGATCTCGGGGCTGGGCGAGATGCCGTAGACGGCCACGCCGGTCCGTACGAGGTCGAAGTGCGTGTCCGGGCGGCTGAGCACGGCGGGCGAGTTCGCGAGATGCCGCACCTCGGGCCGCAGTCCGTGCCGCTCGGCGTACGCGATCATCTCGTGGAAGCGGGTGAGCTGGGCGTCGATGGAGGGATGCTCGGGTTCGTCGGCGCAGGCGAGATGGGACCACAGCCCGGTCACCCGGATCAGCCCGTCGTGCTCGGCACGCAGCGCGGCGGCGACGAGCGCGCACCAGTCGTCCCCCGGCTGACAGCCGCCGCGCCCGAGCCCGGTGTCGGCCTTGAGCTGGACGCGGGCGGGCCGCCGCGCGGCGGCAGCCGCCTCGGAGACCTCCCGCAGGGCCCACATCCCGCCCACCGACACATCGATGTCGGCCTCCACGGCCTCCTGCCAGGGCCCGCCGGGCGTCCACAGCCAGCACATGACCCGGACATGGCGAGGAACCCCGGAGTCCGGCCGCCGCAGGGCGAGCGCCTCCTCGGGCGTGGCCGTACCGAGCCAGTCGGCACCGGCCTCGACGGCCGCCCGAGCACACCGGAGCGCACCATGGCCGTACGCGTCGGACTTGACGACGGCCATCAGGGCCGCGCCGCGCGCACGGGCATGCAACGCCCGTACGTTGGCCCGCAGGGCGTCCAGATCGATCTCGGCGCGGGCACGCAGGGCGCCGGCGGTCGGGGGTGCAGTCTCACTCATGGCGCCCCCAGTGTCTCAGAGCCACCTCGCACCTCCGGCCCGGAACCCGGCGTTCAGCCACCCCGTACATCCCGCCAGGCCCTCCGGACCCCCTCCGCCACGTCCTGCGCCCCCACCGGCGCCCCCTCCGCGGCCAACCGCCCCGCCAGCCCGTGCAGATACGCGCCCACGCTCCCCGCGTCCAACGCCGAGAGCCCCGCCGCCAGCAACGACCCGCTGAGCCCCGACAGCACGTCCCCGCTGCCGGCGGTGGCGAGCCATCCGGTGCCGGTCGCGTTCACCCGCACAGCTCCCCCCTCCGAATCGGCGATCAGCGTGGTGGAGCCCTTGAGGAGAACGGTCGCGCCATAGCGGCCGGCGAGTTCCCGTACGGCCGACAACCGCGCGCCCTCGACCTCCGAGCGGCCGATGCCGAGCAGCGCGGCGGCCTCCCCGGCGTGCGGGGTCATCAGCGTGGGCGCGGTACGCCCCCGGACCGCGCCCCGGTCGGCCAGCCGCAGCCCGTCCGCGTCGACAAGTACAGGCACCTCCGCCTCCAGCACCTCGGCGACCGTGCCGGCGTCGTCCCCGGCCCCGGGTCCCACGACCCACGCCTGCACCCGTCCCGCCTTGTGCGGCCCCTGGTCGGACACGAGCGCCTCGGGAAAGCGGGCGATGACCGCGTCCGCCGCCGGACCCACGTACCGCACGGCTCCGGCGCCGCCCCGCAGCGCCCCGGCCACGGCGAGCACGGCGGCCCCGGGATACCGGGCCGAACCCGCCGCGATCCCGACGACGCCACGCCGGTACTTGTCGCTCTCGGCGCCGGGCACCGGCAACAGCCGGGCGACGTCCGCGTGTTGCAGCGCCTCCAGCTCGGGTGGGGCGGGCAGCACCTCCCCGAGTCCGATGTCGACGAGCCGCACGGTCCCGGCGTACTCGCGCGCGGGGTCGATGAGGAGGCCCGGCTTGTGGGTCCCGAAGGTGACGGTCAGGTCGGCCCGGATCGCCGCCCCTGACACCTCACCGCTGTCGGCGTCGACCCCGCTGGGCAGATCGACGGCGACCACGGTGGCCCGCGCCCCCCGCACCGCCTCCGCGAGCGGCACGGCATCGCCGCGCAGCCCGCCCCGCCCTCCGATCCCGACGATGCCGTCCACGACGAGATCGGCGCGACGGATCACCCCCTCGGCGTCACCGGACGCGGCGACGGCCGTCCCGCCCGCCGCCCGCAGCGCCGCCAGCCCCCCGGTGTGTGTGCGCTCCGGTGCGAGCAGCACCGCCGTGACGCCCGCTCCGCGCCGGGCGAGCCGGGCACCGGCGTACAGGGCGTCGCCCCCGTTGTCGCCGCTGCCGACGAGCAGCACGACCCGGGTGCCGTACACCCGCCCCATCAACTGGCCGCAGGCGACGGCAAGTCCGGCCGCCGCGCGCTGCATGAGCGCACCCTCCGGCAACCGCGCCATCAGCTCACGCTCGGCCGCCCGTACCGTCTCCACGCCGTACGCAGTTCGCATACATCGAGTCTCCCGCACACATGGCCGACGGGCCCGGCGAGCCTCACCCCTCGGCCACCACCACGGCCGAGGCGACGCCCGCGTCATGGCTGAGCGACAGATGCCATGACCGCACCCCGAGTTCGGCGGCGCGCGCGGCCACCGTCCCCGTCACCCGCAGCCAGGGCCGCCCGCTGTCCTCGACGCAGACCTCCGCGTCCGTCCAGAGCAGACCGCCCGGCGCGCCCAGCGCCTTGGCGAGGGCCTCCTTCGCGGCGAACCGGGCGGCGAGCGAGGCGACACCGCGCCGCTCACCGCTGGGGAGCAGCAACTCGCTCTCCAGGAACAGCCGTTGGACCAGGCCGGGCGTCCGCTCCAGGGACGCCGCGAACCGTTCGATCTCCGCCACGTCGATACCGACCCCGATGATGCTCATGCCGAGCACCTTATGGTGAGCGCTGCCCCAGTTCGAGCGGCGGCGAGGGCAGCGCGAAGTGGTCGGCGATGATCCGTACGGTGTGGGCGCCGTCGGCGTTGAAGCCGGGCTCGGCGTCGTACCTGGGCGTGTCCCGGCCGACGATCCCGGCGGCCAGCAACTCCCGTACGAGCAGGTCGGACAGCCCGCCGGAGCGCCGCGACTCGCGTCGCGCACCGAGGTTGAACAGGGTCCGCTCGAACCCGCCACGGCTGTAGACGAACTGGAAGGGATGCTCGGCGCAGTGCGGGACGGCGTAGTTCTGCCCGTGGGGGCAGGCACACGGGGACGTGGAGGCGAGGAACACGGTCTCCACGCGCTCGGGCTCACTGGCTCTCTGCGCATGATGGTGACGCCCCATGACAGCGGTGATGCTGCGGGCCAGATCCCACCCGGTCTGCCCACTGTCCCTCGCACCTGGGCCTGGGCCTGGGCCTGCATAGGCGTCCTGCACGACCCACACCCAGCCGCCGCCCTCCCCGACGGTGCGGAGAGGCCGTCCCGCTTCCTCGAATATGTCGACCACGACGTCCATGGCCATGCCCTTGCAGAAGGTGACAAAGGTGTCGGGGGCGAGCCAGGTCACTGGCACTGTCACGGTCACTCCCCCACCACCCCGCTCGACGCGGCCGCCATGGAGGCCACGGACAGGGACGGCAGTCCGAAGTAGTCGGAGATGGTCCGCACGAGGCGCTCGTGATCGTCCCGCCCCTCGAACCGCGCGCCGGGGCCGATGAGGTTCGCGGCGAGCAGTTCCTCGGACAGATGGTCGGGATTGTCGCCGACCCGCTGTCCGATGCTCTCGAAACTGAACCCGAGGACGAACCGGCCGTCCCGGTAGTACGCGAACTCGGGCGCGAACGCCTTGGCGCTGCACGGATCGACGACGAACACGACGATCTCCACACCCCGCGGACACAGATCGCCGTAGCGAACGGAGTCGTAGTCCTCGGTCTCCCAGTTGTGCATGTCGTGCACCGCCCACACCCACCCGTCCCCCTCGCCGCACGCGAGGGGTTCACGGTCGAGGGCACCCAACGCCTCGACAAGCACAGCGAGAGGCATACGCCGGGCGAAGACGACATTCACGTCATGGCCCGGAAACGGATCATGTATCCAGTCGGTCATGGGGAGCACCCTAGGCGGGGGCACTGACATCCCGGCCCGGCTGTCAGTCGGAGGCCGATTCCTCGGCGAACAGATCCTCCGCGCGCTCTACCGTCCGGGACCGCTCCAGCCAGGTGTCGATGCGGTCGAGGTCGGTGCAGGTGGTGAGGCGTTCACGCACGTCTGCCGATACGGGGATGCCGCGCACCTCCAGAACCAGCAGAATCCCCTTCACCTCGCCTTCGGCCTTGCCCCTGGCTTCACCCCTGGCCTCACCCCTGGCCTCACCCTCGAGATAGGCCGTCTCACGAACCGTCCCCCGACCGGGGAAGTAGCTGACGAACGACATGATGTCCTTCCATTTCTTTCCTGCGGGCGTCTTACCCAGGGTGACTTCCAGGAAGTCGAAGAAGTACTCGGCGGTGTCGGGCTCGGTCTCCCTGAGTTCCTGAAGGACCTTCCCAATAGCCTCCAGTATGGCGTCGCCATCGCAGCTACGGGCGTGCGCCAGGGCGGACAGCACGGCTAGCGGGAGATTCTTGGCGACGGTCCTGACATCGGTGATCACCGGCAGGTTGTCCGGCCCGGCGACCAGCGGATACACGCGCATAGCTGTCCAGCCACGCGTGCCGCACTCGAAGGGACCGACCGCCCACTTGGCCGTGGCCTGGTCCTGGCAGACCACCAGCAGCAGCACGGGCAGTTCGTACTTCGCCTGGAGGTAGCTGACGTAATAAGCCCAGCTCCGCGCCTTGCCCGTGACCTTGGCCGACTGCGACTCGATGGCGAGCAGGAAGTCCTCACCGTCGGAGGGGCCAATACGCAGCACGGTGTCCACGCGGCGCTCCAGCGGCCGGGCCTCCGTCACGTCCGTGGTGACGGCGTCCACGGTCGCCTTTTCCGAAAATGGGACTCCCAGCACTCCGAACACGGGAGCCAGGATCTCGGGCCGCTCCTGGAAGATGCGGTGCAAGCCCTCGTGAGCTGATGTGACCATGTGCGCAACCTTGGTTCAGTGGGGGAGGCGTTTCAAGGCATTCGGAATGCGTTCACTCTTTCGAGTTCTCGGAAAAACGTTCACGCCGCCGAGTCCAACTCGCACCACACGAACTTGCCGCGATTCCCGAATCGGGACAGCGGCTGCCACCCCCACAACTGGGCGCAGGCCAGCACCATCCCCAGACCGCGCCCGTCCTCCGACTCGACGAGTTCCCCCAACTCCTGTGGCGGCTGAGGCGGTCGAGGGTCCGCGTCCCAGGCGCCGATGCGCAGGACGCCGGCCGACCAGCGGACGCGTAGGGCGGCGGGGCCCTTGGTGTGCCTTACGGCGTTCGAAACAAGCTCGGTGGCGAGGAGTTCGGCGGTGTCGACGAGGCCGATCAGTCCGTGCATGGTGAGGATGAGGCGGAGGGTACGGCGGCTGATGGTGACGGCTCGGAGGTCGTTGGGGATGTAGAGGGAGTACTCCCAGGACTCGGGGTCAGTTTCCTTCTGTTGAACCAAGGAGCAAGCCATGGTCCTGAGGCGCGAACCAACCGCACGCCAAGCGCGCCTGGCGACCGAACTGCGCAGGCTCCGCGAGGCAGCAGGGCTCAACGCCACGGAAGCAGCGGCGCTACTTGGGACAGGTCGCGTCCAGATCAGTCACATCGAGTCCGGACTCACAGGGGTGAGCGAGGAGCGACTTCGCCGTATGGCGTCCCACTACGCCTGTACGGACGAGGAGTTCATCAATGCCTTGGTCACGATGGCCATCGGCCGGACGCGCGGCTGGTGGGAGGAGTACCGGGGCCTGCTGCCCACACCGTTCCTGGACCTGTCCGAACTCGAGCACCATGCCAAGTTCCAGCGCCATGTGGCAATCCTGCACGTGCCGGGCCTGCTGCAGACCGAGGACTACGCACGTGCCGTCTTCTCGTCCCGACTGTCCGAACTCACCCATGATGAGCTTGAGTTGCGCATCAGGCACCGCATGGCGCGCCAGGAGATCGCGATCCCCTACGAAGTGGTGATTCATGAGGCCGCGCTTCGGATCAGGGTCAGCGACCGCGCGGGGTCGAAGTCCCAACTCGCCAAGCTTCTGGAGGTGTCGGAAGCAGATCACGTCACCTTGCGTGTCATCCCCCTCGACCTGGACGGCTTCGCCAAAGCCTCAAGCACGATGACGTACGTAGGCGGCCCCGTACCCAAACTCGACACCGTGGTCCGTGACGCACCCCATGGCTCGATGTTCATTGATTCCGAGGCTCAGCTCAGCACTTACCGAGCAGGCTTCCGTACAGTAGAAGCCTCGTCACTCGAACCCAGACAGTCGCGTGACTTCATCCACAAGTTGGCGAACGAGTTGTGAGGCATCTTATGGACAACTGGCGGAAGTCGTCCTACTCGGGCGAGGGTGACGGCAACGAGTGCGTCGAGATAGCCAACTCCCCCACCCACACAACCATCCGCGACTCCAAGGCCCCGGCAGCCCGCACCCTCACCTTCCCGGCATCCGCGTACGCCCCCTTTATTGAGTCCCTCAGGTCCTCTTCCCCCACTGCCACGACCTGAGCGCCCCGGCCCGCTGGTCGTCCTCGAAACCGGCGCCCAGGGGACCCACCCGGTCGATCGCCTCCCCGGTGCGCGGGTCGTCTCGCAGGGCGAGCCCGTACGCGGCCTCCAGGCGTACGAGTTGGTCGGTGTGGGCGAGCAGCGCCACCAACGCGTCGGACACGGCGGGCGTGCGGATTCGGGAGCCTGCGAGTGTCGTCGCCGCCGCGCTCCGCGCGTCGGGGTCGGGGTCCTCGGCCAGGAGCAGCAGCGTCCGGGTGATCTCCGGGAGGAGATCGTCGTCCCGCATGCCCGCCTCGCAGGCCGCGACTCGCACCCCGACGTCCGGGTCACGGGTGAGGGTGAGCAGCGCGGCTCTGGCCGCAGGGGTCAGGGGGACACCGTACGTCGGGAAGGCGTACGGCACTTCGCGGCGTACGCGGGGGTCGGGATGGTCGGCGTAGCGGAGCCCGATGGCCTCCTGGTCCTGGTGCGTGTACTCGGTGTAGAGGTCCAGCACCTTCGCGAGGAGCCCGCTGTCCGGTTCCTCCGCCGCCCAGGCAGCCAGGAAATCACCCTCGCGCTTCTCGTGGGAGGGGCCGTCGAAGTACATGAGCGACCGCAGCCTCACGACGTCCAGTACGAACCGGCGGTGCACCAGGTCGGAGTCATGGCGGTGGGCCACCACGGCCGACCAGGTCTCGAAGCTGCGGCGCTGGGTGAGAATCGAGCAGACCGACGACCAGTTCACATGGTCCTCGTGGGGCGGATCGACGGCGCGGCCGATCAACTCGTCGACGGGGGTCAGGACGCGGAAGGCCCACTCCAGAGAGGTGAGGATGGCCCCGTGGCCGGCCCGTACGACGTGCCCGCCGAGCGACACCTGCTCGACCCACTCGTACTCGCCGTCCTGCACCCGAACCGTGTCCACCACGCCGACCTGGCCCGGTGCGCCCGCCCTGCGCCGCAGCCCCTCCGCCGCGCCCGTCTCGTACCAACCCCGAGCCAACGTGAGCAGCCGTTCCCGGCCCTCCTCCGGCATCCGTAGGCGGGGTTCCTTGCCCAGCACCGCCGCGAAGACCGCCGGGGAACCTCCGTCGACGGCACGCCACAGAGGAGTGGTCCCGTCCGGCAGGACCCGGTCGGGGTCCGCCCTACCTTCCACCAACACCTCGGCAACCGCGGCGTCGTACGCGGCGACAGCCACACACAACACCGGCGCACAGCCAGCGTCCGCATCCACCGTGTTCGGGTCGGCGCCCTCCTCCAACAGGGCCCGCACCGTCTCCGCGTCCCTCGCCCGAACCGCGGACCTGAGCCGACTGTCGAGCGTTTCCTCAGTCATCATCCGCCCCCATTCACCAGAGGTCCCGAGCAAGGCACGACAAAGGTCCCGCCGCTCGAAAGCGACGGGACCTTTGACACTGCATAACATGGGAATTGTGGAGATGGCGGGAATCGAACCCGCGTCCAACGGTGCGGAATCAGGACTTCTCCGTGTGCAGTTCGCTGTGCTTTTCTCGGCCCCGGCAATCACGCGAACAAGTCGCCGACGGGCCCAGTCACTGTTAGATTTCCCTCTTCACCCCGTGACCGGGATCAAGGTTTAGTCCCCTAGCTGATGCCAGGATCCGGGTCGGGAACACCCCCGGGCTGACACTCCCTTTAGTAAGGAGCAGCTCTTTCGCTACCTGAGATCAGGCGGCGAGAGAGAACTGCGCCTTGGAAGAATCGCTGTTGGAATTGGCGATTATTTTTTTCGGCCTGTGGTTTACGAGATCATGGCCGCTTCCTCGACACGCTTCCCCTGCTTCGACAGCCGCTGTCGAAACCGATCATCCCCATGTTGTTTTTTCAAACCCTCCGAAGAGGAAGCGCACCCTCGGTGAGGTGCAGTCACCATCGTACGTGACCAACGCACGCCCATGCCACCGTATTCCGGGTGGGGCTACCCGTGCTGCTGCCTGCGCCGCACCGCCGAGACCGCCCGGTCCGTCTCGCGACGGTCCTGCTTCTCGCGCAGTGTCTGTCGCTTGTCGTACTCCTTCTTGCCTCGGGCCAGCGCGATCTCGATCTTCGCCCGGCCGTCCTTGAAGTACAGGGCGAGGGGCACGATCGCGAGACCCGTCTCCCCCGACTTCGACTCCAGCTTGTCGATCTCCGCGCGGTGCAGCAGCAGCTTCCGCTTGCGCCGGGCGCTGTGGTTGGTCCAGGTGCCCTGGCTGTACTCCGGCACGTGCACGTTGTGCAGCCACGCCTCGTGCCCGTCGAGCTGCACGAAGCCGTCGACGAGCGAGGCCCGCCCCTGGCGCAGCGACTTCACCTCGGTACCGGTGAGGACCAGACCGGCCTCGTAGGTGTCGATGACGGCGTAGTCGTGGCGCGCCTTCTTGTTCTGGGCGATCAGCTTGCGCCCTTTTTCCTTAGCCATAGTGCCGCCATTTTCGCATCAGAGGGGCGCCGGAAGGAAAGCCGATTACCGAGCGACCACGAAGGGGCTGCAAGGCGGCTACGTGGGATCGCCCAGCCCGCTCAGTACGGTCTCCGCCTGCTCCAGCGCGCCCTGGTCGGCGTCGAGGTCAGGAGTGAGGCCCACCCCGTCGACGCCACGCCCCGAAGGGGTGCGGTAGTGGCCGACGGTCAGTTCGGCGACCGACCCGTCAGGCAGCCGGGTCGGCATCTGCACCGAGCCCTTGCCGAAGGTCCTGGAGCCCACGACGACCGCCCGGCCGCGGTCCTGGAGGGCGCCGGTGAGCAGCTCGGCCGCGCTCATCGTGCCGCCGTCGACGAGCGCGACCAGCGGTCTGGTGGTGTCGCCGCCCGGTTCGGCGTGCAGGGCGCGCTGCTCACCGTTGACGTCGTACGTGGCGACGAGGCCGCCGTCGAGGAAGGCGGAGGCGGCGGTGACGGCCTCGGTGACCAGCCCGCCGGAGTTGCCGCGCAGGTCGAGGATGATCCCGGCGCCGGCCGGGGCCTCCCGTACGGCATCGCGCACGACATCGCCGACGCCCTTGGTGAAGGCGGCGACCCGGATGACGGTGACCTTCTTCTCGGCGACCTGCCGGACGGTCGCGGAGTCCGTGGAGAGCTGTGCCCGGCGTACGGTGCGGCTCCACGCGTGCGTGCCGCGTTCCAGACCGAGCCGGACGGTCGTACCGGCGGCGGCGTCCTGTGCGTCGCCGCGCAGTAAGGAGACGACCTCGGTGACCGGGCGCCCGTCGACCGACTTGCCGTCCACACTCCGCAGCCGGTCGCCGCTGCGGATCCCGGCGACGGCCGCGGGCGAACCGGACCGCACCTTGGTGACCTCGATACGGCCGTCCCGCTCGCGCCGCGCCCAGAGCCCGACGCCCGTGTAGCGGCCGTCGAGGGCCTCCTCCAGCTCCTCGTACTCGCCCGGGGAGTACACGGCCCCCCAGCGGTCCCCGCTGCGGCTGACCGCGCGCTCGGCGGCCTCCATCGGGGACTTGCCCACGGCCATGGCCTCGGCGGCGGCGGCGGCGACCTCCTCGTGGTGCCCGGCGGGGGCGGCGGCGGGCGCCGGGTCCGGGAGGGAGGCCTTGCGCTCGGCGGTCTCGGGGAACGAGCCGGTGGCCGCGCCGGCGATCAGGACGCTGGCGAACAGCAACGTCAGAGCCGCCCCGCGGCCTGCGCGGCGGGGCTGTGTGAACAGGTCGCGGCCCGACATGCCGGTGAGTCTAGGACAACGCGAAGGGCCGTACGGTCGGTTGACCGAACGGCCCTCTTGGCATGCGTCACACCTTCAGGTACTTGCGCAACGCGAAGAACGCGGCAAGCGCGGGCATCAGCAGACTCGTCGCGAGGATGAGCGGAAGCTTGGTGAGGACGGCCTCCCAGCCGATGAAGTTGATCAGATTCAGCTTCTCGGACAGGGCCAGCCCGTGATCGATGATGAAGTACCGCGCGACCAGCAGGAAGGCGCAGGCGACACCGCCCCCGATCAGCCCGGCGACCGCGGCCTCCATGATGAACGGCGCCTGGATGTAGAACCCGGAGGCGCCGACGAGCCGCATGATCCCGGTCTCACGCCGACGGCTGAACGCGGACACACGCACGGTGTTGACGATCAGCATCAGCGCGACGACGAGCATCAGCGCCATCACCGCCCGGGCCGCCCAGTTCATGCCGTTGAGCAACCCGAAGAGGTTGTCAAGGATGCCTTTCTGGTCCTGCACGGACTGCACACCGTCACGCCCGTCGAACGCGGTCGCGATGACCTGGTACTTCTCCGGGTCCTTCAGCTTGATCCGGTACGACTCCTGCATCTGGTCCGGGGTGAGCGAACTGGCCAGCGGGGAGTCGCCGAACTGCTCCTTGTAGTGCTTGTAGGCCTCGTCCGCGGACTCGTACGTGACCGTCTGCACGACCGAGTCCATCTTCTCCAGATCGGCGAGGATCTGCTTCTTCTGGTCGCTGGTCACCGCGCCCTTGGCACAGTTCGGGTCGGACTCGGCGTCGCTCTTGTTGCAGAGGAACACCGAGACGTTGACCTTGTCGTACCAGTAGCCCTTCATCGTGCTGACCTGGTCGCTCATCAGGAGCGACCCGCCGAACAGGGCGAGGGAGAGGGCGACGGAGACGACGACGGCGAACGTCATCGTCAGATTGCGACGGAGACCGACACCGATCTCCGACAGTACGAACTGGGCGCGCATGGCGTGCTCAAGCCTTTCCGAGAACTCCGAGAACTCCGAGGACTGTGGGCGTCACTGACCGTCAGTGCTGGTAGCCGTAGACGCCGCGCGCCTGGTCGCGGACGAGACGGCCCTTCTCCAGCTCGATGACGCGCTTGCGCATCTGGTCCACGATGTTCTGGTCGTGCGTCGCCATCACCACGGTCGTGCCCGTCCGGTTGATCCGGTCGAGCAGCTTCATGATGCCGACGGAGGTCTGCGGGTCGAGGTTGCCGGTCGGCTCGTCGGCGATCAGCAGCTTGGGCCGGTTCACGAAGGCCCGCGCGATGGCGACACGCTGCTGCTCACCACCCGACAGCTCGCCGGGCATCCGGTCCTCCTTGCCGCCGAGGCCGACGAGGTCGAGCACCTGGGGCACGGACTTGCGGATCTCGCCCTTCGACTTGCCGATGACCTCCTGGGCGAAGGCGACGTTCTCGGCGACCGTCTTGTTCGGCAGCAGCCGGAAGTCCTGGAACACCGTCCCCAGCTGGCGCCGCATCTGCGGCACCTTCCAGTTGGAGAGGCGCGCGAGGTCCTTGCCGAGGACGTGCACCTGCCCGTGGCTGGCGCGCTCCTCGCGGAGGATCAGTCGCAGGAAGGTGGACTTTCCGGAGCCGGAGGACCCGACGAGGAAGATGAACTCACCCTTCTCGACCTCCAGGGTGACATCCCGGAGAGCGGGGTGGTTCTGCTTGGGGTAGACCTTGGAGACGCTGTCGAATCGGATCACGGATACACCACGGACCATCGGGGGCAGATGGCGTGACCATACGCGACCCGGGCGTCCGGGCGCAGGCTCCGGTCACGGTTGCGCAAGGGTTGTGGCCTTTTGTACGGGGCCGGCCGTCGGCCCCGTAGTCGGCGGCAGAGCCCCCGAGGACACGGGGAATCGCGCAACCTCCACCGGAACCTGTCACAGTGGAGCGTGAAGCCGGGAACGGAAGCGGTCCCGAAAGCGTTGGATACGTGGAAGCGGCGCAAGGAGGGCGAGGCGCATGACGTACGACCGATTGGTGTGCGCGAACTGCGCGGCGCCCGTGAACGAGGGGCGCTGTCACGTCTGCCGGGCGAACCGCGAGCGCCTGCAGCAGGAGAGCCCGTTCGCCGGCCTCAACCCGATGACGCTGATAGCGCTGCTGGCGGTACTGATAGCGGCACTGGCCCTGGTGGCACACCAGACGGCATAAGCAGCGAAGGGCCCGGAGCGAGGATACTCCGGGCCCTTGCGCGTTCTACGTGCCACCGGCTTCCGCCAGGGCGGGCGGGCTACAGATGCCGTCAGGCAGCTGCGCCGCCGCGGCCGCCCACGAGACGGGGGAGCACGCGGAAGGCGACACCGCCGGCGATCATCGTGGCCGCACCGATGATCAGGAGGCTCGTCTCCATGGCACCGGTCTCGGCGAGCTCGGCGCCGCCGGAGCCCTGGGCCGAGGTCTCCGAGCCCGTGTCGGTGAGGGCCGAGGTGCCCTCTTCCTGGGCGGAGGTGTTCGAGCCACCGTCGGGGCTGGTGTTGTCGCCGCCGTCGGTGTCCGTACCGGAACCGTTGCCGTTCCCGTTGCTGCCGGAGCCGGCGTTGTCCGTGGGCTCGTCGTCGGTGGGCTCACTCGGCTCGGCGGAGGGCTCCGACGGTTCCGGGTCGGCCGTGGTGGGACCCGGGTCGGGCAGCGGCGGCTCCGGGTCGGGCAGCGGCGGCTCGGGGTCCGGCAGCGGAGGCTCCGGGTCCGGCACCGGCGGCTCGGGGTCCGGCAGCGGAGGCTCCGGGTCCGGCACCGGAGGCTCCGGGTCCGGCACCGGCGGCTCCGGGTCCGGGCTCGGCGTACCGGCGCAGATACCGAGCAGCTCGCAATCGTCGGCCGAGGCAATGCCCGCGGTCGTCAGCGAGGCACCGGCGGCGATCACCACGCCCGCCGCTATCCGCGCGACACGAACCCGCGTCTTCTTCGTCATATAGGTGCTACCCCCAGTAGCTGTTCGTCAGGTGGGGCGGCGTCGGGGCGGTGATCGACGGGGCAGCGGTCGAAGCTCCCCGGTTCACATGCGCCCCAGAGATACGCATGCCGCGCTTTACCTTTCCGATTTCCCAAGAGCACGTCAAGGTCGTTGCGCGCGCAATGTCCCCTTGTTCCTTCCTTGCCGCACATCGGAACCGTGAGTGTGATGTAAAACCCAGACATCTCTCCTACGCAAAGCAACCGCCGCCCGGTGGGCGGCGGTTGCTTTGTCGATAAGGAGCTCTGAAGGAGTCCTGCAGGAGTTCTACTTCTCCTGCTGCTTGCGCCAGCGAATTCCGGCTTCGAGGAATCCGTCGATCTCACCGTTGAACACGGACTCGGGGTTGCCGACCTCGAACTCCGTCCGCAGGTCCTTGACCATCTGGTACGGGTGCAGGACGTACGAACGCATCTGGTTGCCCCAGGAGTTGCCGCCGTCCCCCTTGAGGGCGTTCATCTTGGCCTGCTCCTCCTGCCGGCGCCGGTCGAGGAGCTTGGCCTGGAGCACGTTCATCGCGGAGGCCTTGTTCTGGATCTGCGACCGCTCGTTCTGGCAGGAGACGACGATGCCGGTGGGGAGGTGGGTCAACCGCACCGCGGAGTCGGTGGTGTTGACGCCCTGGCCGCCGGGCCCGGAGGACCGGTAGACGTCGACCCGCAGCTCGGACTCGTCGATCTCGATGTGATCGGTGGTCTCGACGACGGGCAGGATCTCGACCCCGGCGAAGGAGGTCTGACGCCGCCCCTGGTTGTCGAAGGGCGAGATGCGGACGAGGCGATGCGTGCCCTGCTCCACGGACAGCGTCCCGTAGGCGTACGGCACCTGGACGGCGAAGGTGGTCGACTTGATGCCGGCCTCCTCGGCGTACGACGTCTCGTAGACCTCGGTCTTGTAGCCCTTCTGCTCGGCCCACCGCAGGTACATCCGCTGCAGCTTCTCGGCGAAGTCGGCGGCGTCCACGCCACCGGCCTCGGCGCGGATGTTGACGAGGGCCTCGCGGGCGTCGTACTCACCAGAGAGGAGGGTACGGACCTCCATCTCGTCGAGGGCCTTGCGGACGGAGGCGAGCTCGGCCTCGGCCTCGGCGCGGGTGTCCGGGTCGTCCTCCTCCTCGGCCATCTCGAAGAGCACGCCCAGATCGTCGATCCGCCCGCGCAACGCCTCGGCCTTCCTCACCTCCGCCTGGAGGTGGGAGAGCTTACTGGTGATCTTCTGCGCTTCCTCCGGGTCGTCCCACAGGGACGGCGCTGCCGCCTGCTCCTCGAGCACGGCGACATCTGCCCTCAGCTTGTCGAGGTCCAGGACGGCCTCGATCGACTCCATGGTCGAGGAGAGGGACTTGAGCTCTTCGGATACATCGACGACTGCCACGACACCAGCGTAACGGCTCCGCCGGGCGGCAGGTTTTCGACGCCGTCACTTGGGCGGGGCCCGGGGTTTTCGGGCGTTTCCCACCCGCCCACCCGTTCACCGCATGCGCCCAGCACAGGCCTGGTTTCCCGCCCGCCCACCCGTTTACCGCATGTGATCAGCGCGGGCCCGGCCCCTCTCAGCCCGTCCGGCGTTTGAGGACGAGGCCGTTCAGGCCGAAGCGGGGGTCTGGGGGCGGCAGCCCCCAGGGACAGGATGGGACGGGTAGGGGCGGCGGGGGCGAGAAACCCTCACGGTGCCCCGGGCGCCGAGTTCCCCGTGTCCTGCGGCGTGGCCCCCGCATCGTCCCCCGACGTGGCCACCCACGTCCCGACCCCCAGCACCGCCACCAACACCACCCCCGCCACCCCCAACGTCACCCTCCGCCGCCGCGCCGAAGCCCGATGCCGAGCCGACCCGGGCCGCGGCGCCCCCACCGGCCGCGGCACCCGCGCCGTCCCCAGCGCCCCACCCGCCAGCTCATCGGGCCCCGGCACCCGCATCGACGTATGCGTGTCCCGGTTGGAGTCCGGCTTCGCCCCCCGCACCAGCGGCACCGCCCCCCGCCGCACCCGCTCCCCCACCGGCACGGCCACCTCGTCGTAACCCTCGTCCCGGGCCACCCCTGGCCCCGCCCCATGCCCAGGCCCGCCCCCCTGCCCGGACCCCTCCCCGTCCTCCGACTCGGGCTCGTCCACGTCCAGCGGCGGCATCCCCACCAGCAGCGGCAACTGCTCCCGCAGCCGCACCCCCAGCTCCGACGCCCGCAGCCGCGACGCCGGCGCCTTCGCGAGGCACTGCACGATCAGCTGCCACAGCTCCTCGGGGATCCCGGGGAGGGGGACCACCGTCTCGGTCACGTGCCTGCGCAGCACCGCGCCCGGGTGACCGCCGCCGAAGGGCGTGAAGCCGGCCAGCAGCTCGTACAGGACGGTCGCCAGGGCGTAGATGTCGACGGCCGCGCGCGGGGGCAGGCCCTCGACGAGTTCCGGCGCCAGATAGTCGGGCGTACCGATGATCTTCGTGGCCCGGGTCCGCCGAGGTGAGTCGATCAGTTTCGCGACGCCGAAGTCCGTCAGCAGGGCGGGGTGCGAGCCGCCGGGGCCCAGGGGGCCCTGCATGTCCAGCAGGACGTTCTCCGGCTTCACGTCCCGGTGCACGACCCCGGCGGAGTGCGCGGCGGCCAGCCCGTCCGCGATGTCGGCCACTATCGCGACGGCGGCCTCGGGGGCGAGCCTGCGTTCGCGGTCGAGCCGGGTGCGCAGGTCGGTGCCCCGCACCAGGTCCATGACGAGCGCGAGGTCGTTGCCGTCGACCACCAGGTCCCGTACGGACACGATGTTGGGGTGTTCGAGCCCGAGCAGCGCGGTCCGCTCCTGTACGAAGCGTCCGACGAGCTCCTGGTCCGACGCCAGGTCCTCGCGCAACAGCTTGACGGCGACGGGCCCGTCGGGACCCTCGCCCAGCCACACCGTGCCGGCGCTGCCCCGCCCCAGGATCTGGTTGGCGGTGTACCGGCTGCCGATCTTCCGTGCCAAGACTGCTCCTACAGACGCGTGTTGCCGACTCGGCGCCGATCCGGGGCGGGACACCAGCGGCAGCGCCGCGGGTCCCCGGACCGCCGGCCGACAAGACCTCGACCTCAGCCGATAAAACTACGCGTCCGGAGCCCCAACCTTCACCGCCGGGACGTAAATCACCCGCCAGGTGTCGACAAATCCCCAGAGTCGCACCGGAATCACAGTCGGAACACCGCCCGACTGATCCTCAAATGCCCGGCAAGCACCCTGATTGCCCCGCCGACCGGAGCAGCGGGTCGGTTCGGGTCAGCCCGTCCCCGCGGAGCCCCCGGAACCGCCAGACCCGCCGGAGCCGCCACCGAGATCCCCCACCCACCCGCTGACCGTGTCGATCCAGTCACCGAGCTGCGCGAAGAACCCCTTCGTCGAGCCGATCCACCCCTGCAGCGGGCTCAGTTCCCAGATCAGCCACGCGGCGACGAACAGGATGACGATCGTGAACAGGCATCCCTTGAGGCAGCCGAGCCCGGGGATCTTCATCGGGTTGGCGCTGCGCTGGCGGGGTTCCCTCGGCTCGTGCGGCGGCCGGGCCTCGGGCTGCTGCGGGCGCTGGGGAGCGGGGGCGGGCGCCGGCGGCGCGTACCGCTGCTGCGGCTGCTGTTGCTGAGGCTGAGGCTGGTGCCGGGGTTGCTGCTGATGCTGGGGCGGCGCGTACTGCTGGTGCTGCGGGGGCTGCCCCGGCCCCTGCGGATAGCCGTATCCGGGCTGGGGCTGCGGGCCGCGCTGCTGCTGACGCGACGGCGGCTGCTGCTGGTACGGCGGCTGCTGGGGCTGTTGCTGCGGCGGCCGGCCCGGCTGCCGCTGGGGACGGCGGCGCAGCGGGTCGTCGCCGGGGTCCAGGTACTGGACCTGGGTCTGCTCGTTGCGGTCCCGGGCTGCACGCAGCTGGTTCTGCCAGGGGTGCGGCTCCTCGGGCCCCGCGCCCTGGCCTCCGCCCTGACCACCGGGCTGGTTCTGCGGCACGGGCGGCATGACGGCCGTGGGATCCGCTGCGCCCAGGCCGCCCACGGCACCCATCCCCACGGGACCAGGGCCGCCGGTGTGCGGCAGCACGCTGGTGGCGGCGTTCGGGTCGTACGCCCCCGGCATGCCCGCGCTGTGCGGCAGCACCTGGGTCGGGTCGCCCGCCCCGGGCACCGCGGTCGGTGCCGGATCCGGTGCGAGCAGGTGGACGACCCCTTCGGCCGCCGCGATCTGCATCGAGTTGGAGTGGACGCCGATGCCCTCGGCGACGACACGCAGCCCGCGCGCGAGGTTCTCGGCGCTGGGCCTTTCGTCGGGGTTCTTGCGCAGGCAGCGCTCGATGACCGTCCACAGGGGTTCGGGCACGGTGGACGGGCGGCGCGGCTCGGAGGCGAGGTGGTGGTGCAGTACCTCAAGCGCCGACTCGCCGCTGAACGGGGGACGACCGGTGACCAGCTCGTACATGAGGATGCCGGCGCCGTAGATGTCGACGGCGGAGGTCTGCGGACGGCCTTCGGCGGACTCCGGGGCGACGTACGCGGGCGTGCCGACGAACTCATGGGTACGGGTGAGGCCCGGGGAGTCGGCGAGGCGGGCGATGCCGAAGTCGGTGAGCATCGGGTGCATCCGGCCGTTGTCCTGCATGAGCAGGACGTTGGCGGGCTTCAGGTCCCGGTGCACGACCCCGTCGGCGTGGCTGACGGCGAGCGCGTCGGCGATCTGCGCGGTCAGGAGCGCGGCGGCGACGGGTGTGAAGGGGCCGTTCTCCCGCAGGTACTTGTGCAGGTCGGGCCCGTCGATGAGGTCCATGACCAGCGCCAGCAGATCGCCCTCGACCACCAGGTCCCGTACGCGGACGATGTTCGGGTGGGTCAGCCGCAGCAGCACGGACCGCTCGCGCAGGAAGCGCATCACGATGTCCGCGTCGTTGGCGAGTTCCTCCTTGAGGACCTTGATCGCCACCGTCTCGCCGGGCTGGCCGGGCACGGCCGCCTCGGCTCCCGCGGTCTCCCTCTGGCGGGCGCGCCAGACGGTGCCTGTGGCGCCGCGTCCCAGCGGCTCCTCAAGGAGGTACTTGCTCCCTACCGGCCGCACGTCATGGCTCCCTTACATACGTACATCCCGTACACGGTCCTCCGACCCACTGTAGTGCCGCACCTGCCGGACACCCCGGGCGACGGCCGCCGCCCACAGGCGGCGTATACGGAAAGTCGAGAAGAAAGACGTCTCGACCGTCCTCCCGGTTGCCGAATCCCGAACGTGACCGATCTCAAACCGATTGCCAAACCGATCCGAATCGGACAGTCGCTCGTCACTGGTCAGGCACTTTTGCGGGCAGAGGTGACCATTCAAGATCACTTATGGGTGGGGGGCGGGCGCGTTGTCAGTGGCAGGTGCGAGGATGCCTCCAGTACTGGCCTACGTGCTCGTGTGCGGTGGGGGAAGTCCGCGGTGGTGGGACCCGTGGCGTGGCTTCGTCCTCCTTTCCGGGTGTCCGTGCAGAAGGGACCGCTGACGGCGATGCAGATCCGGTTGACCGTCGTAGACCCGCTGGGGCCGCCCTCGGAGCCGTGGGCGCGTGCCGCGAGCTGCGATGTGCTGGTCACCGCTCCCGCCGGCACGGCGCTCGCCTCGGTGGCCTCGGCCCTGGCGTCGGTGGTCGCGGGCGACGGGGGTTCGGCCCCGCCCGAGCGCGGCCCGGGCCGCGAGAGCGGCGGCGCGGTGGTGCTGTACGCGGGCGACCAGCGCCTCGACGCCCGGCGCTGCACCCTCGGTGAGCCCCCTTTGGTCGACGGCGCGGTGCTCGCCCTCGGTACGCCCGCGGAGCCCGAGCCGCACCCCGAGGCCGACGAGGTGGCGGCCCAGCTGCACGTGGTCGCGGGACCGGACGCGGGCGGGGTCCATCTGCTGCACGGCGGCCAGATCACCATCGGCCGCTCCGCCGACGCCGACGTCCCGCTCGACGACCCGGACGTCTCCCGGCTGCACTGCGCGGTCACGGTCGAGGATGACGGCCGGATAGCGGTCGCGGACCTCAACTCCACGAACGGCACGACGCTGTCCGGCACCCGCCTCGGCACCCGCCCGGTCCGTCTCGCGCCGGGCGCGCTGCTGCGCATCGGGGAGTCGGCCCTGCGGCTGACCCCGCCCGGGGACGCGGGCGCCCGCGTGGGCACGACCCCCGACGGCGAGGGCCACGTGCGCGTGAGCGTCGCCGAAGGCCACCCGGCCGGCCCGGGACACCCGGCTGATAAGCCGGACGACACCGAGGACACCGAGGACACCCACGGCAGGCGCCTCACGTCGTTCACCTCGTCGCCGCCCTCCGGGGAGACCCATCACGCCTACGGTTCGGCGAGTTGGGGAACCGCCGGGGGCGAGTCCGAGTCACGGAGTACCCGGAATCCGGCGCAGGCCGCGGCGGAGCCGCTCGTCCCGGGTCAGGGACGGGCCCCGCACATCGAGAGCCGCAAGACCCCGGGTACGGCCGGTACGAGCAGGGTCTCGGACAGGGCATCGCGCAGGGCATCGGACAGCGCAGGCGACACCCACGGCGCCGGGTTCTCCGTACCGGGACAGGTGTCCCGGACCCCCGCCGTGCCGCACGCGCGCTCGCACGACGAGGGCGGGCGACAGGCGGAGGCGGAGGCTTCCACAGGCGGCGGCCGGAAGGGAACTCCCCTCAGGGGTACGGATGTTCCGCAGGGTGCGCGCAAGCGCGGCGGGCTCTCCAAGTGGGCGCGGCGACTGACCGGCGGGCGCGCCGAGCCGGAGACGACCGAGGGCGAGGCGTACGACGACGAGGGCGCGGTGTACGAGCAGACCGCCCCGGAGTTCGCCGACGTCCCCGCGCAGGTCCCGGAGAGCTGGCCCGACCCGGCGACGCTGCTGCTCACGGCCCTGGGTCCGGGCCCCCGGCTGTGGGAGCGCGGCCCGGGTCACCCCGAAGCACTCACGGTCCGGCTGGGTACGGCGGACCGCGCGGCCCCCGACGGCTCGGGGCTGCTGCCCGCCGTACCGGTGACCGCGGGGCTGCGTGAGGTCGGGGCGCTGGGGCTGGCGGGCCCGCGCGCGCGGCTCGCGGGGCTGGCCCGTGCGGTGGTGGCCCAGCTGACGGCGCTGCACTCCCCCGAGGCGCTGGAAATCGTCCTGATCAGCACGGACCGCGCGCGTACCGCCGAGGAACGCACCGCCGAGTGGTCGTGGCTCGGCTGGCTCCCCCATCTCCGCCCCGGGCACGGCCAGGACTGCCGGCTCCTCCTCGCCTACGACCGCGAGCAGGCCACGGCCCGCACCGACGAGCTCCTGCGCCGCCTGGAGGACCACGACACGGAGACGACGGCGAGGAGGCTCGCCTCCGGCGGTGTTGCTCCGGACCTCGAGGACCGGGGTACCCCCCAGGGCGCGGCCCGACGGCCTTCCTGGGCCCGGCCCGACGACCCAGCCGCCGAAGGGGCGGACCGTTTCGCTGGGCCCTACACCGTGGTCGTCGTGGACGGCGACCCGGGCGGTGCGGCGATCCGGGAGGCCGTCGCACGGCTGGCGCAGGAGGGCCCCCGGGCGGGGATCCATGTCGTGTGCCTGGCGGAGACGGAGGCGGCGTCACCCGCGTCACCGGTGACGGAGACGTACGAGGCGGCGTGCGCGGTCTCACCGCCGTTCCGCGAGTGCGGCGCGGTGGCCCTGCTCAGCGGCGACGTGGCCACGGCTGTGCATGTGATGCGGGTGGCCAGGGCGGGGGACCACGTATCCGGCCGGGGCTCCGCCGACGTGGGGTCCGACGACTCCGGGGGTGGGCTGGAGGGCGGGGCGCGGGGCGGTTCCGGTGGTGGTGGTGATGCGCGGGGCGGTTCCGGTGCTGACTTCCGTGGCGACTCCGGCGGGTTCCGGGGTGACTCCGGCGGGTTCCGGGGTGACTCCGGTGGTGATGCGCGGGGCGGCTTCCGGGGTGACTCCGGGGACGGGTCCCGTGCCGGTTCCGGTGGTGATGCCCGGGGCAGCTTCCGGGGTGACTCCGGCGGTGGGTCCCGTGCCGGTGCCGGTGATGACTTCCGTGGCGGGTCCGGCGGCGGGTCCCGCGCCGGTGCCGGTGACGACTTCCGTGGCGGGTCCGGCGGCGGGTCCCGCGCCGGTGCCGGTGACGACTTCCGTGGCGGGTCCGGCGGCGGGTCCCGTGCTGGTTCCGGGGACGACTTCCGTGGCGACTCCGGCAACGGGTCCCGAGTCGGTTCCGGGGACGACTTCCGTGGCGACTCCGGCGGGTTCCGGGGTGACTCCGGCAGCGGCGTTCGTGCCGGTTCCGGCGGTGACTTCCGCGGCAACTCGGGCGGCAGCGCCCGTGCCGGTTCCGGCGGTGACTTCCATGGCAGCTCGGGCGGCGGCTCACGCAGCGACTCCGGCAGCGGGGCCCGCGGCGGGTCCGGCGGCGGCTACCGCAGCGACTCCGGCGGCGGCTCCCGCGCCGGTGCCGGTGACGACTTCCGTGGTGGGTCCGGCGGCGCCCATGGCGACTCCGGCAGCGGCGTTCGTGCCGGGTCCGGCGGCGGTTTCCGCGATGGCTCCGGGAGCAGTGCCCGTGGCGGGTCCGGCGGCGACCATGGCGACTCCGGTGGCGATTCCCGGGCCGGCTCCGGCGGCGGCGCCCGTGCCGCCGGGTCCGGCAGGGGTGGTCGTGGTGAGTTCGGTGGTTCGGCAGGTCGGGGGTCCAGCGGGCTGGTGGGGCAGGGGTCCGTCGCCGCTGTGGATGCCGTGTCCCTTGCCTGGGCCGAGCGGTTCGCGCGGGCGCTGGCTCCGTTGCGCACCGACGGTGCCGCCGGTGGGCGCCCGCAGCGCGTCTCCGCGCCCTTGCCGCAAGCAGCACGCCTGCTCGACGAGTTGGGGCTCGCCCGAGCCACCCCGGCGTCCCTGATGGCCCGTTGGGCCGACGCGGCCGACGACGCCGAGACGCTCGGCGGCCGGGCCTGGGCCGTACTCGGCGCCGGCCCGCGCGGCCCCGTCGGTGTGGACCTCGCGGCCGAGGGACCGCACCTGCTGATCGAGGGGCCGCCCGGCAGCGGGCGTACGGAGTTGCTGCGGGCCGTGGTCGCGTCGCTGGCCGCCGCCGAGCGGCCCGACCGGCTGGGCATCGTGCTGATGGACGGCCGGGACGGTACCGGCGGCAGCGCCGGGGGCGCCCCGCACGGGGAGGGGCTGCGCGTCTGTACCGACCTTCCTCACGTCACCACCCACCTCACCGCCAACGACCCCGTCCGGATGCGCGAGTTCGCCCAGTCGCTCAGCGCCGAACTCAAACGGCGGGCCGAGCTTCTCGGGCGCGTGGGCTTCGGCGAATGGCACAACGGGCGCGAACTGTCCGGCCGGATCGGGCCGCAGCGGTCGAAGTCCGGGTCGGGCGCCCACGCACACGGTTCGGTTGGCACGGGCACGGGCACGGCCTCGGGAGAAGGCGCCGGGGATCTCGATTCGCCGCCCAGTTCGACGATGAGGCTGCGGCCGACGGCGAGTCGGCGGCGTACGGAGACGCCTCCCCTGGCCCGTCTCGTCGTGGTCGTGGACGACCTGGACGCGTTGGTGTCACCGCCGCTGGGGTCCCCGGGGCGGCCGTCGGCGGGGTCCGTGGTGCGGGCGCTGGAGGCGGTGGCCCGGGAGGGCGAGCGGCTCGGGGTGCATCTGGTGGCCGCGGCGGGCGTCGGTGGGCGCACCGCGGAGACGGAACTCGCCCGGGGGGCCGCGCTGCGGGTCGTCCTCGACGCACCGGCGCCGGGGCCGGACGAACCCGCCGCCGGGCGGGGGCGGTTGAGCGGGGCGGACGGGAGAGGTGTGCCGTTCCAAGGGGGGCGGGTGACGGGGCGTATCCCGCGTACGGCGACGTTGCGGCCGACTGTCGCCGCGCTGGACTGGCAGCGGATGGGGGATCCGCCGGCGCGGCGGCCGGTGCGTGAGCTGGGGAACGGGCCGACTGATCTGGCGTTGCTGGCGAGTGCGTTGGAGCGGGCGGCGCGGTCGGTTTCGGCGGCGGAGGTGCCGTCACTGCTGTGACCCGGGGCGGGTTTCTCTCGCCCCCGCCGCCCCTACCCGTCCCATCCCTTCCTGGGGGCTGCCGCCCCCAGACCCCCGCTTTCGGCCCTGAAGGGGCCTCGTCCTCAAACGCCGGACGGGCTGGAGTGGCTGAGCTGGACACGAACGGTGAACGGGTGGGCGGGTGGGAAAACCAGGCCTGCGCTGCAGCAGAGCCCGCTGCAAACTGGCCGAGTCAGGCAGGCGCACTTGCCGACCCCCACGACCCGGCGTAGACCAGAGCCCACGGGACAGCGCCGAACGACGAACGGGGCCCACATGCGCAGCACGCTACGTACACGCACCCTGACCGCCCTCTCCGCCACCGCCCTCGCCCTAGCCCTCACCTCCTGCGGCTCCGACGACGACAGCCCGGGCGGCAAAGGCACCGACGCCACCACCGGCAGCGGCGGTGACACCTCCGCCTCCGTCAAGCTCCCCAAGCTGGACGGCCAGACCTTAGAGGTCGCCGCCGTCTGGACGGGCCCCGAGCAGGAAAACTTCACCAAGGTCCTCCAGGAGTTCGAGAAGCGCACCGGCGCGAAGGTCAACTTCGTGCCGACCGGCAACAACACCTCCACGTTCCTCGGTACGAAGATCCAGGGCGGCCAGCCCCCGGACGTCGCGTTCCTCCCCCAGGTGGGCGTACTGCACCAGTTCGCCGAGAAGGGCTGGCTCAAGCCGCTCGGCGCGGATGCCCAGGCGCAGCTCGACAAGAACTTCTCCGCCGGGTGGAAGGACCTCGGGGCCTTCGAGGGCAAGCAGTACGGCATCTACGTAAAGGCCGCCAACAAGTCCCTGGTCTGGTACAACACCGCCGCGTTCGAGTCCGCGGGCCTCACCGACACGCCCAAGACCTGGAAGGACTTCATCGCGGCGGCCCAGACCCTCTCCGACGCGGGCTCCCCCGCCGTCTCCGTGGGCGGCGCCGACGGCTGGACCCTCACCGACTGGTTCGAGAACGTCTATCTGTCCCAGGCCGGTCCGGAGAAGTACGACCAGCTGGCCCAGCACAAGATCAAGTGGACCGATCCCTCGGTGAAGGACGCCCTGACCACTCTCGCCGAGCTCTGGGGCAACGACGAGCTCCTGGCGGGCGGGCGTTCCGGCGCGCTGGCGACCGAGTTCCCGAAGTCGGTCATCCAGACCTTCACGGGTGACAACCCGGCGGCGATGGTCTTCGAGGGCGACTTCGTGGCCGCCAACATCAACGCGGACACCAAGGCGAAGATCGGCACGGACGCGAAGGTCTTCCCGTTCCCGGCGGTCGGCGACCAGGCACCCGTGGTCAGCGGTGGCGACGTCGCCGTGGCGCTGAAGGGCGGCGCGGGTGCCCAGGCACTCCTGACGTTCCTCGGCTCGACGGACGCGGCGGAGATCTGGGCGGCGCAGGGCGGCTTCCTCTCGCCCAACAAGTCGATGGACCAGTCGGCGTACAAGGACGATGTCACCCGGGACATCGCCAAGGCCCTCATCACGGCCGGCGACGACTTCCGCTTCGACATGTCCGACCAGGCCCCGGCCGCGTTCGGCGGTACCCAGGGCGTCGGTGAGTGGAAGGACCTCCAGGACTTCCTGAAGAACCCGAAGGACGTCGCGGGCACGCAACAGAAACTCGAGGCCGACGCCGCCAAGGCGTACAAGAACGGCTGACGGCACCGACATGGAGTCGAGGAGAGACAACAACAACACACCAGGCACACCAGGGGACGACGCGCCTAGGGGCAGCACGACACCGGTCGGTTCGACGACCACGATGCCGGTCGGTTCGACGCCGGGCAGGCCCAGGAAGGTCACGGGCACCCGTTGGTGGGTGGCAGGCCTGTTCCTGCTGCCCGCCCTGGTCCTGCTGGGCTCGCTCGTCGTCTACCCGATCGGTTACTCCGTCTGGCGCAGCCTCTACGACGCCGACGGTTCGGGTTTCGTCGGCCTGGAGAACTACGGCGACATCTTCACCAACGACGCCACGCTGACCGCCGTACGCAACACGGCGATCTGGGTGGCCGTGGCCCCCGCGCTCGTCACCGCGCTCGGACTGATCTTCGCGGTGCTGACCGAACGGGTGCGCTGGGGTACGGCGTTCAAGCTGATCGTCTTCATGCCGATGGCGATCTCGATGCTCGCGGCGGGCATCATCTTCCGCCTCGTCTACGAGCAGGACCCGGACCAGGGCGTAGCCAACGCGATTGTCACGTCGGTGCACGACGCCTTCGTGGACTCCTCGGTCTATCCGAAGGCCCGTCCGAACGCGCAGGCCAGTGACCTGAAGCCGTCCGGCGGGGGCTCCTTCACCTCCACCGGGACCGTCAGCCCGGGCACCCCGGCGCTCCTGCCACTGGTGGGCATCGCCCCGAACAAGCTCCCGGGCACGCCCGAGGACGCGAAGGCCCCCCGCGCCTCCGACGGCTCGGGGATCACCGGCACCGTCTGGCTGGACTTCAAACTCGGCGGTGGCGGTACGAAGGGGCAGGTCGACCCGGGTGAGAAGGCGCTGGAGGGGGTGAAGGTCGAGGCCGTGAAGGACGGGAAGGTCGTCGCGTCGGCGAAGAGCGGCGCCGACGGGACGTTCAGCCTGCCCGCCGATGCCGACGGGGCCCAACTGCGCCTGCCGGGCTCGAACTTCGCCGCCGCCTACAACGGCATCGACTGGCTCGGGCCCACCCTTGTCACCCCGGCCATCATCGGCAGCTACACCTGGATGTGGGCCGGGTTCGCGATGGTACTCATCGCGGCGGGGCTCGCGGGCGTGGACCGCAACCTGCTGGAGGCGGCGCGCGTGGACGGCGCCAACGAGTGGCAGGTGTTCCGGCGGATCACCGTCCCGCTGCTCGCGCCTGTGCTGGTCGTCGTCCTCGTCACGCTGATGATCAATGTGATGAAGGTGTTCGACCTCGTCTACATCATCGCCCCGCAGCCGAGTCAGGACGACGCGAACGTCCTCGCGCTCCAGTTGTTCCTGTCGTCGTTCGGCGGTGGCGGCAACTACGGCGTCGGCAGTGCGATCGGCGTGCTTCTGCTGCTGCTCGTCATGCCGGTGATGTTCGTCAATCTGCGTCGGCTCAGGAAGGAGCGTCAGCGGTGACGACTGTCGACCCGCCCGCCGAACGGACCATCGAACAACCGCCCGTGCGTGCCAGACGTTCCTTCGCCGCCCGCGTCGCCAGTGGCGCCGCCGGCGGGGTGCTGCGGCTCTTCCTCATCCTCGTCGCGCTGATCTGGATGGTGCCGACGTTAGGGCTGCTCGTGTCGTCGTTCCGCGACCCGACGGACATCTCCACCTCCGGGTGGTGGAAGGTGTTCACGGCTCCCGGGCAACTGACCGCCAAGAGTTACAGAACTCTGCTGGAGAACGACGCGATCACCAGTTCTCTCGTGAACACGGTGTGGATCACGGTCCCGGCGACGCTTCTCGTCGTCGTGATCGGCGCGATGGCCGGATACGCCTTCGCGTGGATGGACTTCAAGGGGCGCGACTGGTGGTTCCTGGTCGTGGTCGCGCTGCTTGTCGTACCCGTGCAGGTGGCGCTGATCCCGCTCTCGGATCTCTTCGGGAAGATCGGGATCTTCGGCGACATCATCGGGGTGGTGCTGTTCCATGTGGGGTTCGGGCTGCCGTTCGCGATCTTCCTGCTGCGCAACTTCTTCGCGGAGATCCCGCGTGAACTGCTGGAGGCGGCCCGGCTGGACGGCGCGGGCGAGATCAGGCTGTTCGCGACCGTCGTCCTGCCGCTCGCCGCGCCGGCGATCGCGTCCCTCGGGATCTTCCAGTTCCTGTGGGTGTGGAACGACATGCTGGTCGCGCTGGTGTTCTCCGACTCGCAGTCGCAGCCGCTGACTGTCGCTCTCCAGCAGCAGGTACGGCAGTTCGGCAGCAACATCGAGGTGCTGGCGCCGGGCGCGTTCATCTCGATGGTGATCCCGCTGGCCGTGTTCTTCGCGTTCCAGCGGCAGTTCGTGTCGGGGGTGATGGCAGGGGCGGTCAAGTAACCACATAAGAAGCTCAGTGCAACGGTCCCCCACATGCCGCAATCGTCGTAACCAAGTCACTCCATCGGCCGTTCCCGGGCAGTAGGCCCCGCGTCGACCCACCGACCCATGGATGTGCCTTGCCCAGGTTCAGTGTCATCGTCCCCGCGTACAAGGTTCAGGCGTATCTGCAGGAATGCCTGGAATCGGTTCTCGGCCAGTCGTATCCGGATCTCGAAGTGATCGCGGTCGACGACTGCTCGCCCGATGCCTGCGGTGCGCTCGTCGACGAGTTCGCGGCCCGCGACGCCCGGGTGCGCCCCGTCCACCTGCCGGAGAACGGCGGGGTGGGCGCGGCGCGCAACGCGGGGATCGAGCAGGCGACCGGGGACTACCTCGTCTTCGTCGACGGCGACGACACCCTCGCCCCGGACGCGCTGCGGGCGGTCGCCGACCGGATCAAGGAGGCGGGCGAGCCGGACGTGCTGGTCTACGACCACGCGCACGCCCTGTGGAGCGGTGAGACCGTCCGCAGCCCGTTCCTCGGGCAGCTCACCGAGCAGGGCCCCGTCCCCTTCACCCTGGACGACCGCCCGTTGCTGCTCAAGCTGCCGCCGGTGGCCTGGAACAAGGCGTACCGGCGGGAGTTCGTCGAGCGCGAGAACCTCACCTTCCCGCTGGGCACCGACGCGGACCTCGCCTGGACGGTGCCCGCGCTGCTGGCCGCCGAGTCGGTCGCGACCCTGGACCGGGTCTGCCTCCACCACCGCCGGCCGCGACAGCACGCCAACTCCCCTGTCGACCATGGACACTTCGACATCCACGAGCAGTACGACCGGGTCTTCGAGTTCGTCGAGGCGCGCCCCGAACTCACGCACTGGCGGCCGGTGTTGTTCCGGCGGATGGTCGACCAGCTGATGTCGGCGCTGGCCCTGACCGAGCGGTTGCCGAACGGTGTCCGGGCCGAGTTCCTGCGCAAGTCGCGGGCCCACTACCGCCGTTACCGCGTTCCGGGCGCCGCCGTACCGCTGTACGCCCGCCTGCGGCATCTGCTCGTACGGACGGGCAGCTACCGCACGTATCGGGCGGTGCGGCTCGCGTCCGCTCTGCGCAGGCACATCACCCGGTTCGTCAAGTCCCTTGCGCGGAGCGTCCGTTCGTCCGCCCTGCGGCTGCACTACCGGGTCCAGCGGCGGCTTCCATTGCGTGCCGACCGGGCTGTCTTCAGCAGTCACTCGGGGCGCGGCTACGGCTGCAACCCGGGCGCCCTGGAGGCCGCGTTCCGCTCGTTCGTACCGGGCATGCGCACAGCGTGGGTCGCACGCCCCGAGCACCATCACACGCTCCCGACGGCGACCGCCCGGGTACGGCCCGGCACCGCCGCCTACTGGACCGCCCTGGCTCGCGCCAAGTACCTGGTGAGCAACGGGAGTTGGGACGAGCGGTATGTGAAGCGGGCCGGGCAGGTGGTGATCCGGACCCAGGACGGGACGCCGCTGAAGCGGATGGGCCTCGACCTGCGGGACCGTCCGGCCGCCGCCCGTGAGACCGACTTCGCGGCACTTCTCGCGGACGTCGACACCTGGGACCACTGTCTGTCGGCCAACCGCCACTCCACCCTCGTATGGGAGCGCGTGTTCCCCGGCGGCTACGGCACCCTCGAGACCGGGCAGCCCCGCAACGACGTGTTCCAGCAGGCGACTTCGGCGGACGTGGCCCGGCTGCGCGAGTCGCTCGGCATCCCGGAGGGCTCGGTCGCGATCCTGTACGCGCCCACCCACCGCGACTACCGGCGCGGCCCCCGCCTCACCCTCGACCTGGAACGCGTCCTGCGCCAACTCGGGCCGCGCTACGTGCTGTTGACCCGCGCGCACCATGTCTACGACGCCCCGCTGACGCATGCCTCCGGCGGCCGGCTCATCGATGTGACCGACCATCCGAGCGTCGAGTCGCTGTGCCTGGCCTCGGACGCGCTGGTCACCGACTACTCGTCGCTGATGTTCGACTACGCCAACCTCGACCGGCCGATCGTGATCCACGCGGACGACTGGGAGGCGTACGAGGCGGCCCGTGGCACCTACTTCGACCTGCGCGCGTTCCCGCCGGGCGCGGTGTCGCGCAGCGAGGACGAGCTGATCGACATCTTCGCGACCGGCCACTGGCGCGGGTCGCGCTCGACGCAGCTGCGGACCGCGTTCCGCGAGCGGTTCTGCCCGTACGACGACGGGCGAGCCGCCGAACGGGTCGTTCGGCGGCTGGTGCTGGGCGAGACGGCCGGTCAGGTGCCGGTCATTCCGCTCGCCGAGCGTCACCCGGTGCCGTCGGCGGCGACCGCGTTCGCCGGCGCTCCGCTCACCAGCGTGCCACGTCCGCAGGCCGCCCCCGACGGCGTACGTACTACTCGACCTCGAGGTTGACCTCGATGTTGCCGCGCGTGGCGTTGGAGTACGGGCAGACCTGGTGGGCCTGCTCGACCAGCTTGCGGCCGGTCTCCGCGTCGACGGAGTCGGGCAGCTCGACGCGGAGGGTGACCTTGAGGCCGAAGCCCTCGCCCTGCTTGCCTATGCCGACCTCGGCGGTCACGGCGGCGTCGCTGACGTCGACCTTGGCGCCACGGCCGACCAGGCCCAGGGCGCTGCCGAAACAGGCGGCGTAACCGGCGGCGAAGAGCTGCTCGGGGTTGGTGCCCTCACCGTTGCCGCCCAGCTCCACCGGCATGGCGAGCGCGAGGTCCACCTTGCCGTCGGAGCTGACGGCGCGACCCTCACGGCCGTGCGTGGCGGTGGCGACTGCGGTGTAGATGGCGTCCATGGAACCCGTCCCTCTCGTCAAAGCTTCGTTGGAGCCCCTTGCGGGGTTCCTCGTGGACATCACTTAATCACACAATTCAATTGTGCACAACTGAGTGGCGGGCAAAGAGGTACTCTGGAGTCATGTCAGCAACGTCCGCCGAGGACTACCTCCGTCTCGACCACCAGATCTGCTTCTCCCTGAACGCGGCGTCCCGCGCCTTCAACGGCGTCTACCGCACGGCCCTCAAGGACCTCGGGCTCACCTACCCGCAGTACCTGGTGATGCTCGTCCTGTGGGAGCACGGACAGCTGCCCGTGAAGAAGGTCGGCGAACACCTCCGCCTCGACTCCGGGACGCTGTCACCGCTGCTCAAACGGCTGGAGACGGCCGGCCTCGTCCGGCGCGAGCGCAGCACGCGGGACGAGCGGTCGGTGGAGGTGCGGCCGACCGACAAGGGCCTCGCACTGCGCGAGCGGGCGCTCCAGGTACCGCCCAGGATTCTCTCGGCGACCAGCTTGAACGTGGACGAGATCCGGGCACTGCGGGCCCGCCTGGACGAGCTCACGGTCGCCCTGGACGCGGCAGCCCTGGAGGACTGACGCTCCGCTGTAGGCGCGGCGCGGGGTTGTCGGTTCGCGGCGGGCCGTCGCGCCCGCTCGCCACGCGGCACGGGATTGTCGGTTCGCTGCGGCCCGTCGCGCCCGGTCGCCACGCGGCACGGGATTGTCGGTTCGCTGCGGCGCCATCGGGGCCGGTCGCCGAGCCGCGCGGGGATTGTCGGTTCGCCGCGGCGCCATCGGGGCCGGTCGCCACGCGGCAGGGGGTCGTCGGTTCGGGGCGGCGCCATCAGGGCCGGTCGCCACGCGGCACGGGATTGTCGGTTCGCGGCGGGCCGTCGCGCCCGCTCGCCGCGCCGCACGGCGTTGTCGGTTCGCTGCGGGCCGTCGCGCCCGGTCGCCGTGCGGCGGAGGTGCACGCCGGTAGATCCCCGCGCTCCTAGCGTGGCACTGCTCCCGCCCTGCGTTCGTAGAGGCGCAGGGTCACCCCGCTGCCCCTGAACTCCCATCTCGGCTCGAACTCCTCCGCCACCACCGTTCGCTTGACCCGGTCCGTCGCGCTGCCCGGGGACCAGGACGGGCGCAGGGCGTACGGCTCCGCGACCAGCCACACGTGGTCGAGCCCGGCCAGTTGCCGCCGCAGCGCCGCCGGGCCCACCTCGACGCCGTACAGCGTCCCGGAGGTGCGCGCCGACTCGGCGAGCGCGATGTCGCGGGTGTCGCGGAACCCCTTCGGGTACGCCAGCGCCGAGCGCCGTCCGATGGCCGGGAGGAACAGCACCGGGTCACCGGGGCGCAGTTCGCGGGCCGCGATCGCGGAGGCGGCGGCGAGGTTGTCGCCGCCGCGCCGCACAACGGAACGGTCCTGCCGGAGCAGCGGCAGCTGGTACGCGCAGACGACGGCCACGGCGAGCAGCCCGGCCACGGTCACGGCCGCCCGGGGCAGGCGCGGCACGGCCCGCGCGAGCCGGTCGGCGCCGGCGGCGGCGAGGAGGGGTGCGCCGGCGAGCGCGTACAGGACGTACCGGTCGTCGTAGAGCGGCGACCACTGGGAGACGGTCATGAGGACCGCGGGCGGTACGAGGAGCAGCGGGAGGGCGACGGCGGCGAGGGGCGGTTCATGGCCGTCGCGGCTGGGCCAGGGGCGCCGCAGGGCCACGTACATGAGGAGGAGGCAGGGCACGAGGACCTCGTCGGTGGAGCCGGCGAACCGGTGCAGCAGCCGGTTCACGCTGCCCGGCCCGGGTGGCCGCAGCCAGCCCACCTGCGCCGACTGGGCGTGCGAGACCAGCACCAGCGGGAGCAGCACCAGCGCCACGGCGCCGGCCGCGCACAGCCACGCCGCCCACACCCGCCGGGGGACGCGGGCGAGCACGAGGGTCAGGGCGTGCGCGAGGAGCAGCAGTACGGCGAACTCGTGGAGGAGGCAGGTGACGGCGACGACCACCGCGTACGGCGTCCAGGAGCGGCCCCCGAGCGCGCGTACGAGCAGCAGGGTCGCGCCCGCCGCACCGGCCGCGACCAGGGCGTACGACCGTCCCTCCTGGGCGTAGTGGCCGGCCATCGGGTTGATGGCGTACAGGAGACCGGCCCAGAGGCCGACGCGTGGGCGGGCCAGGCGGGCGCCGAGGAGCGCGACCAGGCCGGCGGTCACGGCCGCCGCGAGGACCGACGGGAACCGGAGGAGGACCTCGCCGGGGTGGAGGGCGAGGACGGGCCGCATCAGCAGGTAGTACAGGCCGTGCACGGCGTCGACCTCGTGCAGCAGCCGCCAGATCTGCGGCACCGTGCGCCGCGCGACCTGGAAGGTGGCCGCCTCGTCGCGCCACATGCCACCCCGGTCGAGGCCCCAGCAGCCGATCACCAGCATGACGACCACCGGGATCAGGGGGACCGCGACGGCGGCCGTCTTCTTGTTCATCCCCTGATTCATCGGCCTGTTGATCACAGGCCTGATTTTGTGCGATGAGACAACATTTGATGGTTATTGACGGCGTTTGACAACTGATTGACGTGGATATGGCATTCGCTCGGCTTACGATCCGGCGGTGACGAGACCCCCCGCCCTCCTCGCCCTCGCTGTCGGCTGGGCCGCCTCCCGTGCCCTGATGCTGTGGCTGCTGATCCACGACGACCTCCCGCTGCTCGGCGGCGGCTCGGTGGCTCGTGAGGTCCAGCGGCTGTACTTCCGCTGGTACGGCGTCCTCACGCAGGGCACGTTCCCCGCCCACGACACGCTGTGGCAGTACCCGCCGGGCGCCGGTCCGGTACTGCTGTCGCCCGCGCTGCTGCCGACGTTCACCTACTTCGAGGCGTTCGTGGCGCTCACGCTCGCCGCCGACGTCCTGGTCCTGCTGGCCCTCACGCGCGCGGGACGCCGTCCCGGCCGTTCCCTGCGCGGCGCCGGGTACTGGACGGCGGGCCTGCCCCTGCTCCTCCATGTGCCGCTCGCCCGCTACGACCTGCAGGTCACGGCGTTCGCCGTCATCTCCCTGTTGACGTTGTCGCGCTCCCCGCGCGCGTGCGGCGCGTTCGCGGCGCTGGGCGCCCTGGTGAAGGTCTGGCCGGCCCTGGTGCTGCTGGGTACGCCGAAGGGCCCCGCGACCCGGTCGGCGTGGACGTCCGCGACGGCCACGGCGACGGCCGCGCTGGCACTCCTCGCGGCCGTTTTCAGCAACCCGTTCGCGTTCCTGCGCCAGCAGGGCGGGCGGGGCGTGCAGATCGAGTCGTTCGGCGGCACCGCGCTCTCCCTCGCCACGCGCGCGGGGTGGGACGGACGGGTGCGCTACCAGTACGGCGCGATGGAGTTCGTGGGCCCGTACGTCACCTCGGTGGCGGCGCTGTCCCTCGCGCTGACGGCCGGCGCGTTCGGGCTCCTGCTGCTGTGGCGGGTGCGGGCCCGGCACTGGACGGAGGCGACTCCGTTCGACGCGGCCATGAGCGCCGTACTCCTCTTCACGGTCACCAGCAGGGTGATCAGCCCGCAGTACCTGGTCTGGCTGCTGGGGCTGGCCGCCGTGTGCCTGACCTCACGGCACACCAGCCAGCGCCCGGTGGCATGGTTGCTCATCGCGGCCGCGGCGGTCAGCGGCCTCGACTATCCGGTCCTGTACGCCGAGGTCATCCACTGCACCTGGACGGGTGTGACGGTGATGGTCGTACGCAACGGTCTGCTGGCCGCGGCGGCGATCCTGTCCTTCGTACGACTGTGGCGCTCGACCCGGCCCACTGCGGTCCCGCTCCCGGTTCCTGCTTCCGCTCGTTCACTCCCCGAGCGGGAACTTAGTGCGTCTTAACGGGAGTTAACTGACAAAGTACGACCGAAACACCAGACCACACGAGGGGACGGCCGCAATGACCTGGCTGATCACCGGCGGCGCAGGCTACATCGGGGCGCACGTCGTGCGCGCGATGACCGAGGCGGGCGAACGCACCGTGGTGTACGACGACCTGTCCACCGGTGTCGCCGAGCGCGTGCCGGACGGCGTGGCACTGGTGGTCGGCTCGACCCTGGACGGGGAGCGGGTGGCGCGTGCCCTGCGGGACCACGAGGTGACGGGCGTGATCCATCTGGCGGCGAAGAAGCAGGTGGGCGAGTCGATGGACCGCCCGCTGCACTACTACCGGGAGAACGTGGAGGGGCTGCGCGTCCTGCTGGAGGCGGTCACCGCGGCCGGGGTGCCGTCCTTCGTGTTCTCGTCCTCGGCGGCGGTGTACGGCACCCCGCCCGCCGCGTGGGAGGGGGCCCTGGTGACGGAGGACACGCCGTGCGTCCCGATGAGCCCGTACGGCCAGTCGAAGCTGGCGGGCGAGTGGCTGGTCCGCGCGACGGGCCGGGCCATGGGCCTGTCGACGGCGACCCTGCGCTACTTCAACGTGGCGGGCGCGGCGACCCCGGAGCTGGCCGACGTGGGTGCCTTCAACATCATCCCGATGATCTTCGAACGTCTGACGGCCCATGAACCGCCGCGCATCTTCGGCGACGACTACCCGACCCCGGACGGCACCTGCGTACGGGACTACATCCATGTGGTGGACCTGGCCGAGGCCCATGTGGCGGCGGCCCGGGCGCTGGAGGCCACCCCGGGCTGTGAGCTCACCCTCAACATCGGCCGGGGGGAGGGCGTCTCGGTCCGCGACATGATCGACCTGGTGAACGGCGTGACGGGCCACGCCCTGCCCCCGGTCGTGGCCCCGCGCCGCCCGGGCGACCCGGCGAGGGTCGTGGCCTCGGCCGACCGCATCGCCACCGAGCTGGGCTGGAAGGCGAAGCACGACGTCCACGACATGATCACCTCGGCGTGGGCGGGCTGGGTCCGGCTGCACCCGGAGGCAGAGACAGGAACAAAGGGACCGGCAGGTTCAGGCGGCTACTGATTGTTCAGGTAGGCCAGTACCGCCAGCACCCGGCGGTGTCCGCTGTCGCTCGGGGGCAGGCCCAGCTTCAGGAACACGTTGCCGATGTGTTTGCTGACCGAGCGTTCCGTGACCACCAGGGTCCTGGCGATCGTCGTGTTGTCGTGGCCCTCCGCCATCAGCTCCAGCACCTCCCGCTCGCGCGGGGTGAGGGAGTCGAGAGGGGAGTCGCGGCGCCGGGTGAGGAGTTCGGCGACGACCTCGGGGTCCAGGGCCGTACCCCCGGCGGCGACCCGCTCCAGGGCGTCGAGGAACTCGTCGACCCTGCCCACGCGGTCCTTCAGGAGATAGCCCACGCCGCTCGCTCCGCCGCCCAGCAGCTCGGCCGCGTACGACTCCTCCACGTACTGGGACAGGACGAGCACCGGAAGGCCGGGGATCCGCTCCCGCGCCTCGAGGGCCGCGCGCAGACCCTCGTCGCGGAAGCCGGGAGGCATCCGGACGTCCAGTACGGCGGCGTCCGGACGGTGTTCGAGCAGGGCCGGCAGCACCTCGGGGCCGGTTCCCGCGACGGCCACGACATCGTGTCCGGCCGACGTCAGCAGCAGGACGAGCCCTTCTCTCAGCAGGGCGTTGTCCTCGGCGATCACCACACGCATGACGGTCCTGTTCTCCATCCGGTCGTCCGGCGATCCGGGCATCCGGTCCAGTTGCCGGTGGCCGGGGCCTCGGCGGGGGCGCTCACCATACGCACGGCAGTTCCACCTCGATCACGGTCGGCCCCCCGACAGGGCTCGACACCTCCAAGCCGCCGTCGAGCGCGGCCACCCGGCGGCGCATCCCGAGCAGTCCGGTGCCGTTTTTCTCGTCGGCGCCGCCCTGTCCGCGGTCACCCACCCGGACCTTCAACCCCCTTGGCACGCGGGCGAGTTCGACCCAGGCGGTCGGCGAACCGCTGTACTTCGCCGCGTTCGTCAGCGCCTCGGCGACCACGAAGTACGCGGCTGCCTCCACGGCCGCGGGCGCCCGTACCCCGTCCTCGACACCGTCGTCACGCACGCTCACCTCCAGACCGCTGCTCGACGCCAGCGCCCGCACGGCGCCCACGAGCCCCCGGTCCGTGAGGATCGGCGGATGGATGCCGCGCACCACGTTGCGCAGCTCGGTCAGCGCCTCCTCGGCCTGGTCCTGGGCGTCCTCCAGCAGTTTGCGGGCGGCGTCCGGGTCACGGTCGTACGCCCGTTTGGCGAGGCCGATCCGCATGGACAGGGAGACCAGGCGGGCCTGGGCACCGTCGTGCAGGTCGCGTTCGATGCGCCGGAGTTCGGCGCCGTGCGCGGCGACGGCGTCGGCCCGGGTCGCCTTCAGCTGTTCGACCCGCTCGACGAGTCGCGCCTTGGGCGAGGGCTTGAGCAGGGCGGCCGACCAGGAGGCGTCGAGGTCGGCGAGCCTGCTGATGAGCGGCAGGACGACCGCCTCGCGGCGCAGCAGCCCGCACCACACGCCGTCGACGACCAGACCGACCGGCCACAGCGGGATCATCAGCAGCGGCAGGGTGCCGTACACGTAGTGCGCGACCATCCAGGTCAGGTCGGTGCGGGTGCCGGGGTCCCGGACCGCCGTGCGCAGCTTCTCCTTCAGCTTCCCCTCGATGGGCAGATACGCCTCGGGGATCTCCACGCCCGACCACTCGGTGGCCATCCGGCGCTTGGTGCCGGCGATGCGGCGGATGAGCAGGACCGTCTCGGGCAGCAGCCCGGCGCCTACGACCGTCAGTGTGAGGGTGGCCGTGATCAGCAGGACGGTGATGAAGATGTAGTTGCCGAATGCCATGATCGCGACCGCGACCAGCTGGACCGTGGCCCGCGCTGCCTGCCGCAGTGTCTTCCACATGGCCATCAGGCTAGGTGACGGCATGCCGACCGCACGGGAGAGCCTGCTCCCCGGGCGATGGCGTAGCGGGCTGCACCATCACGCGCCGCAACGCACCGATCACACCGATCACACCGATCAGGTCCTACGGGGTCCGTGGCGTCACAGCGCCTTGAGGGCCGCCGTGGTCGCCCGGGCCAGGGATGCCAGATACCCCTTCGGCAGCTTCGGGCTGCGGATCACCACCGAGCGCCAGTAGAGGGGCCCGGAGATCAGGTCGAGGGCGAGGTCGGGGTCGATGCCGGAGCGGATCTCCCCGCGCTGCTCCGCCGCCGCGACGATCCCGCTGGCGACCCCTTCCTGCCCCTCCCGCAGCGCCTTCTGCATGGCGTCGGCGATCTCGGGGTTGCGGGCGGCCTCCGCCTGGAGGTCGGGGATGATCTGCGAGGCCACCGGGTGGCGCAGCGCGCGTGACGTCAGTTCGTACAGCATCCGCAGGTCGCCCTCGAGGGTGCCCGTGTCCGGCGCGGGGAGCCCCTGCACCGCGATCGCCGAGACCAGGTCGAGCACCAGGTGCAGTTTCGAACGCCAGCGCCGGTACACCGCCGTCTTGCCGACGCCCGCCCGGCGTGCGACGCCCTCGATGGACGTCCTGGCGTAGCCGACGGCCGCCAGCTCCTCGAACACGGCCGCCCGGATGGCCTCCGTCACGTCCTCCCGCAGTACGGCGGCTCCGGCGGGGGCCCGGCGGCGGGTCCGTGCCGGCGCGGTCCCGGACTCGTCGGTGTTCGTCGTCATGCGGACCAGCATAGGGGCGTTACGACGAAACGGTTGCGTTCCGACGCCGAATCGGAATACGCTCCCGTTGCGACGATACGGTCCCGTCCCGACGTAAGAGTTTGGAAAGAAACGCGTAAAGCACCGGCGATCACACCCGCCGGCAGGGGGCGCCGGGAAGCGGGACCGGTCGCGCACCCCTTTCCACTCCCCCCAAGTGAAAGCAGCGGATGTGAGCCAGGTCCTCCACACACCGCCCCCGTCACAGGCCGGCCCGGCCGACGACGACCTCACGGCGCTCGCCGCCCGGTACGGGCTCTCGGTCAGCGGCGCCCGCCCCAGCCTGCGCACCTACGTCCGCCAGCTGTGGGACCGGCGGCACTTCATCACCGCGTTCGCCACCGCCAAGCTCACCGCCCAGTACAGCCAGGCGAAGCTCGGCCAGATCTGGCAGGTGATGACCCCGCTGCTCAACGCGGCGGTCTACTACTTCATCTTCGGCGTCCTGCTGGGCACCAAGCACGGCGTCCCGGACTACATCCCGTTCCTGGTCACGGGCGTGTTCATCTGGACGTTCACCCAGAGCTCGATCATGGCGGGCACCCGCGCCATCGCCGGCAACCTCGGCCTGGTCCGTGCCCTGCACTTCCCGCGCGCGGCTCTGCCGATCTCGTTCTGCATCCAGCAGCTCCAGCAGTTGCTGTTCTCCATGGCCGCTCTGGTCGTGATCCTGCTCTGCTTCGGCATCCCGGTCAGCGCCTCCTGGCTGCTGGTCATCCCCGCCCTGGCACTCCAGTTCGTGTTCAACACCGGCGTGTCGATGGTCATGGCGCGGATGGGCGCGTCGACTCCGGACATCGCCCAGCTGATGCCGTTCGTGCTGCGCACCTGGATGTACGTGTCGGGTGTGATGTGGAGCCTCGACAAGCTGTCCCAGAAGGACGACCTGCCGCGCGTGGTGACGGTGATGCTGGAGACCAACCCGGCGGCGATCTACATCGACCTGATGCGCTTCGCCCTGATCGACAGCTACCACTCCAGCCAGCTGCCGGCCCACGTCTGGCCGATCGCGCTGGGCTGGGCGCTGCTGGCGGGCGTCGGCGGCTTCATCTACTTCTGGAAGGCTGAGGAGACGTACGGCCGTGGCTGAGAACCCGAACGAGCAGATCCCCACCGTCGTCGCCTCGCACGTCGACATCGTCTACCGCGTCAACGGCACGGGTGCCGGACGGGGTACCGCGACGGCCGCCCTCAACCGCATGGTGCGGCGCAAGCAGAGCGAGAAGGCGGCCGGTGTGCGCAAGGTGCACGCCGTCAAGGACGTGTCCTTCGTCGCCTACCGCGGCGAGGCCATCGGCCTGATCGGCACCAACGGCTCCGGCAAGTCCACGCTGCTCAAGGCGGTCGCCGGACTGCTCCCGGTGGAGAACGGCCACATCTACACGGACGGCCAGCCCTCCCTCCTCGGCGTCAACGCGGCCCTGATGGGCGATCTGACGGGCGAGCGGAACGTCTATCTCGGCGGTCTCGCGATGGGCATGTCCCGGGAGCAGATCAAGCAGCGCTACCAGGACATCGTCGACTTCTCGGGGATCAACGAGAAGGGCGACTTCATCACCCTGCCCATGCGGACGTACTCCTCGGGCATGGGCGCCCGGCTGCGCTTCTCCATCGCCGCCGCCAAGGACCACGACGTCCTGCTGATCGACGAGGCCCTGGCGACCGGCGACCGCTCCTTCCAGATGCGCTCCGAGGAACGCATCCGCGAGCTGCGCCAGCACGCCGGCACGGTGTTCCTCGTCAGCCACAACAACAAGTCCATCCGCGACACCTGCGACCGCGTCCTGTGGCTGGAACGCGGCGAACTGCGCATGGACGGCCCGACGGACGACGTACTGAAGGAGTACGAGGCTTTCACCAACCGCCCGACGAAGGCGGCCCAGGCCGCCTGACGAGCTCGTTGGGCCCAGGCCTAGTGGCGGAATACCCAGGTGCGGTAGACGAGGAAGCGGAACGCCGAGGCGAGCACGATCGAGACGCCCTTCACCTCGTTCGACTCGACCGGCCCGTGCAATCCCAGACCGTGATAACCGATGTAGAACAGTCCGCTTTCCATCGCGATGCCGATCGCGCTGAACACGAAGAACAGCGCGATCTGGTGCGGGGTGCGTGAGGCCCTGTCCCGGTACGTGAAATAGCGGAAACCCAGATAGTTCGAGCCCATGGCGATGAGGCTGGACAGCACCGTGGCCGTCATCGCCCGCCAACCGAGCCCGTGCAACAGCAAGTTGAAGAACAGGAAGTTCACGAGCACGCCACTGCCGCCGACGGCCCCGAATTTCACCGCTTCGAGAATCAGGCGCCGCACCGACCTGGCCGGAACGGTCAGCCGGTCCTCGGAGACATTCACACTCACGCTCGCGACTTTATCCGAGGCATCCGGTCTAGCAGGAAAGGGTAAATTCCCCGTCTGCTTTTCTCTAACAGTTGTCAAGAAAAACGGGGGCGCCCCGAGCCGTGACGACGGCCCGGGGCGCCCCTGCGCGCCTACCGGCTACGAATGACTCCGCAGCAGTGTGCGCATCGTCCGCATCGCGACCGACAGGTTCGCCAGGTCGAAGGCGTCCGAGCTCTGGATCTCGTCCAGGGTCGTGCGCGCGCGGCCCAGGAGCGCGGTGTTCTTCGCCTCCCACGCCTGGAAGCGCTGCTCGGGCGTCGACGAGCCGTTGCCGGCCGCGAGGACGTCCGCCGTGAGGGACGCGTGAGCCGCGTACAGGTCCTCGCGGATGGAAGCGCGGGCCATGGACTGCCAGCGGTCGGCGCGCGGCAGCTCGATGATGCGGTCCATGAGCTGGGTGATGTGGAGACGGTCGGCGAGATCGTAGTAGACCTCGGCGACATCCATCGGGTCGCGGCCCATCCGGTCGGCGACCGAGACGATGTCGAGCGTCGGGAACGCCGACGAGAAGCCCGCGACCCTCGTGGCGAGCTGGTCGGGGACCCCGGCGCCCGTCAGCTCGTCGTAGATCTTCCGGTACCACTCGAGATCCGCGCCGCTGAGCAGCTTGGCCAGCTGCGACCAGACCTGGCCGACCCGCTCGCCGAAGAACTCGACGGTCTCCGTGAGCTGCACCGGCTGCGGCCGGTTGTTGAGCAGCCAGCGTGTGCCGCGCTCGACAAGTCGCCGCGAGTGGAGGCGGATCCGGGTCTGGACGGCGGCCTCTACGGTGTTGTCGAGCGCCTCGACCGCGTCCCACACCGCGCTGGAGTTGAAGATCGCGCGAGCCGCGGTCTGCGCCCGCACCACCTCCTCCAGCGAGGCGCCGGTCTCCTCACGCAGCCGGTGCAGGAAGCTCGTACCGCCCGTGTTGACCGTGTCGTTGACGAGTACGGTCGTGATGATCTCGCGGCGCAGCGCGTGCCCGTCGATCTGCTCGGGGAACTTCTTGCGCAGCGCGCTCGGGAAGTAGGCGTCCAACAGGCGGCGCAGGTAGGGGTCTTCGGGCAGCGAGGTCTGCAACAGCTCGTCGGCGACCGTGATCTTCGTGTACGCGAGGAGCACGGCCGTCTCCGGACCGGTCAACCCCTGTCCGCCGCTGAGGCGTTCGCGGATCTGCCGGTCGGTCGGCAGGAACTCCAGCGCCCGGTCCAGATGGCCTTCCCGCACCAGGTACCGCATGAAGCGCTGCTGGGCGTGGAGCATGTCCTTGGACTGGGCGAGGGCGTTGGCGATGGCCGTGTTCTGCGCGTAGTTGTTGCGCAGGACCAGCGCGCCGACCTCGTCGGTCATCTGGGCCAGCAGCTTGTTGCGCTGCTTGACGGTCATGTCACCTTCGGTGACGAGGGAGTTGAGCAGAATCTTGATGTTCACCTCGTGGTCGGAGGTGTCCACGCCCGCGCTGTTGTCGATGGCGTCGGTGTTGATCTTCCCGCCGATTTGCGCGAACTCGATCCGCCCGAGCTGGGTGAGCCCGAGGTTGCCGCCCTCTCCGACGACCCTGACACGCAGGTCGCCGCCGTCGACACGGATGGCGTCGTTGGCCTTGTCGCCGACGTCCGCGTGCGACTCCGTGCTCGACTTGACGTACGTGCCGATGCCGCCGTTCCACAGCAGGTCGACCGGCGCCTGGAGGATCGCCTTCATCAGGTCGGCCGGCGTCATCTTGCTGACCGCGGCCTCGATGCCGAGCGCCTCACGGATGTGCGAGTTGACCGGAATGGCCTTGGCGGTGCGGGGGAAGATGCCACCCCCGGCGGAGATCAGCTGACTGTCGTACTCCGCCCAGCTGGACCTCGGCAGCTCGAACAGGCGCCGCCGCTCGGCGTACGAGGTGGCCGCGTCGGGCTTCGGGTCGATGAAGATGTGCCGGTGGTCGAAGGCGGCGACGAGCCGGATGTGCTCACTCAGCAGCATGCCGTTGCCGAACACGTCACCGCTCATGTCACCGACGCCCACGACCGTGAAGTCCTCGGTCTGCGTGTCGACGCCCAGCTCACGGAAGTGCCGCTTGACGGACTCCCAGGCGCCGCGCGCGGTGATGCCCATGCCCTTGTGGTCGTACCCGGCCGAGCCCCCCGACGCGAAGGCGTCCCCGAGCCAGAAGTTGTACGACTGGGCGACCTCGTTGGCGATGTCGGAGAAGGTCGCCGTGCCCTTGTCGGCGGCGACGACGAGGTAGGTGTCGTCCTCGTCGTGCCGTACGACGTCGGCGGGCGGCACGACCTCGCCGGCCACCAGGTTGTCGGTGATGTCGAGGAGCGCCGAGATGAACGTCTTGTAGCTCCTGATGCCCTCGGCGAGCCACGCGTCCCGGTCCACGCTCGGATCGGGCAGCTGCTTGGCGACGAACCCGCCCTTGGCGCCGACCGGCACGATGACGGTGTTCTTCACCATCTGCGCCTTGACCAGCCCGAGGATCTCCGTACGGAAGTCCTCCCGCCGGTCCGACCAGCGCAGCCCGCCGCGCGCGACCTTCCCGAACCGCAGATGGACGCCCTCCACCTTCGGCGAGTACACCCAGATCTCGTACGCCGGACGCGGCGCCGGCAGGTCCGGGATGGCCTGCGGGTCGAACTTCATGGAGACGTAGTCGTGCGGCTTGCCGCCCGCGCTCTCCTGGTAGAAGTTCGTCCGCAGGGTCGCCTTGATGACGGTGAGGAACGACCGCAGGATGCGGTCCTCGTCGAGGGACGCCACCTGGTCGAGGGCCGCGTCCAGCTCCTCCATGAGCGCGTCGGTCAGCTCGACGCCCGCCCGCTGCCGCTCCGGCGACATCCGCGCCTCGAACAGGGACACAAGCAGCCGGGTGGTGTGGACGTTGTTGCGGAGGGTGTCCTCCATGTAGTCCTGGCTGAACGTGGAACCGGCCTGCCGCAGGTACTTCGCGTACGCCCGCAGCACCAGCGCCTGCCGCCAGTCGAGGCCCGCGCTCAGCACCAGCGCGTTGAAGCCGTCGTTCTCGGCCTGCCCGGTCCAGGTGGCCGAGAAAGCCTCCTGGAAACGCTCGCGGCCGTCGTCCCCGAGATAATCCCCGCCGCCGCTCAGCGACTTGGGCAGCCGGAGCCCGAAGTCGTAGATCCAGGCGGTGGTCCGGTCCGAACAGCGCAGCTCGTACGGCCGCTCGTCGATCACCTCGACGCCGAGCCGGTTGAGGACGGGGAGCACGGCGGACAGCGAGACGGACTCGCCGGTGCGGTAGATCTTGAACCGGCGTTCACCGGGCGCCGCGCTCACCGGCTCGTAGAGGCTCAGCGCGAAGTTCGTGCCGACGCCCAGCTTCTCGAGATTGACCAGGTCGGCGACGGCGGCGCGCGGAGTGTGGTCGGCCTTGTAGCCCTCGGGGATGGCGTTCGCGTACCGGCGCAGCAGTTCGGCGGCGCGCTCCTCGCCGCACTCGGCGTTGAGTGCCTCGGCGAAGGCGTCGGCCCAGGACCGGGCGGCCTCGACGAGCCGCGCCTCGATGCGCTCCTTGTCCTGGTCGGACAGCTGCGGCAGCTCGGTGCCCTGCGGGACCCGGACGACGAAGTGCAGCCGCGACAGGATGGACTCGGTGTTCCAGGCGGTGAAGTCGACGCTGATACCGCCGAGTTCCTCCTTGAGGATGTCGATGATCCGCAGCCGAACGCCGGTGGTGTACCGGTCCCGGGGCAGATAGACGAGGGCGGAGTAGTAGCGCCCGTACTCGTCCTGGCGCAGGTAGAGGCGCAGCCGGCGCCGCTCCTGGAGGTACAGCACCGAGGTGACGATGGCCCGGAGTTCGTCGGGCGGGGTCTGGAAGATCTCGTCGCGCGGGTAGGTCTCCATGATCTGGAGCAGGTCGCGCCCGTCGTGGCTTTCGGGCGAGAACCCGGCGGACCGCAGCACCTCGTCGACCTTGCGCCGCACGACGGGCACCCGGCGCACGGACTCGGTGTACGCGGCCGAGGAGAACAGCCCCAGGAAGCGCCGCTCGCCGACGACGTCACCCTTCTCGTCGAACTTCTTCACCCCGACGTAGTCGAGATACGACGGCCGGTGGACGGTGGCGCGGCTGTTGGCCTTCGTCAGGACGAGCAGCTTGTGCTCGCGGGCCTTGGCCCGGGCGTCGGCGGGCAGCCGCTCGAAGGACGGGCTGACGGGGTGGCCCTCGTCCTCGGAGTGGTGCGGGTCGGCGCGCAGGATGCCGAGGCCGGTCCCCGCGACGGCGGCCAGCGAGTCGTCCTCGCGCAGCTCGTACTCGCGGTAGCCGAGGAAGGTGAAGTGGTCCTGCGCGAGCCAGCGCAGCAGTTCGCGGGCCTCCTCGACGTCCTGGTCGACCAGGTCGTCGGCGGTCGGCTCCTTGGGCAGCTCGTCGGCGATGCGCAGCGCCGCGTCGCGCATCTTGTCCCAGTCCTCGACGGCCTCACGGGTGTCGGACAGCACGCGCAGCAGGTCGCTGGTGATCTGCTTCAGGTCGGCGCGGTCGGTCTCGCGGTCGATCTCGACATGGATCCACGACTCGACGTGCGCGTCGTGCGGCAGGTCCGCGTCCCCGACGGCCGCGCTCCCGGTGGCCCGGTCGGGCAGCACCTCGATGAGCCGGCCGGTCAGGTCCCGTCGTACGACGAACTGCGGATGGACGACGAGATGGATGCCGCGCCCCTGCCGGGACAGTTCGTTGGTGACCGAGTCGACGAGGAAGGGCATGTCGTCCGTGACGACCTCGACCACGGAGTGGCTGCACGTCCACCCGTTCTCCTCGACGGTCGGGGTGTGCACCCGCACGCTCGCCGTGCCCTGCGGACGGGTCTCGCCCAGCCGGTAGTGCGAGAAGGCAGCGCCGAAGACGTCCTCCGGGTCGCGGCCGGTGAGGTCCTCCGGGGCGGTGTGCAGGTAGTAGCGCTGGAGGAACGCGAGCACGGTGTCGTGGTCCGGGGTGCCGGGGTCCCGGCCGGACTCGGTTGCACGTGTCGTCCCAGTCGGTAGGTACCCCCCGACCGGGCTGTTCTCAGCTACCCGGGCGGCCCTTTCGAGCAGGTCGGCCTTGGCTTCGTCCAGCTTGGTCTGCATTGTCCTCTGACTCCTGTCGCGCGCCGTTGCGTGACGTAGAAGGAAGTACGGCTCCTCCTGCGGTACAACGCCTCGACGCGGGGTCTCCGGTCTGTTCCGACGCTATGCCGCAGGGTGGGAAGAGCGGGGGGTTATCGGCCATTCTCGGCACCCCGGCGGAGTGTGACGCTGCTCTCGGCAGCGCCGGTCCACGGGATGCGTACGGCGTCCTGGGAACCCTCGGGGTTCCGTCCCGCCCGCGCCGACCAGCGATCACCGCCCGGGCACGGATGTGGTCCGTGCACTCCGGGCGCAAAGCAGGGACGAGGGCGCCCCCGCGACGTATCGCGCTGATCACGCCACAAGGCTATCGCTCATGACGGGGGCCACGTCATACGCCATTTGTGTACAAAAGATGGCTGACAAGTTTGCCGTTATGCACAGCGGGAGAAGAGAGGATGCCCGAATCGCCCGGAACGGGAGCCGGCCGAGAGCGCGCCGGGGCTACGCGGCCAGGCGCGAGGCCTCCGCGACGGCCTCCTCCAGGCTGTCCACCACGGGCACGCCCACCTCTTCGAGGCTGGCCCGGCCGTGGGAGCCCCCGGTGTAGAGCACGGCCCGGGCACCGACGTGCAGGGCGGCGAGCGCGTCGTCGGCGGCGTCCCCGATGACCACCGTGCGCGCGGCCTCGACACCGGTGCCGGTCAGCGCTTCGAGATGGCGCACCATGTGCTCGGTCTTGCTGCCGCCGGAGGGCCCGGTCCGCCCGTCGACCCGTACGAAGTGCGGCTCGATCCCGAATCCCCTGACCAGCGGGACGAGTTCGGCGTGCCCGTACATGCTCAGAATGGACTGGCTGTGGCCCGCCGACTGCCATCCGGCCAGCAGGTCCCGCGCACCGACGGCCAGCTCGCACGTCACCCGGTGCTCCGCGTAGTACCGGTGGAAGATGTCGTCCATGGCGGCCCACTCGGCGTCCGTGGGCAGCCGCCCGAGCAGTCGCTCGTAGAACCGCGGCACCGGGACGCAGTACAGCTCCCGGTACTGCTCGAGGGTGATCGGTGCCAGCCCCAGCTCGGCGAATGCGGCGTTCGTCGCGCCGATGACGGCCTCGGTGTCGTGGAACAGCGTTCCGTTCCAGTCCCACACGATGTGCGTCATTCCGTACTTCCCCATACCAAGAAAGTACAGCCACGCCGGTCCGTCGCTCAGTCCGGCAACCCCACCAGGTTCGGAATCTCCTGGGTGGCATACCAGAGCAGCTCGTGATCCTCGGCCCCGTCCACCGTGAACTGCGCGTCGTCGTCGCCCTGGTCGGCCGCTCCCAGCGCCGCCGCGGCGGCCGCCACGTCCTTCTCGGCGTCGTCGGCGTCGACGTGCACAGCCGCGGCCTTGCCGAGCGACACGGGCCCGCCCACCCGGACCTCGCCCAGTGCGACCGGGTCGAGGCCCCGGTCGGGGTCCGCCACCGCGACCCCGTCGGCGACATCGACGGCGACGACCACCCGTCGCCGGGCCACCCCCGGGTCCATGGCGAGCAGGCGCAGGGAGGCCAGGGCGGCCCGGTTCAGCGCCGCGTACTCCAGCTCCTCGACATCGTCGGACAGGTACCACTCACGCAACGCGGGCGTGACGGCGTACGCGACGAACGGTCCCGCCCCCAACTCGCCCGTCTTGTACGCCTCGGCAAGGCCCTGGAGGGTCAGGGGGACGTAGACGCGCATGACTGACCGCTTTCGTAGAGGCGTTTCAGACGACCCGGGAAGACCTCAGGATACGTCGCGGAGTCCCCTTTCGAGTCCCCGCTCACGCCCCTCGGAGCGTCCACCGGACGCCTCGGAATTCACCCCGGCCACAGCCCCCACCAGGCCTTTACCCCTCGCAAATCACCCTGATAAGTGAACCTCCGTCTTCACCGACCGGCACCCCATCTCTCCTTGCACCGATTCGATTACTCCCCGTACAAGATCCCCAACAGAAAGTTACCGCCCGGTATTCGTCCGGGCCTGGAGAACGGGGACATTCCATGAACAAGGTGATGACGAGGACGGTCCGCCACACCCCGTCCCGCCCGCCGGTACGCCGGGACACCCGCCGCCCCGGCAGCACCCCGCACCGCACCTCCCCGGGCGGAGGCACGCCCCGCACACCCCGCACCGAAGCCATCGCCCCCACCGGGACCCACCCGGAACCCCGAGTCCCCGCCCAAGGGCAGCCCCGCGCGCTCCCCCAGCCCCGCCCCACCGACCTCTTCGCGGACCGCCTCCTGGCCGTCCTGAGCGGCGAACGCCCCGTCCACAGCATGCTCCGCCACACCGTGGGCCGCGCCTACGACGAGCTGGCCTGGCTCGCGGCGCGCGGCCCCCTCCGCACACGCGGCACCCGCCCCGTCGTCCGCGACGTCGGCTACTACGAGCCCAGCCGAGGCGCCCTGGAGGCCTTCGCCCGCATCGGCGCCGGCGATCAGCTCAGGGCGATGGCGTTCCGCCTGGAACTCGGCCGGGACTTCCGCTGGCGCTGCACAGCCGTGGAACTGGGCGGCCCCCGCAGGCCACACACGGCGGACGACTAGCCACCGGGCACGCGAAAGGGCCGGCCACCCCGCAGGATGCCCGGCCCTTCACACCACGCAGCAACAACTACGTACTATTTCGCACTACTTCGTACTACTTCTTGCGTCGGATCCCACGGCGCTGCTGCTTGCGCCGCTCCGCGCGCGTGAGCCCGTCCGCCTCGGACCGCACCTCGTCGTCGTCACCGACGAGGTCGCCCTCGACGATGCCGCCCTCGCCGTCCACGGTCGGGGCGGAGAAGTGCAGCCGGTCCCGGCGCTGCGGAGCGTCGAGCCCCTTGGCGCGGATCTCGGGCCGGGAACCGGCACTCGCCTGCGCCGGCACCGAGTCCTCGAGGCCCTTGTCGAGCGACGGCTTGGCGTCCGCGACCGGGACCTCCTCGACCTGCTGCTCGACCTGGACCTCCAGGTTGAACAGGTAGCCGACGGACTCCTCCTTGATGCCCTCCATCATGGCGGTGAACATGTCGAAGCCCTCGCGCTGGTACTCGACCAGCGGGTCCTTCTGCGCCATGGCGCGCAGACCGATGCCCTCCTGGAGGTAGTCCATCTCGTAGAGGTGCTCGCGCCACTTGCGGTCCAGGACCGACAGCACGACCCGGCGCTCCAGCTCACGCATGATCTCGGAGCCGAGCTGCTCCTCACGCGACGCGTACTGCTCGTGGATGTCGTCCTTGATGGACTCGGAGATGAACTCGGCGGTCAGCCCGGCGCGGTCGCCGGCCGCCTCCTCCAGCTCGTCGACGGTGACCTTCACCGGGTAGAGCTGCTTGAAGGCGCCCCACAGCCGGTCCAGGTCCCACTCCTCGGCGAAGCCCTCGGCCGTCTCCGCGCTGATGTACGCGTCGATGGTGTCGTCCATGAAGTGCTGGACCTGCTCGTGCAGGTCCTCGCCCTCCAGGACGCGGCGCCGCTCGCCGTAGATGACCTCGCGCTGCCGGTTGAGGACCTCGTCGTACTTGAGGACGTTCTTGCGGGTCTCGAAGTTCTGCGTCTCGACCTGCGACTGGGCGGAGGCGATGGCACGGGTGACCATCTTGTTCTCGATCGGTACGTCGTCCGGGACGTTCGCCATCGACATGACGCGCTCGACCATCTGGGCCTTGAACAGCCGCATGAGGTCGTCGCCGAGGGAGAGGTAGAACCGGGACTCGCCGGGGTCGCCCTGCCGTCCGGAACGACCGCGCAGCTGGTTGTCGATCCGCCGGGACTCGTGCCGCTCGGTACCGAGGACGTACAGCCCGCCGAGGTCCTTGACCTCCTCGAACTCCGCCTTCACGGCCTTCTCGGCCCGCTCCAGGGCGGCCGGCAGGGCCGCGGCCCACTCCTCGATGTGCTCCTCGGGGTCGAGGCCGCGCTGGCGCAGCTCCGCCTCGGCGAGGTCGTCGGGGTTGCCGCCGAGCTTGATGTCCGTACCACGACCGGCCATGTTGGTCGCGACCGTGACGGCGCCCTTGCGGCCGGCCTGGGCGACGATGGTCGCCTCCCGGTCGTGCTGCTTGGCGTTCAGCACCTCGTGCTGGATGCCGCGCTTGGAGAGCTGCTGCGAGAGGTACTCGGACTTCTCGACCGAGGTCGTGCCGACGAGGATCGGCTGACCCTTCTCGTGCTTCTCGGCGATGTCGTCGACGACCGCCTCGAACTTCGCGACCTCGGTGCGGTAGATCAGGTCGGACTGGTCCTTGCGGACCATGTCACGGTTGGTCGGGATCGGGACGACACCGAGCTTGTAGATCTGGTGGAACTCGGCGGCCTCGGTCATGGCCGTACCGGTCATACCGGAGAGCTTGCTGTAGAGGCGGAAGAAGTTCTGGAGGGTGATGGTCGCCAGGGTCTGGTTCTCGTCCTTGATGTCCACCCCTTCCTTCGCCTCGATCGCCTGGTGCATGCCCTCGTTGTAGCGGCGGCCGGCGAGGATACGGCCGGTGTGCTCGTCGACGATCATGACTTCGCCGTCGATGACGACGTAGTCCTTGTCGTTCTTGAAGAGCTCCTTGGCCTTGATGGCGTTGTTCAGGTAGCCCACCAGCGGCGTGTTCACCGACTCGTACAGGTTGTCGATGCCCAGCCAGTCCTCGACCTTGGCGACACCCGACTCGTGGATGGCGACGGTGCGCTTCTTCTCGTCGACGTCGTAGTCGCCGGTCTCCTCGATGCCCTTGAGGGGGTTGCCGGACTCGCCGCGCTTGAGGCGGGTGACCAGCTTCGCGAAGTCGCCGTACCACTTGGTGGCCTGGTCGGCCGGGCCGGAGATGATCAGCGGCGTACGGGCCTCGTCGATGAGGATCGAGTCGACCTCGTCGACCACGGCGAAGTTGTGGCCGCGCTGGACGAGCTCGTCCTGCGACCACGCCATGTTGTCGCGCAGGTAGTCGAAGCCGAACTCGTTGTTCGTGCCGTACGTGATGTCGCAGCCGTACTGCTCGCGCCGCTGGGCCGGCGTCATGTTCGCGAGGATGCAGCCGACGCTCAGCCCCAGGAACTTGTGCACGCGCCCCATGAGCTCGGAGTCGCGCTCGGCCAGGTAGTCGTTGACCGTGATGAGGTGAACGCCGTCTCCGGACAGGGCGTTCAGATACGTCGGCAGGGTGCCGACCAGGGTCTTGCCCTCGCCGGTCTTCATCTCGGCGACATAGCCGAGGTGGAGGGCCGCGCCGCCCATGATCTGCACGTCGTAGTGGCGCTGGCCCAGTACGCGCTTGGCGGCCTCCCGCACGGTGGCGAAGGCCTCGGGCAGCAGGTCGTCCAGGCTCTCACCGTCGGCGTACCGCTGCTTGTACTCATCGGTGAGGGCCCGCAGCTCGGCGTCGGAGAGGTCGACGAAGTCCTCTTCGATGGAGTTGACCTGGTCCGCGATGCGGTGCAGCTTGCGCAGGATTTTGCCTTCGCCTGCACGCATGATCTTTGAGAGGACGGACACGGGGGTTGGTCTCCTTGCCGGTCGGGCCTGGGACGGTCGGTTTTCATTGTCTTAACTGAGCAACGGCCATCGTATGCGAGCCCCCGCCAAGCCGGGAGGTCTGCCGGTGGGACAGCCATAAGGAGAACGGCCGGGAGTCACGGATGGTGCCGGATGCCACCAACGAATTGCACGAATTGTGATCACGAACTCACGCACAGCAAAAGGGATGGCGCCCTGATCGTGCCCCGAGCAGAATCGGCCGATGGACCCCGTCACGCTCACCACGGCCCGCCTCCTCCTGCGCACGGTCGGCCCGCACGACTCGGACGCCGTGTACGCCGCGGCGCAGGACGCCGACATCCAGCGCTGGACGACGATCCCCTCGCCCTACCGCCCCGAGCACGCCCGAGGTTTCACCTCCCAGCTGGTGCCCGACGGCTGGACGGACGGCTCGATGTTCACGTTCGGCGTCTTCCTCCCCGAAGGGGAGGAACTGGTGGGCATGCTCGCACTGACCATGCGTTCCCTGGGCGTGACCGAGGTCGGCTTCTGGGCCGCGAAGGCCCACCGGGGCAACGGCTACATCACGGAGGCCACGATCGCCGCCTCCCGCTGGGCCTTCACCCACCTGTCGGTGGACCGGGTGGAGTGGAGGGCGGAGGTGGGCAACACGGCATCCCGAACAACAGCGGAACGAGCCGGCTTCACCATGGAGGGCACCCTGCGCTCGGCAATCAACAACAAGGGAGTACGCCGAGACTGCTGGGTAGCCTCCCTACTCCCCTCAGACCTGAACCTCCCATCGACGGCCCCATACATCCCCGGAAACGACGGTACTTGAGAGCCCGGCCCGCATTTCCAGCCCGTCCGGCGCTTGAGGACGAGCGCGTTCAGCGCGAAAGGGGGGTCTGGGGGCGCAGCCCCCAGTGATGGGACGGGTAGGGGCGGCGGGGGCGAGAACACCCCCCCACCTCACCCCCCACTGTCAGTCCCACCCCCTATCGTGCGGAAGCATGACGAGCACCCCGCCCCCCACCCACCTCTCCGCCCCCGAAGCCCGCCGAATCGCCCTGCACGCCCAGGGCTTCCTGGGCACCCCCAACCGCAAGGCAGGCGCCCGAGGCATCCTCCGCCACCTGGGCGCGGTCCAGCTCGACACCATCTCCGTACTCGCCCGCTCCCACGAACTCATCCCCTACGCCCGCCTGGGCGCCATACCCCGCAAAAAAATCGAAGACGCGTACTGGAACCCAGCACCACCAACCCCCCACCCCCACTCCAGCCCCCACCCCCACCCCCACGCCTTCGAATACTGGTCCCACGCAGCCTGCATCCTCCCCATCGAGGAATGGCCCCACTTCGCCTTCCGCCGCCGCGCCTACCGCTCCCGCCCCCACTGGAACCACGACCTCCCGTCCGGCGTCTACGAGCAGGTCATCAAGCAGCTCCGCGCACAGGGCCCCCTCACCGCAACCGAGTTGGGCGGCGCCAAACGCACCAGCGAGTGGTGGGACTGGTCCGGCACCAAGGTCGCCGTCGAACGCGCCCTGATGTACGGCGAGGTGGTGTGCGTGGAGCGCCGCGGCTGGAAGCGGGTGTACGACCTCGCCGAGCGCGCCATCCCGGACACGCTGCTGCACGACGACCTCGACGACAGGGAATGCCTGCGCCGCCTGGTCCGCCTCGCCGCCCAGTCCCTGGGCGTCGGAACCCGCGCGGACATCGCCGACTACCACCGCCTCAAGGCCGAGCAGTTCGACGCCGTGATCGCGGACTCGGGCCTGGTCCCCGTCACCGTCGAAGGCTGGGGCAAACCGGCCTGGGCCGACCCGGCAGCCCTGGAGACACCCCCGCGCGGCCGGCACCGCACGACCCTGCTCTCCCCCTTCGACTCCCTGATCTGGGAAAGGGCCCGCACAGAACGGATCTTCGGTTTCACCCACCGCCTGGAGGCCTACGTCCCCAAGCCGAAGCGCGTGTACGGCTACTTCGCGATGCCGGTCCTCGCCGGCGGCCACCTCGTCGGAAGAGTGGACCCCGCCCGGGAAGGCAACACCCTCGTGGCCAAGCAGGTCTCCCTGAACGGCCCGAAGGCGGTCCCGGCGGTGGCCCAGGCCCTGCTGGAGGCGGCAAGCTGGGTCAACTGCACGAACGTACGAGTGGAACGGGTAGACGCCCCGGACCTGCGCGCTCCCCTGACAAGGGAACTGGCCCAGGCGCTCGGATAACTCTGGCGGCGGGAGCCCTACCTGATCTCGAGGATCTTCTCCCGCATCGCGTAAACCACCGCTTCCATCCTGGAGTGCAGCTGCAGCTTCTCCAGGATGTTGCGCACATGGTTCTTCACGGTGTTCTCGGAGATGAACAGCTCTTTCGCGATATCGCGGTTGTTCATCCCGGTGGCGACCAGCTTGAGCACTTCCAGCTCGCGATCCGTGAGCCGGGGTGCGGGCACCAGCCGCCGCTCGTCCGTCCGCTGGATCATCGACTTGAATTCGGTGAGCAGTTTCGACGCCATGGAGGGGCTGATCTGCGACTGCCCGTCGGCCACGGCGCGAATGGCCGTGGCCACCTCGTCGGTGGAGATCTCCTTGAGGAGGTAACCGGTCGCGCCCGCCTTGATCGCCTCGTAGAGATCCGCTTCCTCGTCGCTGATCGTCAGCATGATGATCTTGGCGCTGGGCGCGACCTCCTTGATGGAGGTGCACGCCTCGATCCCCCCGCGCTTCGGCATCCGTACGTCCATCAGGACGATGTCGGGCAGCAGGTCGGCAGCTTTGTCGACGGCCTCGGCACCGTCCCCGGCCTCGCCGACGACCTGGATGTCCTCCTCGGCCGCGAGCACGATCTCCAGTCCACGGCGGAAGAGCGCATGGTCGTCCACGACAAGGACTCTGATCGGCTCCTTGCGCGAGGTGTCCGCGTCCGGGCCCGGCTCGGTCACGCCGTCGTGGGCATGCCCGACCTGCATCGGTCCGAAGCTGTCCGCCATCGTTCCTCCCCCTGAAGGCTGTGGCCTGTGGTCCTGTGCCATCGCCAACCCAAGGCAACGGCCCACCGGTTGAGCCGTTGCGGCCATGATTCCATGCCCGGGCCACGCTGCGGTGACAGTGCGGACCGCTGAGGGGTCGCACACGGGTGCCCCTGGGGGCGCACGCGCGCTCCAGGGGCACCCGCTCGGCTGTCACCGGGGGCGGTCAGCCTCCCAGCGTGCCACCCGCCGCGGGGGAGTGCGCCTGGTTGGCGACCATCGGGTCCGTGTTGAGGTGGATCACGCCGTAGTCGTAGGCGTGCCGTCGGTAGACGACACTCGGTTCCTTGGTCTCGGAGTCGACGAACAGGTAGAAGTCGTGCCCGACCAGTTCCATCTCGTAGAGGGCCTGGTCAAGCGTCATCGGGGAGGCGACGTGGGTCTTCTCGCGGACGATGAGGGGGCCTTCGCCCTTCACTTCCAGCGAGCCGATCCTCTTGACTGGCACGCCGTCCGCGTCTTCCTCGTGGACGGGGTGTCCATTGCCGTTCAGCGTTGCCGCGTCCGGGACGTGGTCGGCGACCTCGGCGGCTGTCAGCCGGCCGGCGCCTCGGCGGGTGTAACGCTTGTCGTGCTGCTTGCGCAGCCGGGCCTCGAGCTTGTCGGCCGCGAGGTCGAGTGCCGCGTACGGGTCGCTTGCCGCTGCTTCCGCCCGGATCACCGGACCGCGGGAGTGAAGCGTGATCTCCACTCGGTCTGAGCGGTCGGCCTGCCGGGGGTTGGGCTCCTTGGACACCTCGACGTCGAGGCTGATCACTTTGCCGTCGAGCTTCTGGATTCTGTCCAGCTTCAGCTTCTCGGCCACGTGCTTCCGGAACCGCTCGGGCACCTCGGTCTTGCGTCCCTTGACGACGATGTCCACGCAGAACTCCGTTCCCGGATCGCCCCGCTTCAGTGGCGGAGCGTCTCCCTTTTGCACCAGGCTCCGGCGTACCCCGGAACCTCGGACTCGGTGACTTCCACCTCCTCCTCCCCCATGGGCAAGATCCCCACTCCGTCGGCCGGGGTGATTAACGAAAACCCGCAGCACGGCATTCGGTTTTGCGAGGTGTGGCCTGCGGCTTTCCCTCACAACCGAACATATCTCGCCCGGACGTATGTCGTCACCCTCTACTGCCGCGTACCTCCGTTCCAGTGAATTGACCCTCTCACTACCTGCAACGATGCAAGTTAGGTGTCAGTTCCAGTTTATTTCGAAGGAATCAGGCGCCGCCGCGACCACAGCAGCGCAGATCATGCCTCCGAAGGCGGCTCCCGTACCTCGCTGCCCTCTGACTTCCCGCCCCACGTCCGCGTACACGGCGTTTCCCACTCTTCTCACGTCTCCCACCTCTCCCTCCCATTCCCTCCTTCCCGCCGCCGCCTCCCCGCCCCCGACCGCCTCCCGTACGGCACGCGCGGCCTCGGCGAGCGAGGCTCCGGTCGTCATGAGATCGTCGACCAGGACGATCGCGCCGGCCCCGGCCAGCAGCCGTCCGCCCCCGGGGGCGACGCTCAGCGCGCCCGCGAGATTGTCCAGCCGCTGCCGGGAGTTGAGGCCCGCCTGGTCGGCCACACCACGCCGCTGCCGCAGCACCGCCAGCACCCGCGCCGGCGTACCGGACGCGCGCAGGTCGCCCGCCGCGGCGAGCGCGATCCGCCGAGCGGGATCATGCCCTCGAGCCCGTACGGCCCGCCGTGCGGACGGCACGGGAACGAGCAGCACGCCCCGGCGACCGGGCGGCGGCTCGTCGAGCCCTGCCCGCACAGCTCCCGCCAGCGCCGTCCCGAGCGGCCCCGCGAGTGCCAGCGCACCCCTTTCCTTGTGCGCGAGGAGCACCGCGCGCACCTCGTCCGCGTACCGGGTCGCCGCGTGCACCACCGGCAGCCCGAGCGGTTCGGGCACCGGTCGCACCCGGCTCGGTACGGCCCCGGTGAGGGCGGCACGGCACGCCGGGCAGAGCACCGTGCGAGGCGTCCCACAGCCTCCGCACTCGGCCGGCAGCACCAGGTCACCGAGGTCCTGCCACCACCCCCGCATGCGGACCACTCTGCCAACACCGAGGCGACTCGGCCACCCCTGTGGATAACCCCCTGTGGACAACGCCCCCGGCCAACTCCACGCCCCGGCGGGCACCCCCGGACACGCCACCGGCAGCACCCGGAAACGCCGACGGCCCGCCGGAGTTCCGACGGGCCGCCAACACACACCGGGTCGGATCACCGCCCGGCGAGGCCACTCACCCCGGATAGACCGGAGCCGACCCGCCCTCGACCAGCTTCTGCCACTTGGCACCGGACAGCAGCCGCACGATGCCGTCCTCCTCCGAGTACGCCACCAGCGGCATCCTCTCGTCCTCGGACGCGGCGATGCCCTTCACGCCGGTCAGCGCGGCAGGCGCCGACCCCACCGGCGTCGAGCCGTCGACCTGCACATAGCCCATCTGCTGCACGCCGCCCTGCTCACGCCCCACCACCACGAGCCGGCTGTCCCCGGCCCACGACATGGCGGTGACCTCCTCCAACTGCGGTGTCACGGAATCCAGTTCGAGGACCGACACGACCGACCGCTCACCGGCCTTCTGCCCCGCCGCCCGACCCGGTTCCGCCGGCAACTTCCCCTTCGGCGCCCCGTCCGACGCCGACGCCGACGCCGCCCGCTCGTCCCGCTCGATCCGCCCGACGTACAGGGACCGCTGGCCGCCCTTCTCCACGATGAGCGCGATCCGGACCCCGTCGGCGGCCACCCGTACCGCTTCGATACGCCCGTCGAGCCCCGGCGTCCTGACCTCCAGCGGCTCACCGGCGCCCTTGGCCAGGAGCAGCAGCCGGGGCTTCTTGGGATCGCGGTCGGCCACCCACAGGTCGCCGTCGCCGTCCCAGCTGGGCGTGGTCAGCCGGTCGACCTTGGTGGCCCCCTGGCTGGTCAGCACGGGCTCCCCGAGCGATCCGCCCGACACCAGCGACCCGACGTACAGCATGCTCCCGTCCAGCGAGACCCCGGCCGCGGTCTCCTCGTCGCGCGAGACCGCCGCCGATCGCAACTGCTTGACGCCCTCGCCGAGCGCGCCCGGCACCGGGGTGACGTCGGCGGCGGGACTGTCATTGCCGGACACGCGTACGAGACGGTGCTTGGCGTCGATGAAGTACTGGAACTCGGGCCGTTGCACCACACCGCGCGCGGCGACGGTCTCGGCCCCGTTCTTGTCGAGGACGCACAGCTGGGAGCCGTTGGCGCGCTGCAGGGCGACCTCGTCGACACCCGTGGGCGTCAGGTCCTGCAGGGTGTAGAGGAGCTGGGCGGCCATCTCGGTGCACTTGGCCGACCCGACCCGGTTCGCCTTGTCGTTGAGCGGCACCGTCAGCCGGTTCTGGTCGTCGGGTGCCAGCGAGGTGACGCCCTTCTTCAGCGCCGTGCCGGTCGGGAAACTCGACCTGACGACCGGTCCCAGCCAGCGCGAGGGGCCCTCGATCAGCGAACTCACCGTCTGCGTCATCGGGTCGACCTTCTTGCGGACGTAGACCGGATCGGCGACCGACACGAGTTGCGCGTCCACCTGCGACGGCGTGTTCGAAGCGAAGTAGTACTTGTTGACGGACGTGTAGTTGCGCAGGAAGTCCGACTTGCCCATGACGACGCCCTGCGGCAGATCGTCGATCCGCCACTGCCCGCTCTTCTTCTCCCGCGTCAGATGCAGCGTCGCCCGGTACTGCCCGTCGGCCGGTTCGTACGACTGCTGGGAGTCGAGCGTGGCGAACCTGCCGCCGGTCAGTGTGGACGCGTAGTCGTCGGTGTCGTCGCGGCCGCCCGCGTGGACGGCGTCGGCGGTGGGCCCGCCGTCCAGGACCGTGGTCGACGCGTCGGGGCGCCAGCTCTTCGCGGCCTGCGCCGTCAGGTACTTGCGCGCCGTCTCGTAGTGCGGATCGTCGCTGGTCAGCGCCTCCAGGAAGCCCTGGACGATCTGCCCGGGCGGGGCGTTCTCGTGGGGCGGCAGGGCGAAGACCCGTACCTGCGCGTCCTGCCGGGGCGTGGACTCGACTCCGCGCAGATCCCCGCTGTCGGGCATCGAGGCGCATCCGGCCAGCAGTACGGCGCCACAGGCTGCGTACACCACCGCGCGAACCGTTTCCCGCCGCCGACCGTCCCGCTCGCGGTCAGGGCCCACGACATGCCTCCCCTTACTCATCCACACGCTCGGTCCCGGCGTCCGAGGACGCTCTGTCCGAGGACTGCGACTCCGTACCGGCCACACCGTCGCGGCGCGCCCCGCCGCCCGTGCGCGGCACCACACGGGCGCCGCTGCCGGGCAGCGCCGTCGGATCGGCCGACGGGGCCACGGCGGCGAGCCGCGGCGCTATCGGCCGCTGTTCGACGGCCGCCGTCCCCACCGGGACCGTGGCGAGCTTGTCACCGCCGCCGTAGGGCAGACCGGCGTCGCCGAGCTCCCGATGGCGCCGTGAGTCCTTGGGCTCCAGCGGTATCGGTGAACCCCGCAGGGGCTCGTCGGCGGTGCGCGGCAGCGTCAGCCGGAACTGCGAACCACCGCCCGGCTCGCCCCACGCCTGCAGCCAGCCGCCGTGCAGCCGGGCGTCCTCCAGCGCGATGGACAGGCCGAGGCCCGTACCGCCGGTGGTACGCGCGCGTGCCGGGTCGGCCCGCCAGAAGCGGCTGAAGACCCGGGTCGCCTCACCGGGCTTCAGCCCGACCCCGTAGTCCCGCACGGCCACCGCGACAGCGCCGCCCGCGGCGGCCAGCTTCACGACGACGTCCTTGCCCTCGCCGTGCTCCACGGCGTTGACGACGAGGTTGCGCAGCACCCGCTCCACGCGGCGCGCGTCGGCCTCCGCCACGACGGGCTGCTGGTCGCCCACCACCCGTACGGTCGTCCCCTTGCGCTCGGCCAGCGGCTCGGCACCGCTCACCACCCGCCGTACGACCTGCCTGAGGTCTATCGGCTCGGCCTCCAGCGCCGCCGCGCCCGCGTCGAACCGGCTGATCTCCAGCAGGTCCGCGAGGAGCGTCTCGAAGCGGTCCAGCTGATCGGCGAGCAGTTCGGCCGACCGGGCGGTCACCGGATCGAAGTCCACGCGCGCGTCATGGATGACATCGGCGGCCATCCGTACGGTCGTCAGCGGCGTCCGCAGTTCGTGCGACACGTCGGACACGAACCGGCGCTGCATCCGCGACAGCTCCTCCAGCTGCTGGATCTTCAGCTGCAGATTCTGCGCCATCTTGTTGAAGGCCTCGCCGAGCCGCGCGATGTCGTCCTCACCGGTGACCTTCATCCGTTCCTGCAGCCGCCCGGCGGACAGCCGTTCGGCGATCCCCGCCGCCATCCGCACCGGCGTGACGACCTGCCGCACCACGAGCCAGGCGATGGCCCCCAGAAGGACGACGACGAACAGCCCGGCCGTCGCCAGCGTCCCCTTGACCAGGCTCAGCGACTTCTCCTCCTGCGTCAGCGGGAAGAGGTAGTACAGCTGGTACGGGTCGCCGTTCGGGTCGTCGACCTGCTTGCCGATGATCAGCGCAGGCTGCGACGCGCTGCCGTTGGTGTAGGTGATACGGGTGTAGCTCTGGGCCATCAGCGGGCTGCTGTCGGCCCGCGCGCGCAGCGCCTCGGGCACGCTCGCCGTCGGGTCCACCCCGCCGGAGGCACGCGGCCCGCGACCGCTGCCGCTGTCGTCGCCCGCCGGACCGACCGGGAGCGTCACGACGTCGAAGGCGCCCTGGCCGCCGCTGGAGAGGGACTCCACCAGGTCGCTCATCCACTGGATGGGGCTCTGCGCGGGGCGGCCTCCCGTACCGGAACCGTCGTCCCCGCCGGCGCTGGCCGCCGCGTCCGCCCGCAGCTTGGCCGCCGTGAACCCACCCGCGGCCTGGCTCTGCGAGGCCTTCACCTTGGCGTCCAGAAGCCCGTTGCGCACCTGCCCGATGACCACGAAGCCGAGCAGCAGCACGACTCCGAGCGACATCAGCAGCGTCGTGACGACGACCTTGAGCTGGATGTTGCGCCGCCACAACCGCATGACGGGCAGCAGCGGCCGCCGCACCCAGCGCATGAACAGCCGAAGGACCGGGCTGCCCTGGACACCGCCCTGAAGCAGCCCGCCCTCGAAGAACTGCCGCCAGCCGGAGCCGGCCCTGCTCACCTTCTGCCGCCCGACAGGCCGCCCCGCACGGCCCCCGGAACGCCCGGGGGGCGAAGCGGCACTGTCCCCGGACATGTCAGCTCGGTCCTGCCTTGTACCCGACGCCACGGACGGTCACCACGATCTCCGGCCGCTCCGGGTCCTTCTCGACCTTGGAACGCAGCCGCTGCACATGGACGTTGACCAGCCGGGTGTCCGCCGCGTGGCGGTACCCCCAGACCTGCTCGAGAAGCACTTCACGCGTGAACACCTGCCACGGCTTGCGCGCGAGCGCCACCAGCAGATCGAACTCCAGAGGCGTCAGCGCGATCGACTGCCCGTCCCGCTTCACGGAGTGACCGGCGACATCGATCAGCAGGTCGCCTATGGCCAGCTGCTCCGGCGCAGGCTCCTCCGACCGCCGCAGCCGCGCCCGGATCCGGGCGACCAGCTCCTTCGGCTTGAACGGCTTCACGATGTAGTCATCGGCACCCGACTCCAGGCCCACCACGACATCGACGGTGTCGCTCTTGGCCGTGAGCATCACGATCGGCACCCCGGACTCCGCCCTGATCAGGCGGCACACCTCGATACCGTCCCGGCCGGGAAGCATCAGGTCCAGGAGCACCAGATCGGGCTTGGACTCACGGAAAGCGGCCAGCGCCTTGTCGCCGTCAGCTACGAAAGACGGCTCAAAACCTTCACCACGCAACACAATGCCGAGCATCTCGGCCAGTGCGGTGTCGTCATCGACGACAAGGACTCGTCCCTTCATAAACGACATCATCCCATTAACTAAATCGTTACCTGTCGTGACCTGTCACACAGCTCTGCCAGCGCCTCAGCCGTCACGGGCGAAACAACACCCGCTTCGGTGACGATCGCCGTCACCAACTCGGGAGGCGTCACATCGAACGCCGGGTTGTACGCCTGGGTCCCCAGGGGTGCCACCGGTATCCCGCCTCCCGCTTCCACTCCCGCCACCGGCACCTGCGGCGCCGCGATCTCCGTCACCTCGTGCCCGGCACGCTGTTCCACCTCGATGGACGCCCCGTCGGGGGTGTCCGGATCCACCGTCGTCACCGGCGCCACCACGATGAACGGCACGTGGTGGTACCGGGCCAGCACGGCGAGCGGATAGCTCCCCACCTTGTTCGCCACCGAACCGTCGGCCGCGATCCGATCGGCCCCGATCAGCACCGCGTCCACCTGACCCGCGGCGAACAAGGAACCCGCGGCGTTGTCCGTGAGCAAGGTGTACGCCATTCCGCTGCGCGCCGCCTCATACGCCGTCAGGCGAGCACCTTGCAGCAACGGACGCGTTTCGTCCACCCAGAGCCTGCGCAGCCGCCCTGCCCGATGCGCTGCCAGCGCCACCGCGAACGCCGTCCCCTCACCACCCGACACCAGCGAACCGGTGTTGCAGTGCGTGAGCAGCCGGTGCCCGCCGCCGGGCAGCAACTCGTCCAGCAGCGCCAGCCCGTGCACCGCCATCCGCGCACTGGCCTCGGCGTCCTCCCGGTGCAGCGCCCGCGCGGCGTCCAGCGCGGCCCCGGCCGCCTGCTCCCGGTCACCGCCCCCGGCAAGCTCGGCCCGGTACGCGCCCAGAGCCCTGCGGACCCCGACAGCGAGGTTCACCGCGGTGGGCCTGGCCTGCGCCAACGCCTCGGCCGCCTCGTCCACGTCGAAGCCGCGCACGGCGGCGAGCGCGACCCCGTACGCCCCCGCGATTCCGAGCAGCGGCGCCCCGCGCACGGCCAGCGAACGGATCGCCGCCACCAGCGCGGGCGCGTCCGTACAGACCAGCTCGACCTCCTCGGCCGGCAGTCTCGTCTGGTCGAGAAGCACCAGCACAGGACCCTCGGGAGGTTCCTCCCAGCGGATCGCCGGTATCCCGGTGGGCCGGTTGTCCTCGCGGATTTGCGCGTACTGATCAGCCATCCACCCAGTCTGCCCCCTCCGCGTCGCACTATTGAAGGAGCCAAGCCCCTACGGGGGCCGATCCCCCGCAACTCTCCCCATGGCACGATGGCTGCCAACCTGCCGCGAACGCGGACGGGCACCGTGAAGGAGCGACGATGAACGACACTCCGGGCTGGGCCTCGCCCGGATCTGCCCCCTCCGAAGGGCAGCAGCCCGACGCGTCCGCCCCCGCAGACCGCCCTGATCCCACGAAGCCCGCGGAATCCGCGAACCAGCCACGCCCCGACGCCCCCGCCTCCGGCCCGAACTGGTCCAAGGAGCAGCCGCCGCCCGCCCAGTGGTCCGCCCCCACCGGCCCCCAGGGCCCCGGCCCCGGTCAGGCACCACCACCGCCCCCGGGCCCCGGCTGGGGCGGCACACCCCCCGGCGCCCCCGGAGGGTACGGCGGCCCCGCAGGCCCGGGAGGCTACGGCGGATACGGCCCGCCCGGCGGCTACCCCGGCTGGGGAGGCAACTGGGGCGGCCCCCCGCCCGCGGCCAAGCCCGGCGTGATCCCGCTGCGCCCCCTCGGCGTCGGCGAGATCCTCGACGGCGCCGTCTCCACCATGCGCGCCCACTGGCGCACCGTGCTGGGCATCTCCCTCACCGTCGCGGTCGTCACGGAGATCGTCGCGGTCCTCCTCCAGGGCTTCTTCCTGGACGACACCACGAGCGTCGACTCCCTCAACGACCCGAGCGCGAGCCTCGACGAACTGAGCCGCGCCATGGGCGACGCCCTGCTCAGCTCCGGTGCCCTCTTCGTGATCTCCGTGATCGGCACCGTCATCGCGACGGCACTGCTCACCACCGTGACCAGCCGCGCCGTACTCGGCAAATCCGTCACCCTCGGCGAGGCCTGGCGGGACGCCCGCCCGCAGATCCCGAAGCTCTTCGGCCTCATCTTCCTGCTGATGCTCACCGTCATAGCGGTCATCGCCGTAGGCACCGCCCCCGGCCTCCTCGTGGCCTTCTCGGCCTCGAAGGGCGGCGGCGCCGCCCTCGCCGTCTTCGGTGGCTTCTGCGCATCCCTCGTCGCGCTGTGGCTGATGATCCGCTTCTCCCTCGCCTCGCCGGCCCTGATGCTGGAGAAGCAGAGCATCACGAAGTCGATCGGCCGATCCGCGAAACTCGTCCGCGGCTCCTGGTGGCGCGTCCTCGGCATCCAACTCCTCGCCGGGATCATCGCGATGATCGTCTCGTCCCTCGTCGTCCTCCCGTTCACGTTCATCGCCGCGGCCCTCACCGGGGACGGCGTCAGCGACTTCCTCAACGGCACGGGCGGCTACGGCTGGACCTTCCTGATCGTCAGCGGCATCGGCTCGGTGATCGGCTCCACGCTCACCCTCCCCATCACCGCGGGCGTGACCGTGCTCCTCTACATCGACCAGCGCATCCGCCGCGAGGCCCTCGACCTCGACCTGGCTCGCGCCGCAGGCGTCCAGGACACCGGCTCCGGCGCGCCGGGCGCCACCCCGGGGAGCTGATGCGGTGAGCCCGACGGGGGGATTCCTCACCGCGGTGCCGGCCCTGCCGCACACCGCCGAAGCAGCCGTACGAGCCCTGCTGCGGGCCGGCGACACCGCCGTACTGGCGTTGTCCGCCGACGACCCGCCGCTGACGATCCCGCGTGATCCCGCGCGGGAGGCGGCCCGGCGCGAGCTGTCCAAGCGCATGTACCACGAGAACGACCCCGGCCTGCTCCAACGGGCCATGGACGCCTTCTGGGACTGGCTCGGCCGGCTCTTCACCGCGACCTCCACCGCGACCCCCGGAGGAACCGTCGGGCTGGTGGTGATCCTCCTCGCCGTCGCCGCCGTGATCGGCGCCCTGTGGTGGCGCCTGGGCAGCCCCCGCCCCGGCCCCACCTCCTCCGCCGTGCTCTTCGACGACCGCCCCCGCAGCGCCGCCGAACACCGCGCCGCCGCCGAGGCACACGCCGCCCAGGGCCACTGGAACCAGGCCGTCCAGGAACGCATGCGCGCCGTCGTCCGCGCCCTGGAGGAACGCGCCCTGCTCGACATCCGGCCCGGCCGCACCGCCGACGAGGCAGCGGCGGAAGCCGGCCGCGCCCTCCCGGCCCACACCGACCGCCTCCGCACCGCCGCCCGCGACTTCGACGACGTGACATACGGCGGACGCAGCGCCTCCCCCCAGATGTACCGCCGGCTCACAGAACTCGACAGCGACCTCGAACGCGCGAAACCGGCCCTCGCGACCAGCAGCAGCACCCCCAGCAAGGCCCCCAACGCCCACCAGGGAGCCCCCGAATGAGCACCGAGGCCACGCTGCTCCCCGCCTCCACCTCGGCCTCGCCCACCGCCCGCCAGGTCTGGACCCGCACGCGAGGCGTCATCCTCGCCGTCGTCCTCCTCCTGGTGGCCGCCGTCACCATCGCGGTGATCAACTCCGGCGCCGAGCGCGGCGGCCTCGACCCGCGTTCCGCCGACCCCCACGGCAGCCGCGCCGTCGCCACCCTGCTCGCCGACCGGGGCGTGTCCACGCGCGTGGTCACCACCCTCGCCCAGGCGACCGCCGCAGCCGACGCCGACACCACCCTCCTGATCGCCGTCCCCGACCTGCTGACCGACCCCCAACAGCGGCGACTGCACACGGCGACGGCGAACTCCGGCGGACGCACCGTCCTGATCGCCCCCGACAGCCCCTCCGTCGGAACACTCGCCCCCGGCGTCACCGCCGACCTCGCGATCAGCCTCGACTCGAAGCTCTCCCCCGACTGCGACCTGCCCGCCGCCCGCCGCGCGGGCAACGCGGACACCGGAGGCTTCCGCTACGACACGACCGCCCCCGGCGCCGACGCCTGCTACCCGAGCGACGGCCTGCCCACCCTCGTACGCCTCCCCGCGGCCGACGGAAACGGCGACACCGTCGTGCTCGGCGCCCCCGACATCCTCTACAACGACCGTCTCGACGAGCACGGCAACGCCTCGCTCGCCCTGCAACTGCTCGGTTCCCGCCCCCACCTGGTCTGGTACCTCCCCTCGCTCTCCGACGACTCGCTCACCGACTCGGGCCAACGCGACTTCCTCGACCTGCTCCCCTCGGGCTGGCTCTGGGGCACCCTGCAACTCTTCTTCGCCGCAGCCCTCGCCGCCCTCTGGCGGGCACGCCGACTCGGCCCCCTCGTACCCGAACGTCTCCCCGTGGCGATCCGCGCCTCCGAAACCGTCGAAGGCCGCGCCCGCCTCTACCGCAAGACCAACGCCCGCGACCGCGCGGCAGCCGCTCTTCGCTCCACCACCCGCACCCGCCTCGCCCCCCTCGTAGGCGTCCCCGCGACCCAGGCGCACGCACCCGAGTCCCTGCTCCCCGCCCTGTCCGCCCAGCTCCAGAACCCCAGCGACGGACAGGCCCTGCACACCCTCCTCTTCGGCCCGCCGCCCAGCGACGACGCCGCCCTCATCTCCCTCGCCGACCAGCTCGACGCCCTCGAAAGAGAGGTACGCCGTCCATGATGGACCCGACCACTGACAACGCCGGGATCACCGGGGATCCGGGCGCCGCCCGGGCCTCCCTGGAAGCCCTGCGCGCCGAGATCGCGAAAGCCGTGGTCGGCCAGGACCCCGCCGTGACCGGCCTCGTCGTCGCCCTCCTCTGCCGCGGACACGTCCTCCTCGAAGGAGTCCCCGGAGTAGCCAAGACGCTGCTCGTACGGGCACTCGCCTCCGCACTCGAACTCGACACCAAGCGCGTCCAGTTCACCCCGGACCTGATGCCCAGCGACATCACCGGCTCCCTCGTCTACGACACGCGCACGGCGGAGTTCTCCTTCCAGCCGGGCCCGGTCTTCACCAACCTCCTCCTCGCGGACGAGATCAACCGCACGCCCCCGAAGACCCAGTCGTCCCTCCTGGAAGCCATGGAGGAACGCCAGGTCACAGTCGACGGCACCCCGCGCCCCCTCCCCGACCCCTTCCTGGTCGCGGCGACCCAGAACCCGGTCGAGTACGAGGGCACGTACCCCCTCCCCGAGGCCCAGCTGGACCGTTTCCTCCTCAAGCTCACGATCCCCCTCCCCACCCGCCAGGACGAGATCGACGTCCTGACCCGCCACGCCGAGGGCTTCAACCCGCGCGACCTGCGCGCCGCCGGCATACGCCCCGTGGCCGGCCCGGCAGACCTGGAAGCGGCCCGCGCCGCCGTCGCCAAGACGACGGTCTCCCCCGAGATCACCGCCTACGTGGTGGACATCTGCCGCGCCACCCGCGAATCCCCGTCCTTCACCCTGGGCGTCTCCCCCCGAGGCGCCACAGCCCTCCTGGCGACGTCCAGGGCCTGGGCCTGGCTGACAGGCCGCGACTACGTCATCCCCGACGACGTCAAGGCACTCGCCCTGCCCACCCTCCGCCACCGCGTGCAACTCCGCCCGGAGGCCGAGATGGAGGGCGTGACGGCCGACTCGGTCATCAACGCCATCCTCGCCCACGTCCCCGTCCCCCGCTGATGCCCCTCACCGGCCGCGCCGCCCTCTTGGCGGCCCTGGGCTCGCTCCCCATCGGCCTCCTCGAGCCCAGCTGGACGGGTCTCCTCGCCGTCAACGGCCCCCTGGCGATCGCCTGCGCCTGCGACTACGCCCTGGCAGCCCCCGTTCGCCGCCTCGGCCTCACCCGCTCCGGCGACACATCCGCACGCCTGGGCGAATCAGCGGACGTCACGCTCACCGTCACCAACCCGTCCGGCCGCCTGCTCCGCGCACGCCTCCGCGACGCCTGGCCCCCCAGCAGCTGGGAGTCCGGCACCGAGATCGAGGCCTCCCGCCACCGATTGACGGTCCCGGCCGGCGAACGCCGCCGCGCCACCACCCGCCTACGCCCCACCCGCAGAGGCGACCGCCAGGCCGACCGCGTAACAGTCCGCTCGTACGGCCCACTGGGCCTCTTCGCCCGCCAGGGCAGCCACAACGTCCCCTGGACGGTACGCGTGCTGCCCCCGTTCACCAGCCGCAAGCACCTTCCCTCGAAACTCGCCCGCCTGCGCGAACTCGACGGCCGCACCAGCGTCCTGACCCGCGGCGAAGGCACGGAATTCGACAGCCTGCGCGAGTACGTCCCCGGTGACGACACCCGTTCCATCGACTGGCGTGCCACCGCCCGCCAGTCCACGGTCGCGGTACGCACCTGGCGTCCCGAACGCGACCGTCACATCCTCCTGGTCCTCGACACCGGCCGTACGTCGGCGGGCCGCGTGGGCGACGTCCCCCGCCTGGACGCCTCCATGGACGCGGCCCTCCTCCTGGCAGCCCTGGCCTCCCGAGCCGGCGACCGCGTGGACCTCCTCGCGTACGACCGCCGAGTACGGGCCCTGGTCCAGGGCCGCGCCGCAGCCGACGTCCTCCCCTCCCTGGTCAACGCGATGGCCACCCTGGAGCCCGAACTCATCGAAACGGACGCCCGCAGCCTCGCGGCCACCACTCTCCGCACGGCCCCCCGACGCTCCCTGATCGTCCTCCTGACGAGCCTCGACACGGCTCCCATCGAAGAGGGCCTCCTCCCGGTCCTCCCGCAACTGACCCAACGCCACACAGTCCTCGTCGCCTCGGTGGCCGACCCGCACATCGCAAAAATGGCAGCGTCCCGAGGAAACACAGAAGCGGTGTACGAGGCCGCAGCTGCCGCCCAGGCACAGACGGAACGTCAGCGAACCGCCGAACAACTCCGCCGCCATGGCGTCACGATTGTCGACGCCACCCCGAATGACCTGGCACCGGCACTGGCGGACGCATATCTGGCCCTGAAAGCAGCAGGCCGCCTCTGAATGGTGCCTCTCTCAAGGGAGGCACCATTATCCAAACTCCCCTGAAACACAGAAAAGCCCCGTACCGGTAACCCGGTGCGGGGCTTTTCCCAATATTTGTTCGGCGGTGTCCTACTCTCCCACAGGGTCCCCCCTGCAGTACCATCGGCGCTGTGAGGCTTAGCTTCCGGGTTCGGAATGTAACCGGGCGTTTCCCTCACGCTATGACCACCGAAACACTATGAAACACTTCAACCGCACCACGCTCTGTGAAACGTGGGGTTGTTCGTGGTTTCAGAACCAACACAGTGGACGCGAGCAACTGAGGACAAGCCCTCGGCCTATTAGTACCAGTCACCTCCACCCGTTACCGGGCTTCCAGATCTGGCCTATCAACCCAGTCGTCTACTGGGAGCCTTACCCTCTCAAGGAGGTGGGAACACTCATCTCGAAGCAGGCTTCCCGCTTAGATGCTTTCAGCGGTTATCCCTCCCGAACGTAGCCAACCAGCCATGCCCTTGGCAGAACAACTGGCACACCAGAGGTTCGTCCGTCCCGGTCCTCTCGTACTAGGGACAGCCCTTCTCAATGTTCCTGCGCGCGCAGCGGATAGGGACCGAACTGTCTCACGACGTTCTAAACCCAGCTCGCGTACCGCTTTAATGGGCGAACAGCCCAACCCTTGGGACCGACTCCAGCCCCAGGATGCGACGAGCCGACATCGAGGTGCCAAACCATCCCGTCGATATGGACTCTTGGGGAAGATCAGCCTGTTATCCCCGGGGTACCTTTTATCCGTTGAGCGACGGCGCTTCCACAAGCCACCGCCGGATCACTAGTCCCGACTTTCGTCCCTGCTCGACCCGTCGGTCTCACAGTCAAGCTCCCTTGTGCACTTACACTCAACACCTGATTGCCAACCAGGCTGAGGGAACCTTTGGGCGCCTCCGTTACTCTTTAGGAGGCAACCGCCCCAGTTAAACTACCCATCAGACACTGTCCCTGATCCGGATCACGGACCCAGGTTAGACATCCAGCACGACCAGACTGGTATTTCAACGACGACTCCACAAGCACTGGCGTGCCCGCTTCACAGTCTCCCAGCTATCCTACACAAGCCGAACCGAACACCAATATCAAACTGTAGTAAAGGTCCCGGGGTCTTTCCGTCCTGCTGCGCGAAACGAGCATCTTTACTCGTAGTGCAATTTCACCGGGCCTATGGTTGAGACAGTCGAGAAGTCGTTACGCCATTCGTGCAGGTCGGAACTTACCCGACAAGGAATTTCGCTACCTTAGGATGGTTATAGTTACCACCGCCGTTTACTGGCGCTTAAGTTCTCAGCTTCGCCACACCGAAATGTGACTAACCGGTCCCCTTAACGTTCCAGCACCGGGCAGGCGTCAGTCCGTATACATCGCCTTACGGCTTCGCACGGACCTGTGTTTTTAGTAAACAGTCGCTTCTCGCTGGTCTCTGCGGCCACCCCCAGCTCGGAGAGCAAGTCTCCTCACCAAGCGTGGCCCCCCTTCTCCCGAAGTTACGGGGGCATTTTGCCGAGTTCCTTAACCATAGTTCACCCGAACGCCTCGGTATTCTCTACCTGACCACCTGAGTCGGTTTAGGGTACGGGCCGCCATGAAACTCGCTAGAGGCTTTTCTCGACAGCATAGGATCATCCACTTCACCACAATCGGCTCGGCATCAGGTCTCAG